>JAJZDV010000165.1 GCA_021846025.1 Pseudomonadota bacterium
GTGCTGCTGGTCCTGGCCTTTGTCACCACGCCGCTCACCGTGCCCGCCCTGTTGCGCGACAGGGCGGCACAGTGGATCGAGCAGAGCACCGGGCGACAGGCCAGCATTGGCGACATCGGCTTCAACCCCTGGAGCCTGCGCCTGCGGGTGGACGATCTGCAGTTGCGCAACGCCGCCAACACGGCCGACAGCCTGCGCCTGGGCAGCGCGCAGATGCGTCTGGCATGGCGCACGGTGTGGACCGGCAAGCCGCAGATTGCATCGCTGCTGCTGGAGGCGCCGCAACTGCGCATCGTGCGTGAGCCCTCGGGGCGGATGGACTTCGACGACATCCTCGCGCACATGGCCAAGACTCCGGGCAAGCCGTCCAGCGGCACCCCCGCCTTCGCGCTGCGCGACGCGCACATCCGCAACGGCAGCGTGACCTTCGATGACCAACTGGCAAAGGTCACAACCCGCCTCACCGGGTTGAATGCCAGCCTGCCGGCGCTGTCCACGCTGGCGGGCAGCAAGGCACGCATGCAGTTGAGCGCCACGGCCAAGCTCAACGGTGCGCCGCTGCAACTCAGCGCCAGCGGCATGCCGTTCGCCACCAGCACGCCACTGGCCTTGACAGCGCAGCTGCAAAACCTCGCCCTGGCCGCCTTCGCCCCCTACCAGCCGGCCACTCTGCCCGCGCGGCTGCAAAGCGGCGAGCTCAGCACACGCTTGCAACTCAGCCTCGTGCCGGCACACCGGGACAGCCTGACGCTGAGCGGCACGGTGCAGGTGCTCAACGGCGCCGTGAACACGCCGGCCGCGCCACTGGCCGGCTGGAAGACGCTGAAGCTCACCCTCGCTCAGGTGCGCCCGCTGGCTCGGATGGTCGAGGTGAGTTCGGTGCAGGTCCTTGGTCTCTCGGCCGAGATCGACCGCAGCGCACACGGCCTGGCGGGCTTCGGTCAGACGGCCGGCGAAACGGCAAGCCAGCGGCCTGCGACGGCCGCCGGCGCGCCTCCCGTGGCGCCGGTGGCACACACGGCGAACCCTGCAAGGCCCGGCCCCAACCCTTGGAGCATCCGCGTTGGCAGCGTGACGTTGACCGACAGCCATGTGCACTGGCGCGACGCCACGGTCAAGCCCGCCGTGGACTGGAGCTTCGATGCGCCCAACCTGGAGGTCAGCCACATCGGCTGGCCACTGACGGCGCCGGCGTCGTTCTCCGCCGACATCGCCGGCCCACTGGGCCTGCAGTTGCAACTGCAAGGCCAGGGCACTCTGCAACAGGCGCAGGCATCGCTCAAGGCCACGCACATCGACCCCCAAATCGCCGCGCCCTACGCGACTCCATTCCTGCATGGCATGGCCCTGCCGCGTGGTTTGCTCAGCACGCAGGCTGACTTGCAATGGCAGGCTCAAAACCGGAGCGCCGTGATCCAGATGCGTCGTCTGCAATGGGCGGGTTTTGCCTTCGGCCCGGCCGGTGGCCTGGTGGCGCGCGACCTTGCCGTGCGCGATGCCAGCCTGCACTGGGCCGCCTCGCCGCAAACCCTGACGCTGGACATCGGCCAGGCCCGGATCGACGGCTTCGCCGCAGGCCAGAACGCCGCGCTGCGTGCCGCGCAACTGAGCGTGCGCCAGGCGAAGGTTGATTTGAACGCACACACGGCGCAGTTCGGCCTGGTGCAGGTGCTGAATCCGCAAGCCAGTGTCGCGCGCGATTCCACCGGGCAATGGTCGTTCCGGCAGTGGCTGCCGCAGGGGCTGCTGCCACCCCCCGGCAAGGCCCCGGCACCCGCCCGGCGAGGCCAGGCGGCTCAACCATCCACCCCCTGGCGCGTGCAGGTGCAGCAGGCCGAGGTGAACGGAGGGCGTTTCTACCTTGCCGACTCCAGCCCGAAAAAGCCGGTGGTGGTGGCGGTCACCGGATTCCATCTCGGCCTGCGCAACGTCGTCTGGCCGCAGACCCAGCCGGCCAACGTGACCCTGGGCGCGCAGATCAGTGACGAGCTGCCCGTCGAGCTGACTCCGGGGATCGTCACGCCCGCGGCCCCCACCGCCGGCAGTCCATCCAGCGCGACGGGCACCGCTGTCGCCTCCGGTGCGCCGTCGGCAAGCGCAGCCCCGGAGGCCGCGGTCGCAACGCCCGGCAACCCCGCTCAAGCCGCAGGCATGACGACGGCAACCGTTGGCCCAGAACCAATCCCCGTGGCCGGCTCGCTGCAGTTCACCGGGCAGGTGCAGGCCAGCCCCTTCAGCCTGCACGGCAAGCTCGATGCGCGCAACCTGCCGGCGCAGATTGCCGATAACTACCTGCCGCCACGGGTGAATGCCGAAGTGCTGCGCGCTCCAGCCAGTGCTTCGGGCATAGTCGCCCTGAGCCAGGGGCTCGCCGGATTCACGTTCAGCTTCGACGGCAACGCCGGTTTGAGCCATTTCGTGGCCGACACCCTGGAGCCGCGCGAACGCCTGCTGGGCTGGAACAGCCTGCAGCTCAAGGGTCTGCACATTGCGCACACCCCGCGCGCCGGCCTGGGCCCGGCCACCAAGGTCGTGGTGAACGGGGTGGCGCTGCAGGACTTCTATGCCCGCGTCATCCTGAGCAAAGAGGCAAAGCTCAACCTCGCCCAGGTGTTCAAACCCTTGCCGGCACCAACGGCGGCGGCGGGCACAGGCATTGCCGCGAACACGAGCGCGAACTCCGGCACATCCACCGCCCAAAACGCCGTCAACCGTGGGGCCGAAAGTGTCGCCGGGGACAACGGCGCCGGGTTGCCCTTCGGTGGCCGCAGCAGCGCTGCATCATCGGCCGCGCACCAGGTGGTGATCGACGTTGGCGGCATCACCCTCACCGGCGGCCTGGTGGACTACACCGACCATTTCGTTCAGCCCAACTATTCCACCAGCCTTTCGGGTGTCGAAGGCAGCATCGGCGCCTTCGGCACCAACGGGGCCAACCCCGCTCCGGTGGAGTTGCGCGGCACGGCCGAGGGCACGGCGACGGTGGTGCTGAGCGGCAAGGCCAACCCGCTGCTGTCGCCGCCACAGCTCGATCTGCACGGCAAAATGTCCGACCTGCAGCTCGCGCCGCTCTCGCCCTATTCCGGGCGTTACGCCGGCTACGACATCAAGCGCGGCCTGCTGTCCATGGATGTGCATTACGCCATCGACGCCAACGGTCGACTCAATGCCGACAACCGGCTCGTGCTCGATCAGCTCACCTTCGGCAAGCGGGTCGACAGCCCGACCGCCACCAAGCTGCCGGTGCTGCTGGCGGTGGAATTGCTGAAAGACCGCAACGGCAACATCAACGTCAACATCCCCATTTCCGGATCGCTCAACGACCCGGAGTTCAGCCTCGGTTCGGTCATCGGCCGCGCCATCGTCAACCTGCTGGTACGCGCCGTCACGGCACCGTTCAGCCTTCTGGGCAACCTGATCGGCAGCGATCGGTCGGCCGATCAGCTCAGCCAAGTCGCCTTCGTGCCAGGAACCGCCATCCTCCAGCCGCAAGACCAGGCCAAGCTGGCCGACGTCGCCAAAGCCCTGAAGACCAAATCCGAGCTCATCCTCACCATCACCGGCGAGGTGGATCCGGCTGCTGAACGCGATCCCTACCGTCAAGCGCAACTGAACCAGCAGATGCTGGCACTGTGGAAACGCAACCTGCCGCGCGCCGAGGCCTATGCCAACGCCAAGACCCAGGTCGTGCCGCAGAGCGATGACGCCAAGGTGCTGGCCGCCGTCTACCGCCAGACCCCGTTGCCCAACAAACCGCGTGACGCCATCGGATTGCCCAAGACCCTGCCCGAGGCCGAGATGCAAAAGCTGCTGCTGCAGAACATCCCCGCGTCGAACGATCGGCTGCAGGCATTGGCCATGGAGCGTGCGGTGAGCCTGCGCGCCGCGCTCGAAGCGCTCGGTGTGCCCGGAGCGCGCCAGTTCATTGCGGCACCCTTGCTGCTGGACAAGCCTGCTGCCGGCTGGACGCCGCAGGCCAGCCTGTCGCTGACCCTGCCGTGATGCACGGATCGCAAGGCGTCGCGCCCGGGCCGGCACCCCACCGAACCGGCGGTCCCTGATCAGCAAGGCTTCAGCCCTCGGAGCTCCCCTTCGCGGCGAGGCCAGTTGAATCAAGCGGTTGCGCGCCACGCCGAAGGTGCATCCCGCAATAACCCATCTGCAAGCATCAGTTTGGTTGACGCCGGGAGCGCCTCAGGCCTACAGTGGGTTCACCGGGGCGGTGCAGCCGCAGCGGTGGCCGGACTGGGTGAAGCTCGGGCCGGAGTCCCCCCAAAATCCCTGCATCCATGCGGGGTTGGCACCAGGCAACAAACCCTCGTGCCGTGCTGAACCGGGCCGCGTCACCGCAAGGTACGCGGCCTTCTCATGAGGTCCCTGGCTGCGCTG
>JAJZDV010000025.1:0-12901 GCA_021846025.1 Pseudomonadota bacterium
GTCACCAGGCCCAGGAAACCCAGCATGGTGAGCAGCCAGGGCCAGACCGCGATGGTCAGTTCGGTGATGCCCATCTTGGCGATGCCACTGGCCACATACAGGTTCAAGCCCACCGGCGGGTGGCACATGCCCACCTCCATGTTCACCACCATGATGATGCCGAAGTGAATGGGATCGATGCCCAGCTTCATCGCCACCGGAAACAGGATGGGGGCCATGATCAGCGTGATGGATGAAGGCTCCATCACGTTGCCCGCCATCAGCAACAGCACGTTCACCAGCAGCAGGAAGGCGATGGGACCGACGCCGGCATTCAGCAGCCATTGCGCCATGGTCTGCGGAATGTGCTCCGAGGTCATGAGGAACGAGAACAGGATGGCGTTGGTGATGATGTACAGCAGCATCGCGCTCATGTTCGCCGAGGCCAGCAGCACCTTTGGCACGTCCCTCAGGCGCATGTCCTTGTAGATGAACACGGCGACGATGAAGGCATACACCGCGCTCACCGCTGCTGCCTCGGTCGGCGTGAACAGCCCGGTGTAGATGCCACCCAGCACCAGCACGATGAGCAGCAGGCCCCACAGGCTTTCCCGCAGTGCCCGGCCTCGCGCGGCCCATGTGGCGCGAGGGTTGCGCGGAAAGCCGCCGCGCCACGCCCGCCACCATGTGGTGAGGCCGAGCAAGAAGGCCAACACCAGACCCGGCACCACGCCGGCCATGAACAACGCACCGACCGAGGAGTTGGTGGAGACGGCATACAGCACCATGACGATGGATGGCGGAATCAGAATGCCCAGAGCCCCCGAGGTCGTCACCACGCCGGCACCAAAGCGCGGCGGGTAGCCAGCCTTGACCATCGCTGGGATGAGGATCGAGCCAATGGCCACCACCGTGGCCGGGCTCGACCCGGACACGGCGGCAAACAGCGCGCAGGCCACCACCGCAGCCAGCCCGAGGCCGCCAGGCCAGTGCCCGACCATGCTGGTGGCGAACGTGATCATGCGCTTGGCCACGCCGCCGTGCGTGAGGAAATTGCCGGCCAGGATGAAAAACGGGATCGCCATGATCTCGAAGCTCTCGATCCCGGTGAACAGCTTCATCGCCACCGCCTGAATCGGCACCTCCGTCATGGTGAACAGGAAGGTCAGCACCGTCAGACCCAGCGCGATGGAGATGGGCATGCCGGTGAGCATGAGGGCGAGAAGCAGCCCGAAAATGATGGCGGCGCTCACTTGGCACCTCCGGCCACGGGATGGATGTTGTCGACCCCGGGCGCAAGGTCCATCGGCTCGTCCAGCCCCTCCACTTGTCCGGGGTCGTGGTGGGGCAATTCGCCGTCACGGTTGAAACGCCGGGCCACTTGCAGGAAGCGAAAGCACATCAGGCCCGAGCCGAGAGGAATCGCGAGATAGACGATCCACATGGGCCATTCCAGATCGGACGAGACCTGCGAGGTGTGACCGATCTTCCACACCATGATGCCGCCGAGTGTGGCGATGATGCCGGTGAACAGGGCGCCAGCCAGCAGGCCGAACAGGATCATCGCCTTGCGTCGCGCGGGCGCCAGGCGGTTGACCAGCACGTCGACGCCGACGTGGATGCCGGTGCGCACGCCGTAGGCGGCGCCGAACTTGGCCATCCACACGAACATGAAAATGCACAATTCCTGCGCCCAGCTCAAATGGATGCGCAGCAGCAAGTCCTGCAGGCCTGGAATGGGCATGCCGGCCAGGTAGCGATGCAGGACGGCGACGAAGATCAGCAGCGTGGCGGCAGCCATCAAGGTGGCGATCAGCGTTTCTTCGAGCCGGTCGAGCACGCGCGCGGCAAGGTTCGGGGGATTCATGGAAAGACTCCGCAGGGGTCGGAACAACGATGAGGCCCGTGGCGCCGAAAGTGGCGCCACGGGCCTCAATGCGCCATCAGGCGATCACAACTTGGCCGGATCGAATCCAGTGGTCTTGAACACCTCGTCCATCAGCGCCTTGGGCACGCGCGCCTGGGCTTCGACATAGACCGGCGCCATGGCCTTTTTCCACGCCAGTCGCTCTGCCGGGGTGAGTGCCACCACCTGGCATCTGCCGGACTTGCGCACGGCTTCGGTGGCTTCCTCGTTGTCTTTGCGTGCCACGCCGTTGGCGAAGTCGGTGGATTCCTTCATCGCCTGATCCAGCGTCTTGCGGATGTCCGCCGGCAGACCCTCCCAGAACGGCTTGTTGACGATCACCGCGTAGCCCAGATAGCCATGCTGGGTCTGGGTCATGAACTTCTGCACCTCGAAGAATTTCTGGGTGTAGAAATTCGACGGCGGGTTCTCGGTGCCGTCGACCACCCCGGTCTGCAGGGCCTGGTAGACCTCGGAGAAGGCCAGCACTTGCGGAATGCCGCCGATGGCGCGTATTTCCATGTCCAGAATCTTGCTCGACTGGATGCGCATCTTCAGGCCCTTGGCATCCGCCGGGCTGCGCAGAGCGCGGTTGGCGCTCATGTCCTTGAACCCGTTGTCCCAGTAAGCCAGACCGAGGATTCCTTTGCTGTCGAGCTTTTTCAGCAGCCCCTGACCGATCGGGCCTTGGGTGATCTTGTGCAGTTCCTCGTAGCTATCGAAGATGTAAGGCAGATCGAACAACTCGAATTCCTTCGCCCCCAGCGGTCCGAACTTGGCCAAGGATGGCGCGAGCATCTGTACCGAGCCGAGCTGGAGCGCCTCCAGTTCTTCCTTGTCCTTGTAAAGCTGACTGTTGGGATACACCTCGACTTTGACCCGCCCTTGCGTGCGTTCCTCGGCAAGCTTCTTGAAATGTTCGGCCGCTGCGCCTTTGGGTGTGTTGGGCGCAACCACGTGACTGAATTTGATGACGATGGGTTGCTGCGCCCGCAGGATGGCGGGGGCCAAGAGGAAAGGGGCAGCGGCAACGAGCTGGCGGCGTGAAATGGGCATGATGGGTCTTTGGAACGAGTCGTTTCGAATGGCAACACAATGTTGCACATGAAACTATACCGCCGCATGCGGCCGCTCTCGTCGGGCCGCGACCCCGTGGTTTCCTACAGCATGGAGTATGTTCGAACGCGCTTCGAAACCCAGCCGTCGCGCTTCGGTGCCGGCTGCCATGACCCAGCTCCGGCGACAAGGCGTTGGGCACGGCACAATTTCGCTGCACATGTCCATCCACCGCACGCTGCCCTGCCCATGCCCATGCCTGCCGACAGCATCATCCAGGCCCATGCCGACGCACCGCTCTCGTTCTGGATCGTGGTGCTGGGCTGGGCCGGAGTCATCCCCTTCGCCGCCTTCGCCGCGATGTCCTGGGCCAGCCCGTCCGATGCCTTGATGCAGCCCTTCGCCCTCGGCCTGCTCAGCGCCTATGCGGCGCTGGTGCTGAGCTTTATCGGCGCCGTGCACTGGGGTGTGGTGTTGGCGCGGCCGCTGGCCGACTCGCCACTGCAGCGTCTGGGGCTGCTCTGGGGCGTGGTCCCGAGCCTGATGGCGCTGGGCTGCCTGGTGATGCCGCGTGCCTGGGGCCTGCTGGCGCTGGCTCTGGTGGTTTTGCTGGCGCGCGCCATCGACGGCCTGCTCTGGCCCGGCTACGCCCGCGCCGCGCAGGGCGCCGGCTGGCCGGATGCTGCGCGCTGGACCCGGCTTGCGGCCGACTGGCTGCGCCTGCGCACGCGCTTGACGGCGGTCGTGGTGCTCTGCCTGGCGGCCGGCTGGGCCTCGGCACATGTCCGCGCGTAGCGCCGGACGGCTTCGAGGTCGCCGGGAGGTGTGCGCGGCCGGCGTTCAAGCGCGCAACTCGGCCACTGCCGCGGCGTAGGCCTTCCAGAACGCGGCGTCCAGCGCATGGGCGAAATTCAGGCGCATGCGGCTGCTGGGCTCGGCCTGCGGGTCGAACAAGCGGCCTGGAGCGAGCAGATAACCTTGATCCAGCAGGCGCTGGGCCAGGCGATCGGCGTCCACGCCGGTGTCCACCCAGCCGAACATACCTTGGGCCGGAGTCTCGAAGCGGCAGCCCTGCGCCAGCGCCTGACGCACCGCCTGTTTGCGCGCAGCGCTCAGGCGTTCGCGCAAATGCTGCGCCTGGCGTCGCAGCACGCCTTGCTGCAACAGCATGGCCAGACAGCACTCGGTCAGGGCCGGAGAGGTGAGGTTGCTCAGCAGCTTCTGGTCGGTCAGGCGTTCGATGCGTTGGCGCGAGGCCGCCACATAGCCCACGCGCCAACCCGGGGTCAGCAGCTTGGAAAATCCACTGATGAAAAGGGTGTGATCGAGCGCGTCCATCGCCGTCAGCAAGGGCGAGGGCTGCTCGCTCAAGGGTCCGTAGACATCGTCCTCGACGACCAGAAACCCGTGCTCGCGTGCCAACTGCAGCAAGCGGTGCGCGTTGGCCGCGCTCAAGCCCTGGCCGGTGGGGTTGTGCAGCCGGCTGACCACCACCATGAGCTTGGGGCGGCGCGTGCGAGCCCAGTGCGCCACGCGCTCCAGGTCGGGGCCGTCGGCGCCGCGCGGCACCGGCAGCGGGTCGAGGCCGAATTGGGCGAGTTGGGCAAACTGCGCCGACCAGCCCGGTTGCTCCACCAGCACGGCATCACCGGGCCGGGTGAAGGCACGCGCGATCAGGTCCAGCGCCTGGGTCGCGCCCTGGCAGGTCAGCAGTTGTTCAGGCGGAACGCGAAGATCCATCTGCGCCAAGTGCTGCGCCAGTGCCTCGCGCAGCGCCGGGTCGCCTTGCGGGTGGCCGTAGTGCAGGCTGACGCGCTCCAGTTCCCCCTCACGCAGCACACGGCGCACCGCCTGTCCCAACGCCGGAGTGTGCAGCCAGTCGGGCGGCAATGTGCCGGCGCCCGGCATGCCGCGCAAGACCGGTGAGCCCACGGCATGCATTTGCGCAAACATGCCCCGCATCAGCGCGGTGGCGTGAGTGGGGAGCGGTGTGGCGGCGGCCGGCATGGTGGACGGCCGTGGCGCCTGGTGCGTGGCGCGCACGAAAAAACCGCGCTTCGGCCTGGCTTCGACCAAGCCCTGGGCCTGCAGCAAGTCATAGGCTGCAACCACCGTCTGCGGGCTCACGCGGTGTTGCTGGGCGCAGGCGCGTACCGAGGGCAGCCGGCTGCCTGGCGCCAGCAGCTGCGCCTGGATTTGCTGGGCAAAGCGGGAGGCGATGCGCGTCTGCAGGCTTCCGGCGACGTGCACGCTGCGGGCCGCAGGGTCCGAGAGGGAGGATTCTGTCATCGTCAAAGCACCCATACAGATTCATCATCTGAAAGCTGAAGTGTATGGGTTGTGTATTGGCGGCGCGATTAGGCTGTGAGCATGATTCAAGCCATTGAACGATCGCCCGAGGTGGCGGCGCCGGCGGCACAGACGGCACAAGCAGCACGAGCGGCACAAGCGGCTCCGGACATCGCCACGCTGCCAGGCTCGCTGACGAACGACGCGGGCTCGCGAGCGGATGCGCCGCATGACCGGCAGGCCGGGCATGTTCCCGGCCGCGCCTGGCTCCTGGGGCTTCTGGGGACGTCGCTCTTCGCGCTCAGCTTGCCGTTCACGCGTCTGGCAGTGGGCACGCAGGCGGCGCCGGAGCTCGCGCCGTTGTTCGTGGCGCTGGCACGTGCCGCCCTGGCCGGTTTGCTGGCGGCCGGCTGGCTGGCATGGCGCCGAACACCCTGGCCGCCGCGTCGACTGTGGCTGTCCATTGGCTCCGTGGCGGCGGGTGTGGTGTTCGGTTTCCCGCTGCTCACCAGCCTGGCGTTGCGCCAGGTCGATGCGGTGCACGCCTCGCTGATGCTGGGTCTGCTGCCGTTGGCAACGGCAGCGATCGGTGCCAGGCTGGCGCGGCAGCGGCCGAGTGCCACCTTCTGGCTCTGGGCGGCAGCCGGCAGTGCGTTCGTCTGCGCCTACGCCTTGCGTCAGGGTGGCCAGTTGGCGCATCCCGGTCCAACGGGCGGCGGCCTGCAGATTCAAGCCGCCGATGCATTGCTTGGACTGGCCATGCTGGCCGGTGGCTGGGGCTATGCGCGAGGCGCACTGCTGGCGCAGCAGTTGCCGCCCGAGCAAGTCATCAGCTGGGCCGTGGTGTTCAGTCTGCCCATCACGCTGCCTGCCGCCTACTGGCTTTGGCCGCAGCACCCGGCGGCGATCGCGCCAACGGCTTGGGGCGCGCTGGCTTACCTCGGCATCGTCTCGATGTGGCTGGGCTTTTTCGCCTGGTACCGCGCCCTGGCCCTCGGCGGCACCGTGCGCGTGTCGCAGGTGCAGTTGCTGCAGCCGTTTTTGTCCATGCTTGCCGCGAGCCTGTTGCTCGGTGAACGGCTGGACGCCACCACGCTCTGGTTCGCGTTGGCCGTGATGGCCACGGTGGTGGCGGGGCGGCGGGCGCGCGTGCAAGCGGCTGCGGCCGGGGTGAGCGCAGCGGAGGCGAAGCCAGCGGTCCCGGCACTCCTCGCCACGCGAGTCGCCCCAGGGACGGAACCGCCCCTGGCACCCACCCTCGCCGAGCCCAACTCCACCTGCAACGCCAAGGACGCCGTTCGATGATGCCCTCCTCCCGATCCCAGCTTCCAGGCCTGGCGCAGCGTGCCGAGCGCTTGCGTTCCTCGGCCATACGCGAGCTGTTGCATTTGACCGAGCGAGCCGATGTGGTGTCGCTGGCTGGCGGTCTGCCCGACGCTGCCAGCTTCCCTGCCGAGGCCTTGCGCGAAGCCGCCGACCGCGTGCTGCGCGAGCGCCCGCGGGTCGCCCTGCAGTACGGCCCCACCGAGGGCATCGCGCCGCTGCGCGAATGGGTGGCGGCGTCGCTGCGCAAGCAGGGCATGGACTTCACGCCGGCGCAAGTGCTCATCACCAGTGGCTCGCAGCAGGGCCTGGACCTGCTTGGCAAGGTGCTGATCGACCCCGGCAGCCCGGTGCTGGTCGAGCGCCCCAGCTACCTGGGGGCATTGCAGGCCTTCGCGTTGTACGGCCCGCGCCTGGTGGGCATCGAGGCGGACGACGACGGTCCCTTGCCCGAGCAACTCGCCGCTGCCTTGCCCGGGGCGCGCATGGCGTATCTGCAGCCGCGCTTCTCCAACCCCGCCGGGCGCAGCATCGCCCCCCGGCGTGCCGACGCCCTGGCGGCACAACTTGCCGCATCCAGCGCCTGGCTGGTGGAGGACGATCCCTATGGCGAATTGTGGTTCGACACCCCGCCCGAGCCTGGCCTGATCGCACGCGGCGTGGCGCAGGGCGTGCACCTCGGCACCTTCTCCAAGGTGCTCGCCCCTGGCTTGCGCCTGGCCTGGGTCGCCGGGCCACAAGTGCTGATCGACAAGCTCGCGCAAGCCAAGCAGGCGGCCGACCTGCAGACCGCCAGCTTCAACCAATGGGTGCTGCTCCAGGCCCTGCAAGCCGGCGTGATCGAGCACGGTCTGCCGCAGCTGCGCCAGATCTACCGCACACGGCGCGACGCCATGCTGCAAGCCCTGGCCAATCACATGCCGGCCGGCGTGAGCTGGACCCGACCCGCAGGTGGACTGTTCGTCTGGCTCACCCTGCCCGCGGGCATGGACGCCGCGAACCTGCTGCCGCAGGCCGTGGCGCGCGGCGTGGCCTATGTGCCGGGCGCCACCTTCAACGTCGGCGCCGCCGCGCCCAACACCTTGCGTCTGTCGTTCTCCAACGTCGAGGCGACCATCCTTCAAGACGCGGTCGCCCGACTCGGCGCCCTGTTGAGCCAGGCCTTGGAGCTTGAGCAGACCGGTGCGACCCCGGCACCGTCGCTGCTGCGCACCACCTGAAAATCTCGCCATGAACCTGCCCTTCGTGCAACTCGATGTGTTCGCCCCCAGGTCCTTCCGTGGCAACCCGCTGGCGGTGGTGTTAGAGGCTGACGCGCTGGACAGCACCTGCATGCAGTCCGTCGCCGCATGGCTGGGCTTGTCGGAGACCACGTTCGTGCTCCGTCCCACCGAACCCGGCGCCGACTACCGGCTGCGCATCTTCACGCCCGGTGGCGAGTTGCCTTTCGCGGGCCATCCGACGCTGGGCACCTGCGCCGCCTGGCTGCAGCGCGGCGGCGTGCCCGCCCGGGCCGACGTGGTGATGCAGCAATCCGCCATCGGCCTGGTGCCGGTGAAACGCAGCGCCCCGGCATCCGCCACGACGGTCCAGCGCCTGGCCTTCGCCGCGCCACCGATGCGCCCCGAGACGGTGGAACCGGGCCTGCTCGGCCAGGTCTGCACCGCCCTCGGTCTGGCCGCCGCCGACGTGCGTGCCAGCGCCTGGCTGGACAACGGCCCGCGCTGGCTCGCGCTCTGGCTGGACACGGCGAACACCGTGCTGCAACTCGAACCCGACCATGGCGCGCTCAAGCGCCTGCGCGTCAAGGTCGGCGTGGCTGCGCCGCAGGCGCCAGGTCAGGAAACGGCCATCGAAGTGCGCGCCTTCGCCTCGCCTGTTGGCGTGCCCGAAGACCCCGTCACCGGCAGCCTCAACGCCAGCCTGGCGCAATGGCTGATCGGCACCGGCGCACGACCGGCGCACTACGTGGCCGCGCAAGGCACGCGCCTGGGCCGCAGCGGCCGCGTGCACATTGCGCAGGATGCGCAAGGCCAGGTCTGGGTCGGCGGTGATGTGCGCGAGGTGCTGCAGGGGCAGATCGACGTCAGCACGCTCTGAAACCCGCTGCGCCCAAAGCCACGCGTCCGAGGCGAGGCTCGCTCTTGATGGAGCCCCGTACCGCGCAGGAGCGGTCTTGCAAGGCCCAGGATCCGGACGCGCGCCGCGGCCCGGCGACTTGGCCTCGTGCGCCCGGGGCGGCCGCGTTTGCCGTTCGTGGGCGCGCTGGGCTATAAGATGCGGGGTCGGAGCTTTCATGGCACCGCTGTGCCGACCAGCACACAAAACGCGCGCCTGCCGCCGCAAGCCGGGTGCGCCCCCCTCAAGCAATCGATGGAGTTTGAAACATGGCAACTGCAAAACCAGCCGCAGCCAAGACGGCGGCCCCCGCCAAACGCGCACCCAACCCCGCGTTCATGAAGCCCCTGACCCCCAGCCCGCAACTTGCTGCGGTGGTCGGTGCCGCGCCGCTGCCGCGCACCGAGGTGGTGAAAAAAGTCTGGGCGCACATCAAGGCCGCTAACTTGCAGGACCCGGCCAACAAACGCATGATCAATGCCGACGTCAAGCTCAAGGCCGTCTTCGGCAAGCCCCAGGTCACGATGTTCGAAATGACCAAGTTGCTCAACGCGCATCTGAAGTAAGCGCAAGCGCACATCAGCGCGAGGATGGCGTCGTCCTGACGTCGGCAGAGCATGTGGCCCGCGTGATGGCGAAGCAAGCAGCCGACACCGGGCCACGCCGGCGTCGGCTGCTTGCTTTCAACGCCCCAGGCCCCACGCTTCCCGTGACCGCTCCCCATGCCAGTCTTTTGCAAGCTCCGGCCTCGTTGCGCGCCATGGCTCCTCATGGCCCTGCTGCTGGGCGTCGCGGGGCCGGCGCAGGCCGACGACAGGGCTCGACCCCGGAGTCCTCAGGCCGCGTCACAGGACGACGTGCGCGCCACCACCTCGGTGGGCTTCTCGCCCGACGGCAGCGCCGAGCGCCTGGTGCTCTCCACCATTGCCGGTGCGCACCACAGCATCGAGCTTGCAGCCTACAGTTTCACGGCGTCGGCGGTGGCCAAGGCGCTGATTGCGGCCCACAAGCGCGGCGTCCACGTGCGCGTGCTGCTGGACTGGAAAACCAACTTCGAGGACGACCGGCGCTACGCCCGTCATGCCATCAACGCCTTGTTGCTGGCCGGCGTCGCGGTGCGCTCGATCGACGTCTATCCCATCTTCCACGACAAGTTCATGGTGATCGACGGCCGCAGCGTGCAGACCGGAAGCTACAACTACAGCGTGTCCGCGGCGCGCTACAACGCCGAGAACGTGCTGGTGGTGTGGAACGCCCCGGCACTGGCCAGCGTCTACGCCCATCAATGGGAGACCAACTGGCGGCTCGGGCGCGTGGTCAAGCCGAGCAATTGAGCGCACCCAAGGTCGGCTGACCGACCCGGCCCGACGCGCAGACCAGGAACATGCCGGCTGGCCCGGAGCAAGTTCCCGAGGGTTCTCGGCGCTGCGCGGCGTCTGCCACGCGGCGAACTCAGGATTGGTGGCATCGCCAGGTGAGCGAACTTTCCGCCGGCCCGATGCACAAACGTGCAGCGCCCGCAGTCCGAGCAAAATTTTTTGCGGCGCCTAAAATCACGCAATCAAAGGCGCAGACGCGCAAGGTGAACTTGAGATGCAAGCATCGCTGAAAAAATGGACGGCCATGGTGGCGTTGGTTGCCGTGGCCTTGGCCGGCTATCTGACCTGGAATGCAATCGGTCGCGACCCGAAGGCCCCCGAAGTGCGTTACACCCTGCTGGACGGCAAGAGCCTCACTTCGCAAAACCTGCTGGGCAAAGTGGTGCTGGTGAACTTCTGGGCCACGAGCTGCACCACTTGCGTGAGCGAAATGCCGCACATGGTGCAGACCTACGATCAGTTCGCCCCCAAGGGCTTCGAGTTGGTCGCCGTGTCCATGAATTACGACCGACCCGATTATGTGAAAACCTTCGCCACGGCCGGTCCCCTGGGCTCGCTGCCATTCCCGGTGGCGATGGACACCAGCGGCAACATCGCCAAAGCCTTCCACGATGTGCGCCTCACCCCCACCAGCTTCCTCATCGACAAGTCGGGCCATATCGTCAAACAGTACGTCGGGCCGCCGAATTTTGCCGAATTGCACGGCCTCATCAGCCAGTTGCTGGCGCAGCAGGCCTGAGGTCGGCGGGCCGTTCGATGCGCTGACTGGGCCCGAGTCAAGCCGCGTCACTCGGGAAAACCCCGAGATGGCGTTACGATAGATGGATGGACCGTTCCGTTCCCCATCGCGATGCTGCAGCGTCCGCTGCAGCATCGCGACATTTGGCGGAGCGTACGGCCATCGGGGGCTTGACCCGGCTTCATCCCGGCCTCAAAGCCGACCGGCAGACGCTGGAGCAAGCCATGGCGCGTGCACCGCAGGCGCTGCCCGGCGGAATCGGTTTGCGCCAACTTGGCCTGCAGGCTTATGTGCCCGTCTGGGACGCGATGCGGGCCTTCACGGCCGCGCGCCTGCCCACCACGCCCGATGAAATCTGGCTGCTCGAACACCTGCCCGTCTACACCCTGGGACAGGCAGGCCAGGCCCAGCATGTGCTGGATGCGCAAGGCATCGACGTGGTGCAAACCGACCGTGGCGGACAAGTCACTTACCACGGCCCGGGACAGGCGGTGGTCTACGTGCTGATGGACCTGCGCCGCCGGCACTGGATGGTGCGCGAGACCGTGCATCGTCTGGAGGACGCCGTGATTCGCACCCTCGCACGTTTGGGCGTGGTGGGCGTGAGGCGCCCCGGCGCACCCGGCATCTACCTGGGCGCCCCCCACCCTCGCGCGGGTGCCAAGATTTCCGCGCTCGGCCTGAAGGTGCGTCAGGGCTGCACCTATCATGGCGTTGCCATCAACGTCGACATGGATCTCACCCCCTTCGCCGGCATCAACCCCTGCGGATTCTCCGGGCTCGACGTCGTCGATCTGGCCCAACTCGGCGTGCACACCCGGGCCGACGCGGTCGGCATGTGCTTCGCCACCGAGTTGGCGATGCTGGCCGATGCCGCATCCAGCATCCCTCCGGTCGTCAAGCCCAACACCCCTTTGCAGGCATGAACCTCGCCCCCATTGCCCATGAACCCCTCGCTCGACCCTAGCCCCGAAGCCAAGCACGGCAACCTCCCGACGGTCGCGCCACTTGCGGCGGACGCCACGGCCAAACAGAAGGGCCAGTCCAAAACCGCGCGCATCCCGATCAAGATCGTGGCCGAAGGCCCGGCGCTGAAAAAGCCCGACTGGATTCGCGTCAAGGCTGCCGTACCTTCCTCGCGCTTCTACGAAATCAAGGGCTTGCTGCGCGAGCGCAAGCTGGTCACGGTGTGCGAGGAGGCCTCCTGCCCGAACATCGGCGAATGCTTCGGCCATGGCACGGCCACCTTCATGATCATGGGCGACAAATGCACCCGCCGTTGCCCGTTTTGCGACGTCGGGCACGGCCGTCCCGATCCGCTCGATGCCGAGGAGCCGCGCAATCTGGCCCAGGCCATCGCCGCACTCCGGCTGCGCTATGTGGTGGTCACCAGTGTCGACCGTGACGACTTGCGCGACGGCGGTGCGCAGCATTTCGTCGACTGCATCCTCGCCACGCGCGAGTTGTCGCCCGCCACACAGATCGAAGTGCTGGTGCCCGATTTCCGCGGCCGGCTTGACAAGGCGCTCGACGTGTTTGCCGCCGGCCTTCCGGACGTGATGAACCACAACCTGGAAACCGTGCCGCGGCTCTACAAGCAGGCCCGCCCCGGAGCTGACTACGCCCACTCACTCAAGCTTCTGGACGATTTCAAGCGCCGCTACCCCGGCAGGCCCACCAAGAGCGGGCTGATGGTGGGTCTGGGAGAAACCGACGACGAAATTCTGGATGTGATGCGCGATATGCGCACCCACCGCATTGACCTGCTCACCATCGGCCAGTACCTCGCCCCCAGCGGCCACCATCTGCCGGTGGCGCGCTATGTGCCGCCCGAGACGTTTGCCATGTTCGAGCGCGAAGCCCGCGCCATGGGCTTCACCCACGCCGCAGTCGGCCCGCTGGTACGCTCGAGCTATCACGCCGATCAGCAAGCCCGCGACGGTGGCTTCTTCAGCGGCTGATTTTCACAACCCCACCAGGACTCACATTGGCCAAGCCGAATTACTCCTACGAGAAACGCCAGAAGGAACTCGCCAAGCAACGCAAGAAGCAAGAGAAGCTGCAGCGCAAGCAGCACAAGCCCGATGGCTCGCCGGACGCCCCCGAGGGGCA
>JAJZDV010000025.1:13001-29407 GCA_021846025.1 Pseudomonadota bacterium
GCGCCTGGCGCGTTGCCGCCGTGTTCAGCCGAGCTCTTCGTAGAGCGGCAGGGTGAGGAATTCAATGAAATCCTTGCCCGTGGCCATGCGCTCGAAAATCTGCGCGGCCTTGTCGAACCGACCTTCGGCACCGCTGGCCTTGATCTTGGCCAATTCTTCGGGAATCAGCCCGCTCACCAGTTCTGCCGTGACCTTGCGCCCGTCGGTCAACACGCCCTTGGGACTTTGAATCCACTGCCACACCTGGCTGCGGGAGATTTCGGCGGTGGCTGCGTCTTCCATCAGGTTGTGGATGGGCACGGCGCCGCTGCCCGACAGCCACGCGCCGAGGTAATGGATGCCGACGTTGATGTTGTTGCGCAGACCCGTTTCGGTGATGGGCGTCTCGGGCCGGAAGTCCAGCAGGTCGGCGGCGACCACGGCCACGTCGTCGCGGGGCTTGCCGATCTGGTTCGGCTTGTCGCCGAGCACGGCGACGAATTCGTCCATCGCCGACGCCACCAGTCCGGGATGGGCGACCCAGCCGCCGTCGTAGCCATCGGTGGCGTCGCGGCGCTTGTCCAGGCGTATGCCTTCCATCGCCTTGGCGTTTTTCTCCGGGTCGTTCTTGATGGGAATGAGCGCGCTCATGCCGCCGATGGCGGGAGCGTGCCGCTTGTGACAGGTCTTGAGCAACAGCAGGGCGTAGGCGCGCATGAACGGCACGTTCATCGTGATCTGGCCGCGTTCGGCGAGGCAGAAGTCGCGGTTCACCTTGAATTTCTTGATGGCACTGAAGATGTAATCCCAGCGCCCGGCGTTCAAGCCGGCGCTGTGCTCGCGCAGTTCGTACAGAATCTCATCCATCTCGAAGGCCGCGAGGATGGTTTCCACCAGCACCGTGGCCTTGATCGTGCCTTGCGCCAGGCCCAGCGCGTTTTGCGCCAGCACGAACACGTCGTTCCACAGCCGCGCTTCCAGATGGCTTTCCAGCTTCGGCAGATACAGAAACGGGCCGGCGCCGCGCGCGATCAGTTCCTTCGCGTTGTGGAACAGGAACAGGCCGCAGTCGAACAGGCCGCCGCTCACCCGCTGGTCGTCCACCAGCATGTGTTTTTCGTCCAGATGCCAGCCCCGCGGGCGGACCTGCAGCGTGGCCACGGTGTCGTTCAGTCGGTAGGTCTTGCCGTTCAGCTCCAGCACGATGCGGCGGCGGATGGCCTCGCTCAGGTTGATCTGCCCCTGGATCTGGTTGTCCCAGTTCGGTGTGTTGGCATCTTCGAAATCGGCCATGTAGCTGTCGGCGCCTGAATTGAAGGCGTTGATGACCATCTTGCGATCCACCGGGCCGGTGATTTCCACGCGGCGGCGCTGCAAGGCGGGGGGCAGAGGTGCAACGGTCCAGTCGCCTTCGCGGATGGCGCGGGTTTCGGGCAGAAAATCGGGCCTCTCGCCGGCATCCAGACGGGCCGTGCGCACCTTGCGCGCGTTCAGCAATGCCTGGCGCCGTGGCTCGAAGGCGCGGTGCAGGGTGGCGACGAAAGCCAGTGCCTCGGGGCTGAGCACGGCGTCGAAGGCCGGGTTGTGCGGGGCGACGATGCGGATGCCCTGGGGCAGATCATTGGCTTTCATGCGAATCTCCTGAGTTGGGTGAGGTGTTTTATGTTGCGGTGCGCAAGGCGGTGATGCAGGCCATCTCGCGTGCTCCGAAGGGGCAAAACGGCTCGAACAGCGAGCAAGACGGGGAGTGGCGGTCGCGTTGCGGCACAGCAATGTTGCATTGCAAAGTGTAAGTTGATTTGGCGCAATCGCCAGAGCCATGGTGCAAGTCACTATTGACTTGGATGGTGGTAATAATGCTCAATATCGGCATGAGTACCCAACTGATGCACAATGCCGGCCAGAGTTGGGCGGGCTCAAGAGACCGCTATGGACCGACTCAAGCAGATTGAAACCTTCGTCGCCGTGGCTGGCCGCGGCAGTCTGACGGCGGCAGCCAACGCCGAGGGCGTGGCGCCCGCCATCATCGGACGGCGCATCGACGCGCTGGAAACGCGTCTCGGAGTCAAACTCCTCGTGCGCACCACGCGGCGCATCAGCCTCACGCATGAGGGTGTCGCCTTTCTGGAAGATTGCCAACGCCTGCTGGCCGATCTGCAAAGCGCCGAAGCCAGTGTCACCGCGGGCGGAGTCAAGGCCAGTGGACATCTGCGCATCACCGCCCCAGCCGGGTTCGGCCGCAAGCATGTGGCGCCGCTCGTGCCGGAATTCCGGCAGCGCAACCCCGACGTCACCCTGTCGCTGGACCTCACCGACCGCCTGGTCGATCTGGTCAACGAAGGCTACGACTGCGCCATACGCGTGGGCGCGCTGGCCGACTCCAGCCTGGTGAGCGTGCGCCTGGGGGAAAGCCACCGCGCCTGCGTCGCATCGCCGGATTACATTCGCCGCTGCGGTGCTCCGCAAGCACCGCAGGACCTGCAGCGTCACCGCTGCCTGACCTATTCCAGCGTGGCCAGCCAGCCGCGCGGCTGGGTGTTCCAGCAGGCTGGCGAGTCTTTGCACCTGCGCCTGAGCGGGCCCCTCGATTGCACCGACGGCGCCGTCTTGCACCAATGGTGCATCCAAGGCCACGGCCTGGCCTGGCGCTCGATGTGGGAGGTCGGCGACGACTTGGCCACGGGCGCCCTGGTCGAGGTGCTGGCGGACTACGCCGCGCCGCCCGTCGGCATCCACATCGTGTTCGCCCAGCGCAAGCACATGCCCTTGCGCCAGCGGCTGTGGATCGACTACCTGAAGCGGTGCTTCGCCGACCCCGCGCTCTGGCCCTGGTCGCAGACGGACTCGACCAGGGCGTCGGCCGAGCCGGTTTGAGCAGCCGGCCGCCAGCCGTTACAGCCGCACACAGCCGGGCGCGCCGACGTTGCCGATAATCGTCACGTCATCAACGCGACTTTCCTGCTCCGTTCTGCACCATGTTGGGTCTGGCTGTCTCCTTCGTGTCCTACCCGTTTGCCGTCTGGTGGCTCAAGCGCCTGTTCGAAAACATCGGCCTGGAAAGCAACACCAAATTCCTCATTTTTTTGTTGGCCAGCGTGGTCTCCTGGGTGGCGGGCACGGCGGCCGCGCATCTCTGAGCCCGGCCTGCCGCAGCCCCTCGGTTTGCCGACGCCGGGGGTCCAGGTTCGTCTGCCATGCCACCACGGCGGGCTCAGCCAGCGGCACGCGTCGCGCGCCGGGGCCGCGCAGCTTGCGCCGCGAGATACAAGGCGAAGCTGAGCGAGGCGATCCAGGTGCTGGCCGGGTAGCCGATGTAGTACGCCGCCGCCAGGCCTGACCACGTGAGCAGCAGTCCGAACACCATGGCCAGCAGCACGCCACGCTCCATGCCGCGCGCCAACGCCTGCGCCGCCGCTGCGGGGCCGATGAGGAAGGCAAAGATGAGCAGCGCGCCGATGACGGGGACGGCGATGGCCACCACCGCCGCCACCAGGGCGACGAACAGCAAGTCCAGTGCACGCACCGGCACACCGCGCGCTCGCGCCGCTTCGGGGTTGAGGCTGGCGAAGGCCAGCGGCCGGTAGATGGCCGCCAGCGCCAGCAGGCAAGCCAGCGCCACGGCCAGCGACAGTCCGGCTTGAGCCGCCGTGATGCCGACGATGCTGCCGAACAGGATGCTCATGGCCGCCTGGGCGTTGGCGGTGTAGAGGTTGAGGAACAGCACGCCCAGTCCGAGCGCGAACATCAACACCATGCCGATGCCGATGTCGCGCTCGCGCAGTCGGCTGCCGGCGAGTGCCAGGGCGATGCCAGCCGCCAGGGTGAAGCCGAACAGACCGAGGTAAGGGCTGACACCCAACAGGATGGCGCCCGCCGCGCCGGTGAAGCCGACATGCGACAGCGCGTGCGCTGCAAACGCCTGGCGCCGCAGCGTGACGAAATAGCCCACGGCGGCACAGGCCACGGCAATGCAGCTGCCGGCCAGCAGGGCGTGGCGCATGAAGCCGTATTCCAGCCCGAGGATCATGGTCGCCCCCCCGAGGGTTCAACGGCGCCCGGCGGGTTGTCCCGCACCCCGCCCTCAGCCGGTGCGGGGGAGACATCGGAGCCATGAGCGGCCTGAGCCTGCGGCTGACCGCGACGCTGACTGTGGCTGTGGCTGTGGCTGTGGCTGTGGTCGCCATGCGGTGACGCTTCGGGCATGAAGCCGCGTGCCGGGTGGATGAACACATAGCCGTCGTGCCGCGCCACCGCCATCGGCAGGCCGTAAAGCTCGGTGAGCGATGCGGCGTTGACCACCGCATCCACCGTGCCGATGCGACCGCGGCCGGCGGCGAGATACAGCACCTGGTCCATCACCGGCAGCAGCGGGTTGATGTCGTGCGCACTGAGCATCACCGCCAGTTGCTGCGCATCGCACAGCCGTCGCACCAACGCCAGAACGCCTTGTTGCGAACGCGGGTCGAGGTTGGACAGCGGCTCGTCCAGCAGCAACAGGCGCACCGGATTGACCAGCGCCTGGGCGATGCACACGCGCTGGCGCTCGCCGCCCGAGAGCGCCGCCATCGGGCGCGCCGCCAGATGCTGCGCTTGCACCCGGTGCAGCGCCTGCTGCGTGGCCTGGCGACGTTCGGCGGCGCGGCGCAGGCCCAGTCCCCAGCGCTCGCCCTGCCAGGCGGCGGCGACGAAACTGGCCGCGTCGATGCGGCCGAAGGCACCCTCCGGCACCGTCTGCGCCACATAGCCGATGCGGGTGCGCGCGGTCGCCAGGGGTTGGCCGAGCAGGTCCAGGCTGCCGCCACCCGCGGGCAGGATGCCGGCCAGGGTTTGCAGCAACGTGGTCTTGCCCGAGCCGTTGGTGCCGAACACGCCCACGAGCTGGCCGGGGGCCAGTGCCAGGTCCAGTGCGGTGATCACGGCCTGCTCGCCGTGCTGGCAGCGCAGGCCACGGGCTTGCACGGCCCAGGTGGCCGACGCACCCCTGTTCGCGCTCGCCGGGTTGTCGACGATTTCGGCGGTGTCCGCCGCCATTCCGGCATGAGTCGGCGCTCGGGCCTTCATCGCCCACCCTCGGCCAGGGTTTGCTGCACGGCGCGCAGGCTGCTCTGCAACCAGTCCGGGTAGTCCATTCCAGGCGGCGTGAATTCGCTCACACCCACGGTGGGGATGCCGCTTTGGCGTGCGATGTCGCGCATGCGCACGGTCAGCGGGTCGCTCACCTGGTTGTTGTAGATCAGCAGGGCCACACGGTGCAGCCGCAGTTCGTCTTCGTAGCGGGCCACCACGCGCGGCGCCGGTTCGGTGCCATTCATCACATTGAACTGGAACGTGTCGCCCAGGCTGCGCCAGCCGAGCTGACGCAGCATGTAGCCATACACCGGCTCGGTCGCCAGCACCGCCAGACCGGGATGCTGCGCGGCGAGTCGGCGTGCCGCGCCGTCCACCCGTTGCAGGCTCTGCTCGAAGGCCTGCAGATTGCGCTTGAAGTCGGCCGCATGCGCCGGATCGGCCTGCTGCAGCAGGGTGGCCAGGCGTCGCGCCAGCAGCGCGCCCACGCGCGGGTCGTAGAACACATGCGGGTTCTGGTCGGGCATCAACAGCGCGGGATCGAGCGCTGCGGCGACGATCACCACCCGCTTCGGCGCCGGGTTGGCCGCCAGCATCTTGCGCATCCAGTCGTCATAGCCCAGCCCGTTCATCACCACGATGGCGGCGTGCGCCACGTGGCGTGCCGTCTGCGGCGTGGCCTCGAACTGGTGCGGGTCGACATTCGGGTTCCGGATGATGCTGCTGACCTGCACGAACGGTCCGCCGATGGCTTGAGCAATCGCGCCGTAGGTGCTCTCGGCCGCCACCACCGGGATCGGCGCGGCATGGGCCCCGGCGAGCGGCCACAGCGCAGCAACCAGGACCAGGCCAGCACAGCCAAGGAGACGCCGGTGCAGGGCACGCAGGGTTCGGGCAGGGGAGGGAGGAAATCCGTTCATGTGGATTGTGGATGGAATGGAGGCCCACGCCGAAGGGCGCAGGCCGTCACAGGCTCGACGCGGTTGCAGCCGTCGGCGCCGTTGACCATCCGCCGAAGCGCAAGCGGCGGCATCAGCACGGGTCTTGCTGCCGGCATTGCGGGCACAGCCCCTCCAGCACGATCGCATGGTCGGTCACGCGGTAGCCGGTGCTTTGCTCCAGCGCTCCCAGGCCAAGGCCTGTCGCCAGGCAGGGCACCGGTGTCATGGCGTCACAGGTGGTGCAATGCAAATGGTCGTGATGCGGACCGTCCAGTTCGTAGCGCGCTGACGCCGCGTGCAACGGCACCTTGCGCAGCGCCTTGTCGGCCAACAGGCGCTCGACGGCACGAAACACCGACGAGAAGTTTGCCGGCAAGCCCTGGTCGGCAAGGTCGGCATGGATCTGCTCCAGCGTCCAGGCGTGGCGCGACGCCGCGCGCATGAGCGTGAGAATTGCGACGGCGAGGTGCGACGGGCGTGCCATGCCTGCATGATGCCGTCGCCCAGCCCAATAACGCAAGTTATTTGCGTAATCATCCGGCATGCCGCGTTCCGACCCCGGCCCCAGGGCAGCGCCCCGAGACTGCCGGACCGGCCCGGTGCGGCGCCGGAATGAAGCGGCCCCATCGGCGCCAGCACTGCCGTGCAGGCCGAGGTCAGCGTCCGCGCTGATGCTGGTCGAGCAGATGTTCGCGCCACACCGCCAGGATGTCGCTGCGGGTCAGCATGCCGACCAGGCGGCCTGAGCCGTCTTGCGCCGTCACCGGCTGGCGGCTTGGACGCGAGCCAAGTGGGTGTGTTGCTGCCCCATCTTGTCGCCCACTATGCTTGGCCCATGCGACCAACCCCCGAGGCACCGCTCCCATGCCCATGTCCCCACCCGCCAGCGCCGGCTCATCCTTGAGCCAACTGCCCCGCCCCGACATCCGCGTCGGCGATGAATGGCTGTTTCTGACCCGGACCCTGGACGACAGCGACAAGCAGGATGCGGGGCTGTTGATCCGCAGCCGCGTGGTGGACTTGCTGCCCGACGGACAGATCCACATGGACGTGAACAACGGTGACAAGGCCGACGGCACCTGGCTCAAAAGCATCTACGACAACCAGTTCGATCTGCTGTCGCGCGAACTCACCCCCGGCGAACCCATTCTCTACAAACCGGCGTTTCCGCAATTCAAGTTTCCCATGTCCAGCGGCGAGGCGTGGGATGAGGTCATCGTCCAGAGCCAGCCCGAGTGGTGGCAGGAGTCGCACATCGGCGTGCGGGTGCAGGTCCAGGCCAGCGAGGAGGTCAGCGTTCCTGCCGGCCGCTTTGCCGCCATCCGCCTGCACGGGGTCTACACCACACCCAACGCCACGGTCACCAGCCGGTACTGGTATGCGCCCGCGGCCGGCCGCTCGGTCAAGGGCATCGAGACCACGGTGGACCAGGCGACCCAGTCCAGCGTGAGCACCCAGTACGAACTGCAGCAACTCAACCGCTGGCGTCCGGTGTGAGGCCCAGCCCGGCGCCGGTCTGGGGCGCCGCGGGGGTTTGCGACAATGCCCCCATGACCGCCATCGCCAACGACACCTTCCTGCGTGCCCTGCTGCGCCAACCCACCGACTACACCCCCATCTGGTTGATGCGTCAGGCCGGGCGGTACCTGCCCGAGTACAACGCCACCCGCGCCCGCGCCGGCAGCTTTCTCGGCCTGGCGCAGAACCCCGGCTTCGCCACCGAAGTCACGCTGCAGCCGCTGGACCGCTATCCGCTGGACGCGGCCATCCTGTTCTCCGACATCCTCACCGTGCCCGACGCCATGGGCCTGGAACTGCGCTTCGAGGCCGGCGAAGGGCCCCGTTTCGAGCGCCCGCTGCGCACCGAGGCCGACATCCTCGCCCTGCGCGCCCCGGACCTGAACCAACTGCGCTACGTGTTCGACGCCGTGGCGCAGATTCGCCGCGCCCTGGTCCAGGACGGCACCCAGCGCGTGCCGCTGATCGGTTTTTCCGGCAGCCCCTGGACCCTGGCCTGCTACATGGTGGAAGGCCGCGGCAGCGACGACTGGCGCGCCACCAAGACCTTGCTGTATTCGCGCCCCGACCTGATGCACCGCATCCTGGCGGTCAACGCCGACGCCGTGGCCGCCTACCTCAACGCCCAGATCGACGCCGGGGCGCAAGCCGCGATGGTGTTCGATTCCTGGGGCGGGGCCCTGGCCGACGGGGCCTTCCAGGAGTTCTCCCTGTCCTACAGCCAGCGCGTCATCAGCCAACTCAAGCGTGAGCACGAAGGCCGCAAGGTCCCCATCATCCTGTTCACCAAGGGCGGCGGCCCCTGGTTGCAGGCCATGAGCCACAGCGGTGCCGACGCCCTGGGGCTGGACTGGACCGTGAACCTCGGCGCCGCGCGAGCGCAGGTCGGCCAGCGCGTGGCGCTGCAGGGCAACCTCGACCCCAACATCCTGTTCGCGCCACCGCAGCACATTGCCGCGCAGGCCCGCGCCGTGCTCGACAGCTTCGGCGCCCTGGCTCCGGGCGAGGCGGTGGGGCACGTCTTCAACCTTGGCCACGGCATTTCGCAGTTCACTCCGCCCGAGCACGTCAGCGCCCTCGTCGAGGCCGTGCACAGCCACAGCCGCACGTTGCGCCGTTGAGCCGGTGGCTGGTCTGCCACACTGCAGTGGGCGAACGCCCCATCATGCGTGGCCGAGTCCGAGGACAACTGTCCTGCCGATTGCTGCCACGATGTCAAGATCGGTGCGTTCTTATGCACAATTTTCGATACCATGCAGCGCAGCAAACAAATCACAAGCACAACATGAAGTTACATCGGTTAAGTCTTTGATTATTAAACATTATTAGGAGTGCAATTGGCTTGGCCTGAATTTGTGCACAAACTTATCCACAGCCCGGAAGTGCAACAGGGCACGGACTATTCACAAAGTTATTCACAGCATGGCTTGACCATTTCTCCAACGTCCCGGGCCTCGAAAAGGCGATGCGCCGCAAGCGAGTCGACACTCACTTAGCCAAGGCCGATGGCATCGAATTTTGTGGTCAACCCGGATGCTGTGCTGCCCGCCGACACCCCGCCATCCACTTCGCCATGACCCTGCATCGCATTGCGGTGGACGCCCCACTTTGGGATGCCCTGGACTACCTCCAGGTCGGGGCGTTGCCGCGCGGCTGTCTGGTGCGGGTGCCGCTCGGGCGGCAAAACGTCTTGGGCATGGTGCTGGGCCCGGCCGAGAACAGCGCCACGCCGCAAGCGTCGCTGCGCGCGGTGAGCGAGGTGGTGTCAGCCTTGCCTGCGCTGGACGCCGACTGGCTGGATTTGCTGCAGTTCGCCGCGACCTATTACCAACGTCCTCTCGGCGAACTCATGGCTGCGGCCCTGCCCACCTGGCTGCGCAGCCACGGTGCTGCTGCGGTCGCCAAGCGCGTGGCCGGCTGGCATCGGCGGCGCGAACCCCAGGCGTTTCGCCTCACTCTGGCCGGCGGCACGGCCCTGGCGCAACAACTGTCTCCACGCCATGCGGCGCTGTGGCGGCTGGCTGCCGCGCTGGGGTGCGAGCCCCCGCAGGACTCCAGCACCGCAACCCCCGACGCGGCAACCCCGCAAGCCCGCATCCTTCCGGATGCCGCACCGCGGCTGCAACTCGTCGCGGCGCGCAAACTGCACTCCAAGGCCGCCGCCTTGCTGCGCGACTGGGCCGCGCAGGGCTGGGTGGACGCGGTGCCGGATGCTGCCCAGGACCGTGCCCCAGACCGGGTGCGCAACACCGTGCCGATGGCCATCCCCGTGCCCCTGCACGACCTTGCGCACGGCGAGGCGGCGCAGGCACTCCAGGCCAAGCCGCCCACGGCGCCCCCGGCGCGACAAGACTCCCTGCCGCCCGCGCTGCAAGCTGCACAGCAAGCCGCTGTCGATGCCGTCCGCGCGGCCCGGGGCTACGCGACGTTCCTGCTGTTCGGCGTCACCGGCAGCGGCAAGACCGAGGTGTATTTGCAGCTCGCCGCGCATGTTCTGGCGCAAGACCCGCAGGCGCAGGTGCTGGTGCTCACCCCCGAGATCAATCTCACCCCGCAGTTGGTGCAGCGCTTCGCCGAGCGTTTTCCCGGTGAACCACGTGCGGTGCTGCACAGTGGCCTGGCCGAGGCCGAGCGCTTCGACCATTGGTACGCCGCCCACAGCGGCGCGGCACGCATCGTGCTGGGCACGCGGCTGGCGGCACTGGCCTCGCTGCCAAAACTGGCATTGATCGTGGTGGACGAGGAGCACGACGCCTCCTACAAGCAGCAAGAAGGCGCGCGCTACTCGGCGCGCGACCTGGCGGTGTGGCGCGCGCGGCAGCGCGGCATCGCCGTGGTGCTGGGATCGGCGACTCCCTCGCTGGAGAGCTGGCGCGCGGCGCAGCGTGGCCGCTACCGTCTGCTGGAACTGCCCGAGCGCGCCAGCGGCAGACTGCCGGCGGTCGGCCTGCTGCACGCCGGCCAGGACCCGTTGCTGCGTCAGGGCGGCCTCATCGGTCAGGCACTGTTCGAAGCCATCAGCCAACGCCTGGCGCGCGGCGAGCAAAGCCTGTTGTTCCTCAACCGTCGTGGTTACGCGCCGGTGATTCGCTGCCCGGATTGCGGCTGGCTGAGCGACTGCCCGCATTGCGACGCCCACCTCGTCTACCACCGCACCGACCGCAGCCTGCGCTGCCACCACTGCGGCCACCGCGCCGCCGTGCCGCGCGCCTGCCCCGACTGCGGCAGCCTCGACCTGCAACCGCTGGGGCGCGGCACGCAGCGTGTGGAGGAAGCGCTGGCCGTGCTGTTCCCGCAAGCGCGCATCGCCCGCATCGACGCCGACACCGCCCGGCGCAAGGGGGCGGCGCAGGCCGGCTTCGCGCAGATGCACGCGGGCGAAGTCGACATCCTGGTCGGCACGCAGATGATCACCAAGGGCCACGACTTTCAGCGCGTCACCCTGGTGGCCGCGCTCAACCCCGACGCCGGCCTGTTCACCCACGATCTGCGCGGTCCCGAGCGACTTTTCGCCCAACTGATGCAAGCCGCCGGCCGCGCCGGCCGCGCCGACACCCCCCCGGCCGGCATCGCCGGCACCGCGTCCCCTGGCTCAAGCTCGGCGCCCTCGGCCGCCGAGATGCTGGTGCAGACCGCCTATCCCGAGCATCGGCTCTACCGCGCCCTGGTGGCGCACGACTACCCCGGCTTCGCCGCGCAGGAATTGAAGGAGCGCAGGCATGCCGGCATGCCGCCGTTCAGCCATCAGGCGCTGCTGCGCGCCGAGCACAAGAAGCCCGAGGTGCTCGACGCCTTCCTGGCCCGAGCCAGCGCGCTTGCGGCCGACATTCCGGGCTGCGGTGGGCGTGTGCCTGGCGGCTTGATGATCTACCCACCCGTGCCCGCCAGTCTGGCGCGGGTGGCGGATGTGCATCGCCAGCATGTGCTGGTGGAGGGCGGCAGCCGAGCCGTGTTGCAGGACTTCCTCGTGCATTGGCGCGGCGCGCTGCAGCAGGCCAGGGCCAGCGTGCGCTGGGCCATCGACGTCGATCCGACCGAATTCTGACGCCTGCCGGGCGCGCCCGCGGGCCGGCTCACGCTGGTTCTGCCCCCGCGTCCTCCGCCCCTTGCCGCCGCCACGGCCGAGGGCGTCGCGGGTGTGGCAACAGCTTGAACAGCCCCAGCCAGCCTCCGGCTTGCGCACGCCCGATGCGGCCGACCCGGGTGGCAGGCACAATCGGGCAGAAGTTGCCGAACTTGTCGGGTTTTTTATCGGCATCCGCCCTGCTTGGCCCGGACTGGCCTGCTTTTTGCAAGCTCGTCAGGACCATCCTCCGGATTTCCATCCAAGCTGGTCACGAGCGAACCATGCGCTACTTCGACGAGATGCAGGCGGCCGACGGTGCCGTGCGGTCCCATTACGCCAGCTACGACCAATGGCTGGGGGCGCAGCCACCTTTGGCGATGCAGGCCAAGCGCGAGGAAGCGGAGCTGATTTTTCGCCGTGTCGGCATCACCTTCGCCGTGTATGGCGACGACGCCGGCACCGAGCGGCTGATTCCCTTCGACCTGATTCCGCGCATCATTCCGGCGCATGAATGGCGCTACCTGGAGGCCGGGCTGAAGCAGCGTGTGAACGCGCTCAACCGCTTCTTGCACGACATCTACCATGATCAGGACATCCTGCGCGCCGGTGTGGTGCCGGCCGAACAGGTGCTCGGCAACGCGCAGTACCGGTCGCAGATGCAGGGCATCAACCTGCCGCAGCAGGTGTATGCGCACATAGCCGGGGTGGACATCGTGCGCGCCGAAAACGCACAGGGCGTCGGCGAGTTCTATGTCCTGGAAGACAACCTGCGCGTCCCCTCGGGGGTGAGCTACATGCTGGAAAACCGTCGCATGATGATGCGCCTGTTCCCCGGCCTGTTCGCCCTGCATGCCGTCGCCCCGGTGGCGCATTACCCCGACTTGCTGCTGGAGAAACTGCGCGCCGTGGCGCCGCCCGCGGTCAACGACCCCACCGTGGTGGTGCTCACGCCGGGCATGTACAACTCGGCCTACTTCGAGCACGCCTTTCTCGCCCAGCAAATGGGCATTGAACTGGTGGAGGGCAAGGACCTGTATGTGGAGGACGACTTCGTCTACATGCGCACGACGCAGGGCCCGCAGCGGGTGGACGTGATCTACCGTCGCATCGACGACGACTTCCTCGACCCGCAGGCCTTTCGTGCCGATTCCGCCATCGGCTGCGCCGGGTTGATGGCGGCCTACCGCGCCGGCAATGTCAACCTGGCCAACGCCATCGGCACCGGCGTGGCGGACGACAAATCCATCTACCCTTACGTGCCGGCCATGATCGAGTTTTATCTCGGCGAAAAACCCCTGCTGAACAACGTCCCCACGCACCAGTGCCGCGAGGCCGGCAGCCTGGCCTATGTGCTGGCGCACTTGCCGGAGCTGGTGGTCAAGGAGGTGCACGGCGCGGGCGGCTACGGCATGCTGGTGGGCCCGGCGGCCAGCCAGGACGAGATTGCCGACTTCGCCGCCAGACTCAAGGCTCACCCCGAGCGCTACATCGCCCAGCCGACGCTGGCGCTGTCCACCTGCCCCATCTTCGTCGAGGTCGGCATCGCGCCGCGCCACATCGACCTGCGACCGTTCGTGCTGTCGGGCAAGACGGTCTCGCTGGTGCCAGGGGGCTTGACCCGCGTGGCGCTGGCCGAGGGCTCGCTGGTGGTCAATTCTTCCCAGGGTGGCGGCACCAAAGACACCTGGGTTCTGGAGCGTTGAATGCTGAGCCGCACTGCCGATCATTTGTTCTGGATGGCCCGCTACACCGAGCGGGCCGAAAACACCGCGCGCATGCTCGACGTGCAGCACCAGGCGGCGCTGCTGCCGCCGCCGGATGCCGGGATCGGGGCAGCCGAACGCGCCACGGAGCACCTGGACTGGCGCGGGCTGCTCGGCATCTCCGAACTGACCGAGGCCTACACCGCGCGCCACGGCGCGATCGAGGCCGGCAACGTGCTGGACTTCATGGTGCGTGACATGGACAACCTCTCGTCCATCCAGAGTTGTCTGCGCGCGGCGCGCGAAAACGCCCGCGCGGTGCGTGGCGCCATCACCACCGAGGTGTGGGAAACCATCAACCAGACCTGGCTGGAGTCCTGGCGCCTGCTGGCCGACGGGCGCTTCGCACGCGACCCCGGCGAATATTTCGAATGGGTGAAAAACCGCTCGCACCTGTCGCGTGGCGTGACCTCCGGCACCATGCTGCAGGACGAGGCGTTTCACTTCCTGCGCATCGGCACTTTCCTGGAGCGCGCCGACAACACGGCGCGCCTGCTGGATGTGAAGTTCCACGCGCTGCAAGCCGAATTCCACGGTTCGGCCAACGGCCGGGTGCAGGAATACGACTTCTATTACTGGTCGAGCGTGCTGCGCTCGGTCTCGGGTTTCGAGGTGTACCGCAAGGTTTACCGCGACGTCATCACGCCCGAGCGCGTGGCCGAACTGCTCATCTTGCGGCCCGACATGCCGCGCTCGCTCGCCGCCTGCGTGCTCGAGGGTACGGGGCATTTGCGTGCGGTGGCCAACCGGCGTTCGCACGAAACCCTGCGCCGCGCCGGTCAGCTCAACGCCGAACTGCAGTACGGCCAGGTGGACGAGATCATGGCCACCGGCCTGCATGCCTGGCTGACCCGGTTCCTCGAACGCATCAACGACCTGGGCGGCGGCATCAGCCAGGACTTTCTCGCCGCCTGAGGGCCGCAGTCCGCCGCGCACCGTCTCGCCAACCTCCTGCCCCTCGACCCAAGCCCCAGGTGCCCCCTCATGGCCATTCACGTCGCCTTAAGCCACATCACCAACTACCGCTTCGACCGGCCCGTCAACCTCTCCCCGCACGTGGTGCGCCTGCGCCCGGCGCCGCATTGCCGCACGCCCATCCTGTCGTTCAGCCAGCGGGTCGAGCCGGCCGAGCATTTCATCAACTGGCTGCAGGACCCGTTCGCCAATTACCAGGCGCGGCTGGTGTTTCCGCACAAGACCCGACAGCTGCAGATCGCCGTCGATCTGGTGGCCGAGATGTCGGTCTACAACCCATTCGATTTCTTCCTCGAACCCGAAGCCGAGGAGTTTCCGTTTCAGTACGCGCCCGAACTCAAGGTCGAGTTGGCGCCCTACCTGCAAGCCGGTGCGCGCACCCCGCGGCTGGCGGCGCTGCTCGACAGCATCGACCTGTCCAAGCCGCAGCGCACGCAGGACTTCATCGTCGGCATCAACCGGCGCCTGCAGCACGACATCAGCTACCTCATCCGCATGGAGCCCGGCGTGCAAACCCCGGAGCGCACCCTGGAGCTGGGCTGCGGTTCCTGCCGCGACACCGGCTGGCTGCTGGTGCAGGTTCTGCGGCATCTGGGGCTGGCGGCACGCTTCGTCTCCGGCTACCTCATCCAGCTCACGCCGGATGTCAAGGCGCTGGATGGCCCCAGCGGCGCCACCGCCGACTTCACCGACCTGCACGCCTGGTGCGAGGTGTTCCTGCCCGGAGCCGGCTGGATCGGTCTCGACCCCACCTCCGGACTGCTCACCGGCGAAGGCCACATCCCGCTGGCCTGCAGCCCGTCGCCGTCCAGCGCCGCGCCGGTGGAAGGGCTGGTGGACGCATGCGAGGTCGAATTCAGCCACCGCATGGCCGTCACCCGCGTCGAGGAGTCGCCACGCGTCACCAAGCCCTACACCGACAACCAGTGGCAGGCGGTTCTGACTCTGGGAGAACTGGTCGATCAGCAGCTGAAAAACGGCGACGTCCGCCTGACGCAAGGCGGCGAGCCCACCTTTGTCGCCGTCACCGACCGCGACGCGCCCGAATGGAACACCGACGCGCAAGGCCCCACCAAACGCGGCTACGCCGGCGAACTCATCGGCAAGCTCATCCACCGCTACGGCCCCGGCGGTGTTCTCCACTTCGGCCAGGGCAAGTGGTATCCGGGCGAACAACTGCCGCGCTGGGCACTTTCGGCTGTGTGGCGGCGCGACGGCCAGCCCTGCTGGCACGACCCGTCGCTGTTCGCCGACGAGCGCTTCGGCGGACAGGCCACGCGCGAGGACGCGCTCACCTTCATGCTGGCCTTGATCGATGCCCTCGGCGTGAACCCTTCGCATGCCCAAGCCGGGTTTGAGGACGCCTGGTACTACCTCTGGCGCGAGCGCCGCCTGCCGGTGAATGTCGACCCGTTCGACTCGCGCGTCGAAGATGAACTCGAACGCAAGCGCTTGCGCAAGGTGTTCGAGCAGGGCCTGCGCAACCCCACGGGTTACGCCCTGCCGCTGAGGCGCGAACCCGGTGCGGCAGGCCTGGGGGCTGTCCACGGCGTGTCCTTGCGCGGTCCGCGCTGGGTGTCCGGCCCCTGGTTTTTCCGTGACGAACGCATGTACCTGTTTCCCGGCGACTCGGCCATGGGCTGGCGCCTGCCACTCGACGCACTGCCCTGGGCCACCGAAGGCGCACGCCTGACCGATGTCGCGCCCGACCCCTTCGCCCCGCGCCGGCCGCTGCCCGACGCAGCGCCACTGCGGCAGCAGTACAACCCGGGGGGTGGCGTGGGCGCGCACCATCCTGGGGACGGATTTGCCGAGGATGGCGCTGCGGCGGTGCAAGGCCAGGGTCGTGACGCACCAGGGGCGGGCGACGCTCCGCCTCCCGACCTCCCCCACGCCTGGGGGAGGCGTGCAGGCCCCCTTGCCGTGGGCGGGGAGGGCCGGGGCGTGGAGGCCGCGAGCGCCCAGCCCGCCTCCCATGACCACGACCCCGAGCGCGAACCTGCGCGCTTCGCCTCCGCGGGCAGCACCGTGCGCACCGCCCTGTGCGTGGAGGCGCGCGGCGGCATTCTCCACGTGTTCATGCCGCCGCTGGCGGAG
>JAJZDV010000026.1 GCA_021846025.1 Pseudomonadota bacterium
GCGGCGCACGCAATCACGAGCTGATGTGAATGACCTTGCAGGTGTTGCCACCCCGGCCCATCAGCGTGCCGTTGCAAGGCCCGCGGCAATTAAGCTGCGAGAGCGAAACTATCGTCGTTCGCGTTTAACTTGATTCCAGTGGATTTACGAGCGAACTGGTGCTCGGCATGCACTCCACGACTTCAAAATTCACGTCGAAACCGGATCGGCCCCGTGAAGACAGGATGTTACTCCCATCACCCCTTGACGGCCGATGGAGGGGCTCCGGTCCGCGCTTCAAAATGCCGCGGCTTCAGCCCCGACCGATGCCGTGGTAGTGCAGGCCGGCGGCGCGCACGCTTGCGGGCTCCCACAGGTTGCGCCCGTCGAACACCACCCGCGCCTTGAGGCGGCGCGCAAGTTCGTCGAAATCGGGCGAACGGAAGGCGTGCCACTCGGTGACCACGGCCAGGGCGTCGGCGCCCTGCAGCGCGGCGGATGCGGTGGCGACGAGTTCGAGCCCCTCGCGTCCGTCCCACAGCCTGCGCGCCGAGTCCATCGCCACCGGGTCGAAGCCGCGCACGTGCGCACCGTTGGCCAGCAACGCCTCGACCAGGTCGATGGCCGGCGCGTCGCGCATATCGTCGGTATTGGGCTTGAAGGCCAGGCCCCAGACCGCGATGGTCTTGCCCTTGAGGCCCTCGGCCGCGAAATGCGCGGCGATCTTCTCGAACAGGCGCTGCTTCTGGCGCTGGTTCACCGCGTCGACCGCCTCGGCCAACTCCGCCTGCAGGCCGGCCTCCCGAGCCATGAACGCCAGGGCTTTGACGTCCTTGGGGAAGCATGAACCACCGTAGCCCGCGCCGGCGTACAGGAAATGGCTGCCGATGCGGTGGTCAACGCCCATGCCCAAGCGCACCTGTTCGATGTCGGCGCCCACGGCTTCGGCCAGGCGCGCCAGCTCGTTCATGAACGAAATGCGCGTGGCCAGCATGGCGTTGGCTGCATATTTGGTGAGTTCGGAACTGGCCGGGTGCATCACCATGATTTTTTCGTGGTTGCGGTTGAACGGACGGTACAACTCGCGCATGACGGCCACGGCGCGTTCGTCGTTGCTGCCCAGGACGATGCGGTCGCCGCGGGTGAAGTCCGCGATGGCCGAGCCCTCTTTCAGGAACTCGGGGTTGCTCACCACGCTGACCCAGTGCTGCACGCCGCGCTTGGCCAGTTCGGCATCGATGGCGCCATGCACCATGGCCACGGTCCCTACAGGCGCGGTGGATTTCTGCACCACCACCAACGGGCCGTTGGCATGACGGCCGATTTCAGCCGCCGCTCCGCGCACCTGGCTCATGTCGGCCTGGCCGCTGGGCAGCGGCGGGGTGCCCACGGCGATGAAGCAGACCTGCGCGTCTGGCAGCCCTTGCTCCAGGCTGGGCACGAAGCGCATGCGCCCGGCCTCGGCGTTGCGAGCCACCAGCTCGCTCAAGCCCGGTTCGTAGAACGGCACCTGGGCCTTGGCCAACGCGGCGATGCGGCTCGGATCACGCTCGACGCAGGTGACGGTATTGCCCACTTCGGCAAAACAGGCCGCGGTGACCAAGCCCACGTAGCCGGCGCCGATGACGGTAACTCGCATGAAAACATCCTCTCAGAGTGACGAAGCGCGGCTCCCGAGTTCCCCGTGCCCCATCAGGGACGGTGCGGCAGGAGGCTCGGCAAGTCGCAAGAACGCGTTATTGTGCAATGGGGACCTGACGCGCGCCGCACCGCGCCACACGCGCGATGCCCAATCCAGCCCGGGCGCCGCAATGGCTTGACACACATCAAGAGCGAGATGGCGGCGCAACATTACAAACGTTGCAGATCCGTTTCAGGAGGTGGGCATGAAGTCCGACACGCAGCCCCGTCCGGCCCGACCCGGCAAACCGCGCCTGGCTCTGGCCAACCATGCCCTGCGCCAGGCTGCCGCCTATGCCGGCGATGCCGTGCGCGCCACGGGCCGTCGCCCGGGTGCATGCGACGCGCCGGGCTGCATCGACGCGAGCGCGAACGACCATCGCTTCGCCGACACGGCCTGGCAACGCTACCCCTTCAACCGGCTGCAGCAAGCCTTCCTGTTGCAGGAAGACTGGTGGCGTGAAGCCACCACCGGGGTGCATGGCGTTTGGGCGCCTCACGAACCGGTGGTGGCCTTCGCCGCACGGCAATGGCTGGACAAGCTCGCGCCCAGCAACGCGCCGCTCACCAACCCCGAGATCGTCGACGCCACGCTTCAGCACGGCGGCATGAATCTGCTGCAGGGTGCCAAGGCATGGATGGACGACGAACAGCGTGCGGTCATGGCTCAGCCCCCAGCGGGCACGGAACACTTCCTGCCAGGCCGGGAGGCGGCCACCACGCCGGGCAGGGTGGTGCTGCGCAACCGGCTGATCGAGCTGATCCAGTGCTGCCCGAACACGCCGCAGCTGTGCGCCGAGCCGGTGTTGAGCGTGCCGGCGTGGATCATGAAGCACCGCATCCTGGATTTGTCGCCGCAGAATTCACTGGCCAGTTACCTGGTGAACCAGGGCCATAGCGTGTTCATGATCTCGTGGACAAACCCCGGCAGCGAGGACCGCAACCTCGGCATGGACGATTGCCACAAGCCTGGGCTGCTGGCGGCACTCGCTGCCGTGCAGCGCATCGTGCCCGGCACACGGTGCATGCCGCGGGGTACTGCCTCGGCGGCACGCTGCTGGCCGATAGCGAGATCACCTTTGCGAGATCACCTTTGTGCTCACCAGCGGCGGTCACAACGCCGGCAGCGTCAGCGACCCGGGCCATCCTGGGCGGCACTTGCGTTGGGCCACGCAGAAGCACGATACGGCTTTCCTCGCGCCCGAACAGGGGCTGGACCAGGCGAGGCTGGAGCAAGGTTCGCGGTGGCCGCGGTGGCACAACTGGCTGGTGGCGCACGGCAGCAGCAGGGTGCCACCGCCACGCTCGGGTGCAGCCGAGCGGCCGCCGCTGATGGACGCACCCGGAAGTGATGTGGTCCAGCGCTGAAACCAACCGACCCGCCACTGACCAGGAGGGCTTCATGACCGAACTGATCGAAAATCGACCGTTGGCCGAGCTCAAGGTCGGCGACAGCGCAAGCCTGACGCGCAACTTCACCATGAGCGACGTGCAGACCTTCGCCTTGATGTCGGGTGACGTGAACCCCTCGCATGTGGACGCCGCCTTCGCCGCCAGCGATCCCTTCCACGCGATTGTGGCGCACGGCATGTGGAGTGCGGCGCTCATCTCCAACCTCCTGGGCACGCAACTGCCGGGGCCGGGCACGGTCTACCTCGGCCAGAACCTGCAATTCCTCAAGCCCGTTGTCCTGGGCGACACGGTGCGTGTCACCGTGACCGTGGCCGCCATCGACACACCCACCGGCCTCGCCCCGCGCGCCACCCTGCATTGCCGCGTGGTCAACCAGCGCAACGACACCGTGGTGCAAGGCAACGCCCAGGTGCTGGTGCCGACTGAAAAAATCAGCCGCCAGCGGGTCCATTTGCCGCAGCTTGCATTGCGCGACCCCGGTGTGAAACTGCGCGCGCTGGTCGCGCAGGCCCAGGCCATCGCCAGCGGCCGTGCGCCGCTGGCGATGGCGGTTGCGCATGCGGTGGACGCCGTCTCGCTGGGCGGCGCGGTGGAGGCGGCGCAGGCCGGGCTCATCGCCCCGGTGTTCGTCGGCCCCGAGGCGAAGATCCGCGCTGCCGCCGTCGCCGCCGGCATCGACCTCGGCACCTATCCCATCGTGGCCACCGAACACAGCCACGCGGCGGCGGCAAAGGCTGTGGCGATGGCGCGCGCTGGCGAGGTGCAGGCCTTGATGAAAGGCTCGCTGCACACCGACGAGCTGATGCATGCCGTGGTGGACGCCGGCAACGGCCTGCGCACGGCGCGGCGCATCAGCCATGTGTTCGTGATCGACGCCGTGGGCCAGCCGCGTCTGCAACTGTTGACCGACGCGGCGGTGAACGTGACGCCCGACCTGGAGGCCAAGCGCGACATCGTGCAGAACGCCATCGAGCTGGCGCATGCCCTGGGCATCGCGCGACCCAAGGTGGCCATACTCTCGGCGGTGGAAACCGTGAACCCGAAGATCCCGTCCACCATCGACGCCGCGGCACTTTGCAAGATGGCCGCTCGCGGCCAGATCCAGGGCGGCCTGCTCGACGGTCCGCTGGCCTTCGACAACGCCGTATCCAGGCTTGCTGCGCAGACCAAGGGCATTGACTCGGAGGTGGCTGGCGACGCCGACATCCTGGTCGCGCCCGACCTGGAAGCCGGCAACATGCTGGCCAAGCAACTCGAATACCTGGCCGAGGCCAAGGTCGCCGGCATCGTGCTCGGCACGCGCGTGCCTGTGGTGCTCACCAGCCGCGCCGACCAGCCCGATGCACGCATGGCCTCGTGCGCGCTGGCGGTGCTGCTGGCTTCGGCCACAGACTCCCCAACGTCCCCGGCATCGCCGGTGCCGCCGTCGCAAGCCCCCTGACCTGCGCATGAACTCCACCATCCTCTGCATCAACGCAGGCTCGTCCAGCCTGAAGTTCGCGCTGTTCGATGCCGCCGCGGCGTGCCCACCATCGGGCCTGCCTGTGGCCCTGTTGCGCGGCGACATCGAGGCGCCGCAGGGCAAACCCACCTTGAGCTATGTCCACGCCGGCCAGCCCACCCGCAGCCTGGCGCCAGGCGCCTTGCGCGGCGACATCGGCGCCGAAACCGCGTGGCTCATCGCCTGGCTCGAGCGCACTTGCGACGCACCCCGCCCCTTCGCCGTGGCGCACCGCATCGTCCATGGCGGACTGCATCACACGCGAGCCACACGCATCACACCCGGGGTGTTCAGCGACTTGCTGGGGCTCGCCAGCCTCGCCCCGCTGCACCAGGGTCCGGGACTCGCCGGCGTGCAGGCCGCGCAGGCCGCCTTGCCCGATGCCGTGCAACTGGCCTGCTTCGACACGGCCTTTCATGCCGGCCACACGGATGCGGAGCGGCGCTACGCCATCCCGCGCGACTGGCACGATCGCGGCTACCAGCGCTACGGCTTTCACGGACTCTCGTTCGAGGCGATCAGCCGCCGCCTGCCGGCCGTGTTGGGCGAGCGCGCCCAAGCTGCGGTGCTGGTGGCGCATCTGGGCAGCGGCGCCAGCCTGTGCGGCCTGCGCGGCCTGCAAAGCGTCACCACCACCATGGGCTTCACCGCGCTCGACGGCCTGGTGATGGGCACGCGCTGCGGCGCACTCGACCCCGGTCTGGTGCTGCAATGGTTGCAGCACGACCAACTGAGCCCCGGCGAGGTGCAAAGCCTGCTCTACCAGCACAGCGGCCTGCTTGGCGTCTCCGGGATCAGTGCCGATACGCGCGACCTGCTCGCCAGCGAGGACCCGCGCGCGAAGCAGGCGGTGGACCTGTTCGTCGCCAGCATCGTGCGGCAGATCGGGGCTGTCGCCGCTGCGCTCGGCGGTCTGGACGCGATGGTGTTCACCGGCGGCATCGGCACGCACCAAGCCGGCATTCGTGCCGCCGTGGTGCAGCGCCTGGGCTGGCTGGGGCTGGACATCGACGCCGCCGCCAACAGCTCGGGGCATCTCCACATCGCCTCCCGTTCCAGCCGGATACCCATCCTGACACTGCCCACCGACGAAGAGGCGGTGATGGCAGCGCAAGCCGCTGCCCTGCTCGTGCCCGCCAGCGCATGACGCCATGACCGACGCCCTGCCCCCGCTGCTGCTGCAGTTCGCCGCAACCGTGTTGCTGAGCTTCGTGCTGGGGCTGGAACTGCACAGCGACCGCAGGTCGCAGGGCGAAGGCATCGGCTTCGGCACCACGCGCACGCTGACCCTGATCGGTGCCCTCGGCTTCGTCCTGTGGCTGCTCGACGGCGTTCTGGCCCACGTCGGATCACCGACCCCGCTTCCACCGCCTGCGCCGGTTGGCTCGGCCGCAGTTGTCGCCCCGGCGTTGCTGGACACGCACGGGCTTTATCTGGCGGGACTGGCGGCCCTCGCCGTCTGGCTGACGGTGGACTTGTGGCCGCGCGTGGCGCAAAGCACGCAAGCCGCACGCCAGCCCGCCGACAACGGCGGCGAACTGCTGCCCTCGCTCGTCGCCCTGCTGGCTTACGCCCTGGGGCCGCTGGTGCTGACCCAGCCCGACTGGTTCGTGGCGGCGGTGATGGTCGTGACCATGCTGATGCTGGGCGAAAAACCGTTCATCCGGCGCCTGTCCGACGCCTTCCCCAGCGCCGAGGGCGTGACCCTGGCGAAGTTCCTCATCATCGCCGGCCTGGTGCTGCCGCTGATGCCGGCCTCGCCGCTGCCCGGACTGCCCGCGTTGAGCTACCAGAAGGTGTGGCTGGCGGTGGTGGCCATCTCGGGCCTGTCCTATCTCGGCTATGTCGCCCACCGCTACATCTGGCCCAGGGCCGGCACGCTGGTCACCGGCATCATCGGCGGGCTGTACTCCAGCACCGCGGTCACCATCGTGCTGGGCCGCGCATCGCGCACGGATGCGGGCATTGCCGTGCAGGCCCCGGCGGCCATCGTCGTCGCCATCATGATGATGTACCTGCGCCTGCTGGTGCTGATCGCCCTGCTCGGCCACCTCGGCACGGCGCGCGCCCTGTTGCTGCCGTTCGGCGCCATCGTGTGCGGTTCCGGCTTGGTCGCCTATGGGCTGTGGCGGATCGGCAGCCGCAGCGGCGCCGCCCGCGGCAGCAGCGCCCCGCAAATCGAGCCGCAGAAGCCCACGCCGGTTCGCCCCCGGACCGATGCTCCCCCTACGGCGAGCCCGGCGCGAAGCGGCAAGTCCGCGGAGTTGAGCAACCCGCTGGCCCTGCCCATCGCGCTGCTGTTCGCAGCCCTGTTCATCGCCTTCGCCGCCATCACGCAGTTCGTCACCACGCACGGCGGTGCCGTAACGCTCAAGCTGCTGAGCCTGCTGGTGGGGTTCACCGACATCAATCCCTTCATCCTGTCGCTGGTGGCGACGCATGGCGTCGTTGCTCCGCAGTTGATGATCGGCGCCATCCTCGTGGCCTCGGTGGCCAACAACCTGGTGAATGCCACCTACGCCCTGATTCTGGCGCGGCAGCGCCTGATGTTGCCCGTGGTCGTCTGGTACGCGCTCTGCCTGGCGGCAGTGCTGGTCTGGACCGGATGGCTCTGACCGTGAAGGCTCCATGACACCCACCCCGACCCAGGCCGCCGGCACGGCACCCGCGCAGCCCGTCGTGGCGCAGGACCTGCCGCCCACGGATCCCGCCGAGGGCCTGCGCCGTGCCGATGCGGCGCAGCGCCTCCTCCGTTTCGGTCCCAATGCCATCGCCGACCAGGTCGTGCCCGTGTGGCGGCAGCTGCTGGTCAAATTCTGGGCTCCGGTGCCGTGGATGCTCGAAGCCGTGATCGTGCTGCAGGTCGTGCTCGGGCGCGGGCTCGAGGCGCTGGTCATCGCCGTTTTGCTGGTGTTCAACGCGGTGGTGGCGTTCGTGCAGGAGCAGCGCGCCCAGGATGCGCTGGCGCTGCTGCGCCAACAGTTGCATGTGCGTGCACGCGTGCTGCGCGACGGCCGGTGGAGTCAGGTTCCAGCGCAACAGGTGGTGCCGGGCGACATCGTGCATGTGCGCGCCGGCGACATCGTGCCCGCCGATCTGCTGCTGCAAGAGGGTGCGGTGGCGCTGGACCAGGCCGCGATCACCGGCGAATCGCTGCCCGTGGATGCGGGCGCCGGGAAACCCGCTTACACCGGGTCCATCGTGCGCCAGGGCGAAGCCACGGGGACGGTCACGGCAACCGGCGCGCGCACGTTTTTCGGCCATACCGCCGAACTGGTGCGCAGCGCCAGCAGCCCCAGCCACATGCAGCGCACCATCTTCGCCATCGTCAAGCGGCTGGTGGCGTTCGACGCCGTGCTGGTGGCGCTGGTCGTCGCCTTCGCGTTGTGGCATCAACTGCCGTTGCTCGACACCGTCGTGTTCGCGCTGATGCTGCTGGTGGCTTCGGTGCCGGTGGCTCTGCCCGCCACCTACACCCTGGCGACGGCCGTGAGCAGCCAGTTGCTGGCGCACCAAGGCGTGCTGGTCACGCGCCTGCCTGCCGTGGAAGAGGCCGCGGCGATGGACACTCTGGTCTGCGACAAAACCGGCACGCTGACACAAAACAGCCTGAGCTATGCCGGGGCGATGCCTCTCATGCGAACACCCCAGGCCGATTCCAGCCGTCCCGTGCCTCCAGAGGAGCCCGGGGCGAATGCGGCCGCTGCGGGTGCGCTCGCCGCAGACGCCGACGCCGACGTCAACACGCTGCTGCGCGCGGCCGCGCTGGCCAGCGACGACGCCACCCAAGACCCGCTCGACCTCGCCCTGCTCGCCCCGGCGCGGGAGCGCAAGCTGCTGGTGGATGCACCGACGCGCAGCGCGTTTCATCCCTTTGATCCGAGCACGCGCCGCAGCGAGGGGGTGTACCTCGTCGACGGCCGGCCGTGGCACGCGATGAAGGGCGCCGCCACCGTCATCGGTCCGCTGTGCCATCTCGACGCGCAGCAGCAGGCCGCGCTCGACGCCGCGGAGCGCCAGCTCGCGGCCGGCGGCGCGCGTGTGCTGGCGGTGGCCGCCGGAACGGGCGACAGCCTGGCCCTGCTCGGTGTGGTCGGCCTGTCGGACCCGCCGCGCCCCGACGCCGCCGCGCTCGTTGCGCAAATCCGCGAGCTGGGTGTGCGCGTCTGCATGGCCACAGGCGATGCGGAACAAACCGCTCGAGCCATTGGCGCGCAACTCGGCATCGGCACGCGCGCGTGTCAGGCCGAGGGACTGCGGGACGGCAACTTGGCGCAAAACCCCGAGAACTGCGACCTCTACGCCCGCGTCCTGCCGGAGGACAAGCACCGCATCGTCGTCGCGTTGCAGCAGGCCGGACACGTCACCGGCATGACCGGCGACGGCGTGAACGACGCGCCCGCGCTGCGTCAGGCGGAACTGGGCATTGCCGTGGCCAGCGCCACCGACGTGGCCAAGGCCGCCGCCGGGGTGGTGCTGACCGATCCCGGCCTGGGCGGCGTACTCACCGTGGTGCGGGCCGGGCGCGAGGTGCACCGGCGCATGCTGACCTACACCTTGAACAAGACCCTCAAAGTCTTCGAGATCACCGTGTTCCTCACGCTGGGCTTGGTGCTCACCGGAAGGTTCCTGGTCTCGCCGCTGCTCATCGTGCTGATGCTGTTCGCCAACGACTTCGTCACCATGAGCATCGCCACCGACCGTGTGCGCCCGACACCGACTCCGCAGCACTGGGATGTGCGCAGACTGGTTGCCGCCGCTGCCGGTTTCGCTTCGCTCTCGCTGGTGTTCTCGCTCGGGTTTTACTTCATCGCCCGCAGCGCCTGGGGGCTGGACGGCCACCAAAGCCAGACCCTGGCCTTCCTCATCCTGGTGTTCACCAACCAGGCCGGCATCTATGCCTTGCGCACCAACGGCCCGCTTTGGAGCCTGGCTCCATCGCGCTGGATGGCCGTGGCCAGCATCGGTGATCTGGCCATTGTCAGCGTCCTCGCCGGCCTGGGCGTGCTCATGGCGTGGCTGCCTTGGAGCCTGATCCTGCTGCTGCTGGCGTCCAGCGCGGTCTTTTCCGTCGTGCTGGACGTCGCCAAACGCCCGCTGTTCAACCGCTTCGCCATCGCCTGAACGATCCCATCGCATGTCCACACCCAGATCCACGGGACCTGTGCCCAACATCAATGTGCCCTTGTTCTGGCCGATGCAGCTCGCCGCCAGCCTGATCGAGCAGAGCTTGGAGCTGGCTGCGCGCAACGTGAAATTTCTCGACGAGGAACTGCGACTGCACGGTGGCATCAAGCCCCGGTTGGCCACCGCGCACAGCGTGCGATTGAAGCTACGCACGCTGGATCTGTGCGACTACTCCACATCCGCCGCGAACGGCCTTCCCACCCTGGTCAATGCTCCCTATGCCGGGCACACTTCGATGATCGCCGACTATCACGCCGGCCAGAGCCTGATGCAGACGCTCAAGGCCGGTGGCCTGCAGCCGCTGTTTCTCACCGACTGGCATTGCGCCACGCTGGACATGAAAGACCTCGAGGTCGATCAGTACCTCGCCGAACTTCTGGCCTGCATCGACGACCTCGGTGGCCGCGTCAACGTCGTCGGACTGTGCCAGGGCGGATGGATGGGGGCGATGCTGGCGGCGCGCTATCCCGACAAGGTCGCCAGTCTGGTGCTGGCCGGTTCGCCCATCGACACCCACGCCGGGAACGGGCCGCTGGTGTCGATGGTCCGGAAAAGCCCGATGCGCTTTTATCAGGAGCTGGTTGCGAGCGGCAACGGGCTCATGCCGGGCAAGTTCATGCTCGCCGGCTGGAAGAACATGCACCCCGAACAGCACTACGTGCAGGAGCACATCGACCTGTACGAGCATATCGACGATCCGGTGTGGCTGTCCAAGACCGAGGCTTTCGAGCGCTGGTACGAAAACCCGCTCGACCTGCCCGGACGCTGGTATCTCCAGGTCATCGACCAGTTGTTCAAGCGCAACCTGCTGGCCAAGGGCGAGTACGTCGGTCTGGGCCGCACGCTCAAGCTCAAGGATCTCATCTGCCCGCTCTACCTGCTGGCCGGCGAAAGCGACGACATCACCACGCACGAGCAGGTGTTCGCCGCCGAAAGGTTGTGTGGCACGCCCAGGAGCCTGATCGACAAGCGCATGGTGCCCGGAGGCCATGTGGGCTTGTTCATGGGCGCCCGCACGCTGAAAGAGGTCTGGCCGGAAATCGCGGCCTGGATTGGCGAACGACGCTGAGCTTGCCGCCTCCAGGTCGCTCAGGCCAGGTATTGGCCGCCATTGATGGAGAGGGTCGAGCCGGTGATGAAACCGGACTGCTCGTGCGCCAGGAACGCCACGGCATGGGCGATTTCCTCGGGCTGTGCCAGGCGCCCGACCGGAATGTTCAGCACGATGCTCCGCAGCACCTCGGGTGCAACGGCAGCAACCATGTCGGTCGCCGTGTAGCCCGGCGCGACCGCGTTGACGGTCACGCCCTTGCGCGCCGACTCCAGCGCCAGCGCCTTGGTGAAGCCGATGACTCCAGCCTTGGCGGCCGCGTAGTTGCTCTGGCCGAACTGTCCCTTCTGGCCATTGATCGAGGTGATGTTGATGATGCGGCCCCAGCCCCGATCGCGCATGCCGGCAATCACCGCGCGACTCATGTTGAAGCAGGCGTCAAGGTCGGCGTCGATCACCGCGCGCCATTGCGCAGGAGTCATGTTGTGCAGACTGGCATCGCGCGTGATGCCGGCGTTGTTGACCAGGATGTCGACACCCTGGGCGCAGTCCATCTCGACTTGATGAACGCCGGCGGCACAGGCGCCGAAGTCACCGGCGTCCCACGGATAGGCCGCGATGGCCGTGGCATCCATGAACGCCCTGGCCGCCGCTGCATTGCCGCGGTAGGTGACGGCGACACGGCAGCCGTCCTGCAGCAGGCGCCGTGCAATGGCTGCGCCAATGCCGCGCGTGCCGCCGGTAATCAGAGCCAGTCGTGTCATGCAGATCTCCTGCGCCGATGCAGGCCTCGATCCGGGGGCTGCAGCGGCTGCGCGTCCAAGCCCAGCCGGGCCAATGTCCCCCGCCGTTCAACCCATTCACCGCGCACGGCGTTTCGACGCGCAGGCCGCAGGCCGTGTTGCGGCCTTGACCGCGCTTTCAGGCCGCTGGGCCGCGCACATGGCGATGCTGCGCTGCCGCATGTTTCACCACCGCAGGCGTCGCGTGGTGCGCGTTGTCGGCCATGTTCCGGGCCGCCTTGATTGGCGACGCCTGCATCGCCTGCAGCGCCTGCGCGGTGATCTGCATGCATTGCTGGAACAGGCTTGCCGCCGGACTCTGCCCCCAGGAATCGGCCAGCGGATTCGATCCGTGGCGACCAAGCAAACGCGGGCTCGACCCAGCGTCTGCGCGCGCGCGGGCCCGGCTGCCGTCATCGCCCGCCACGGCCTCGCGCAAGGCTTGCTGCACACGCGACACACCGCGGTTCATCGCTTCGGTCAGTTCCGCCTGGGTCGTCCCGGCAAGTTCAGCCCATTGCCGGGCATAGTCCAAGGCCTTCTGGGCGTTGGCCTGCGCCGGATTGCCCGACTGGACACGGATCCACTCCGGCAGGTCACGCGCCGACACCGCGGCACGCATGGCGTCGGCACCCTCGTGGGTGGCGTCGCGCAGCATCTGCAGATTGAGCCGCGCCACTTGCTCGACACCATGCAGGACGGCCTCGGCCAAGCCGGCCATGGACTCCAGCTCGGCTTTCTGCAACTCCTGGATCTGCGCTCGGGTCTGCATCGCCGTTCTCCCGGACAAGGTGAAATGACGCAACCGGTGTGCGCGTGATGATGCGAACGCCCTGGATGCGCATCAGGGCCGGTTCTGGCCTTGCGCATCGGCCAGCATGCATGCGCTGCACACGCTTCGTTTATAGGCCGGCGGAGACCCCAGCGCAAGGACGAGTTGGCGGCATCGCGCTCAAGCGCAGCGCGGGACCGCCGGAAGCGGGCGCGCTGCCGCCCCGGAGCCTTCAGTTCTGTGCGAACAGCAGCTTGGAGACCGTGTCGTTGTCAATGGGCTCGTCGAACAGCGTGCGCACCAGCAGGTCGCTGCCCAGCACCTGAGGGGCGAACAGCATGTCGGGCTGCACGCGGCGGATCTTGGCCAGATGGCGGGCGTCGTTCACACCGGCGATGGTCTTGACGCCCGGGGCCAGTTCCTTCACCGCGAGCACGGCGAAGGCGTTCTCGGCATCGTCGTCGCGCAGGGTGAGCACGACCTTCGCCAGGGGCACGCCCGCCTGCTCCAGAATCTCGTTGCGGGTGGCGTCACCGACGATGACGTCGGCATCCTCCGGATACGGCGAGGGTTTGCCGGGCGGGGCAATGATCGTCACCGGCACGTTGCGGCCGTGAAGCTCTTTCCACAGCGTGTAGGCCAGGCTGGAGACTCCGATGATGACGTAATGGTTGCGGCGATTTTCGCGATGCATCCTGCCCTCCAGAGCACGTTTCAAGCTGCCGCCCACCAGCGGCCCGATGACCACCGACAGCGTGGTGGCGAAGACGGTGATGCCCAGCACGATCAGCGAGACGGTGTACATGCGCGCCTCCACCGTTCGGGGAACGATGTCGCCGTAGCCCACGGTGGACATGGTCTCCACGGCGTAATAAAACGCCGTGGGCAGCGTGTGGATGGGTGGGGTGTAGCCGGCACCGAACCACAGACTGCCGAGCACGCCGTAAATGAGCAGGCTGCCGATGCCCAGCAGCGCGAACAGCGAACTTGCAGCCAGGCTGCTGCGATCGAAGCGCCGGGCGTCGACCGCCAGCACGGCGATGAGCAGTGCCGCAACCACAAACACGCTGTTCGGCTTGTGGGCGTACCACAGCGCCAGGCCCGCCGACAGCAAGGCCAGCAGCAGGGTGATGACCCAGGCCACGCGCGCGCGCAGCAACAGGCCCAGGGCCATGAGCATCAGGCCGAAGCCGATGAACACGCGCGGGACGGCGGCCAGATTGGTCACGCCAGCGATGGAATCGGCGCCATGCACCAGCAACGCGTGCAAGGCCGCGAGCAGCGGCGAGAACTGCGGGCGCACCTGCAGGGCTCCACAACTGGCCGCCAGGAGCGCCGCCAGCAGTTGCGGGCCCTGCGCGTGCCACAGTTTCATCAGCCGGCGCAAGGCCGAGGCCAAACGCACACGCAGCCGGTTCGGCCAGGCCGCCTTGCGCGACGGTGCAGGACCGGGCGACGAGGGTGGCGACGGCGGACGCCGCGACGACGGAGGGCCGGAGGGCGGCACCAGCGGTGGCGCCGCGCTGTCGGCAGGTGTCGCGGGTAAGGGCGCCTGCGGGTCGAGCGCCGGCTCCAGGGTCGGCTCGGTCGGCTCCATCAGCAGGTCCAGGATGCCGGGCTCATGGCCGGATCACCTTGCCCGGGTTCATCAGCCCCTGCGGGTCGAGCGCGGTTTTGATGGCGCGCATCATCGACAGCACGACCGGGCTTTTGTAGCGCTGCAGTTCCTCGGTCTTGAGCTGGCCGACGCCATGTTCGGCGGAAAAGCTGCCGCCGCAGGCCGCGGCGGCGTCATGCACGATGCGGTTGCAGGTCTCCTGGTGACGCGCCAGGAACATCGCTGCGTCGCCCTCGATCGGGGCCTGCACGTTGTAGTGCAGGTTGCCATCGCCCAAATGCCCGAACACCACCAGCCGCGCGCCCGGCAAAGCCTGGGTGACGAGTTCGGCGGTGCTCTCGATGAAGGCGACCATGCGCGAAATGGGCACGGCGATGTCATGCTTGATGTTCAGCCCTTCCTGCGCCTGGGCCAGTGGAATGTGTTCGCGCAGCGCCCACATGTCCTGCGCCTGCGTCAGGCTCTGGGCCACGGCGACATCGGTGACCTTGTTCTGTTCCAGCGCCGCGCCGAGCACGGCCTCCAGTCGCGCCTGGGCATGATCCTCGCTCTCGCTGTCGGACAACTCGAGCAGCACGCACCAGGGCGTGCTCAGTTCCAGGGGCAGGCGCAGTTGCGGGAAATGGCGTTGCACCAGTTGCAGGCTGTGCGTGCTCATCAGCTCGAAGGCGGTGAGCCCGGCGCCAAGTGCCGCACGTGCAGCCTGCAGCAGTTCCACGGCGTCCTGCGCGTGGGCCATCAGCGCCAGCGCGGTGCGTTGCGCCAGGGGCAGCGTGAAGAGTTGCAGGCTGGCGGCGGTGATGATGCCCAAGGTGCCCTCGGCGCCGATGAACAGGTCGCGCAAGTCGTAGCCGGTGTTGTCCTTGCGCAGCGCGCTTAGACCGTTCCAGACCTCGCCCTGCGGTGTCACCACCTCGAGCCCGAGGCACAGCGCGCGGGCATTGCCGTAGCGCAGCACCGCGGTGCCGCCGGCATTGGTGGAGAGTACGCCGCCGATGGTGGCGCTGCCCTCGGCGGCCAGGCTCAACGGGAACAGCAGGCCGGCCTGCCGTGCGGCGTCCTGCACGTTTTGCAAGATGCAACCGGCCTCGGCCACGAGCGCGCCGTCGGCCGCGGACAGGTCGCGGATGCGGTTCAGGCGTTGGAGCGAGAGCAGCAATTGCGCACCGCTGGCGTCGGGCGTGGCGCCACCCACCAGGCCGGTGTTGCCCCCCTGGGGCACGATCGGGACGCCGTGCGCAGCGCACAGCTGCACCACCTCGGCCACCTGCGCGGTGTCGGCCGGCAACGCCACGGCCAGCGGCTTGCCGTGATAGCGGCCGCGCCAGTCGGTGGCATAGGGCACAAGGTCTGCAGCCTGGTCCAACACTTGGCTGGCCCCCAGCAGGGCGCGCATGGCGTCGAGGAAGCGGATACGCTCAGGCGGGCTCATGGCCTCGTATCGGCTGCGGGGGACATCGGGGCTGGCGCAGCCTGGCAACGGCCAGCAGGCATCTCGGCACGCAAACCGGCACTGGCCGCAGGGGCTTGCGCAGCCAGGGGCGTCACTTGCGGCCTGCGCGCATGCGCCCGCAGTGTGGCGGCCATCGTGCCGAAGGCGGCCAGAGCCCACACGCATTCGGCCCAGCCAAACTGGCGCGACAACGCCTGCGGGTCGGTCAGCCCCCGTACCACGCCCTCGGCCAGGTAGAACCACACCAGCATGCTCATCCACTGGTAGGTGTACAGCCGGCCGCGCCACATCCCGGGGGCGGCAGCAAGCAGCGGCAGCACCTTCAGTGCCAGCCACGACCCCCCGGGGCGCAGCGGCGCCCACCACAGCTCCCAGCCCAGGCACAGCGTGATGAGCGCTAGCCACAGGGCGAGGTTGGCCCGCCGCCACGCGGGTGCGGCGAAGCGGAAGTCGCCGGCGCGCGCGTCGCCTTGGGGTGTTTGCAGGGTCATCGCCCGGGCCTCATGCAGGAGTGCTCAGTTTGCGCGCTGCGCCCGCCAGGCGCCGCCCCAGCGCCGTGGCCAGGCGCAGTTCCTCGGCGGTGGCCGCCAGGCTGGAGTCGTGTCCCGCGTGATGGCTGGCGCCGTAGGGCGTGCCGCCGCTGCGCGTGCTCATCACGTCCGGCTCGCCCGCATACGGCAGGCCGACGATGAGCATGCCGTGGTGCAGCAGCGGCAGCATCATCGACAGCAGGGTGCTTTCCTGCCCGCCGTGCAGGCTGCCGGTGGAGGTGAACACGGCAGCGGGCTTGCCCGCCAGCGCCCCCGACAGCCATGGCGCGGAGGTCTGGTCCCAGAAATATTTCATGGGCGCGGCCATGTTGCCGAAGCGCGTGGGCGAACCCAGGGCCAGGCCGACGCATTCCTCCAGATCGGCCAGTTCCACATAGGGCGGCCCTTCGCGCGGAACCTGCGGCTCGGGATGCTCCACCAGCGCCGCCACGCGCGGCACGGTGCGCACGCGCGGCAGCATGCCGGGAACCTCGGCCACGCCCCGGGCCATGGCTTCAGCCAGAGCACGCGTGCCACCGTGTACGCTGTAATACAGAATCAGGATTTCATGCATGCCGCCATCCTATGCGCCCCCGCTACCGCCCGCCCGACCTGCCCCAAAGCCTGCGCTTGCTCATCAAGCGCTTCGGCCAGGAGCGCCTGGCGCAGACGGCCGGCAGCCTGACGTTCACCACCTTCATCTCCATGGTGCCGCTGCTGGCGGTCGGCCTGTCGTTGTTCACCGCCTTTCCTGCCTTTCATCGCATGCAGGACCATCTGCAGCAGCAGTTCGCCCATGCCTTGCTGCCGGAGGGCATCGCCGAAACCGTCTTTCGCTATCTCAACCAGTTTGCCGCCAAGGCCAAGGGTCTGGGCGCGGCGGGCGTGGCCGGGCTGGTGTTCCTGGCCACCTCGATGATGCTGACGGTGGACAAGGCGCTCAACGCCATCTGGCGCACCGCGCACCCGCGCCCGCTGGCGCAGCGCGTGCTGCTGTACTGGGCCGGCATCACGCTGGGGCCACTGGTGCTGGGCACCGGGCTGGCGGCGTCGGCGGCGCTGATGGCGGCGCATCGCGGCTGGCTGCACCACATTCCGGGCGGCACGGGCGTGTTGCTCACGCTGCTGTCGTGGGTCGTCATGGGCGCGGCGATCGGCGCGCTCTACCGCTTCGTCCCCAACACCGAGGTGAAGTGGCGCGACGCCCTGGCGGGAGGCTTGTTCGCCGCCATCGGTTTCGATCTCGCCGGCCGCGCCTTTGCCTGGTATGTCGCCAGCATGCCCACGTTCACCGCCGTGTACGGCACCTTCGCCACCCTGCCCATTTTTTTGATGTGGATTTACTGGAGCTGGGTGGTGGTGCTGGTGGGTGCCATGCTGGCCGCATTCCTGCCGCTGCTGCGGGTGCGTGCCCTGCCGCCGCAGGGCGTGGCCGGCGGTGAATTTCTGCTGGTGCTCAAGCTGCTGCGGCTGCTCGCCGCGGCGCGCCAGGCGCCCCATGCCGGCCGCGAGACCCTGGTTCTGGCGCGCAGCCTGCGCTGTGATCCGCTGCACCTGCAGCCGCTGCTCAATACGCTCGAAGGCATCGGCTGGATCGGTCGGATCGCACCCGATGCGCACCACCGTTCGCTGCGTTGGGCCTTGCTGGTGGAGCCGACGCAAACGCCCGTGGCCGCCCTGGTGGACGTGCTGCTGCTGAATCATGCAGCCGCGACCGAGTTTTCCCCCTTGCTCGGCAACCTCGTCAACGACGAGGAGCGCGCGCTCACGCTGGAGCGGCTGCTTCAAGTTCAGCCCTGAGCGCCAATTCGAGCCGCCACCATGGACATCACCGTCTACCGCGGACAAGCCCTCGCCCGCGAAAGCCGCAACCTGCCGGCCGCCACCTACAACCTGGCGCGCACCCTGCAAGCGCGCAGCCCCAGCGGCGTGGCCTTCGTGCCCATTCGCCCCATGCAGGTGTTGGCCATTCTCGACGCCACCGAATTCGTCTTTCTCGACAGCCGGTATCAAAGTTGGGTCATGCTGGCCTGGCAGGGCTTTCAGCCCAAGACCCGCCGTGCGTTGGACGAACCGGTTCCCTTCGAATGCGTGTCCTTCGAAGCGACCGCACAGGAAGCCATGCTCCGTCTGGCGCGCGAGTTCCATCGCGCGCTCGAACAACTTGCTGCCAAGCAGCACATCGACGGCCCCGCCAAGGTGCTGAAGCTGCCTGCGAAGCGGTCGGCCTAGCGCCTGTTCACGCCCTTTCTGCAGCCGCGCCACCCCCAGCCGGGGTGGGAGCAAGGCGCACGGAGCAGCAAGCAGGCCATTGCTCAAAGCTGCCTACTCGTCTTCCCCCAACTCCGCGTCCCAACCCTGGTCCCGGGCGCGGGCGATGGCTCCTGCATAGGCGCGGGTGTGGCGCTCGGCGAGTTCGGTCGGCAGGCGACTGGGGAGGTTGCCGTACCGATCCCACTCCTTGTCGACCTTGTCCATCAAGACCTGCATCTGGCCGAGGGTCCAGCCGGCGCAGTCTTGCGTCTCGGGGATGAAGCCGAACAACCGCGCGTCGAGCACCACGCGGCCGAGTTGGGTGATGCCGTGTTTGTCCAGATCGAGGCCGACGTATTTGTCCATGGGAATCCTGGAGGGGAATGCGCGAAGGATAGAGCACCGCCATCCAGGGCACCGCACGCACGATGCCATGCAGGCAGACGTCCGGGCGCCTGCCTGCTCGGTGCACTTGGTGCGCTTTACCGCGTCAAGCCGGCATAGAGCCGTGGCAGTTTTTCCGGCAGACGCTGCACATGATCGACGACCATGAAATGGTTCTGGCCGAAGATGCGCGCCACGTAGTGGTCGGCACCCGGATCCAGACTCATGCAGTAGGTGACAACGCCATGTTTGGCCACGTCTTCCACCGCCTTCTTGGTGTCGGAGCGCAAGTATTGCGGGTCGCGCACGTCGATGTCGGCAGGCTCGCCGTCGGTGATGACGAGCAGCAGCTTTTTCGCGGATTTCTGCCGTTGCAGGTGGTGCCCGGCATGGCGAATGGCCGCACCCATGCGGGTGGAGAGCTGCCCGGTCATGCCCGCCAGACGCGCCTTGGGCTCCTCGTTCCACGGCTGGTCGAAGTCCTTGAAACGCAGGTACTGCACGTCGTGCCGGCCGTCGGAGCAGAAACCGTGGATGGCAAAGGGATCGCCCACCTTGCTGATGGCGTCGGCCAGCAGCACGCAGGCCTGGCGGGTGAGGTCGAGCACGGAATACTCCTGGCCCGCAACCTTGTCGTTGGTGGACTCGGACAGGTCGAGCAGCACCAGGATGGAGAAGTCACGCACCTGACGCACACTGCGCATCATGATGCGCGGGTCGGGCTGCTGCCCCATGCGCATGTCGACGAAGCCGGCGATGGCCGCGTTGATGTCGATCTCGTCGCCGTCTTCGAGCTTGCGGATGCGCTGCACGCCCTGTGGCTGCATGGCATCGAGCAGGAACTTCATGCGGTGGATCTCGCGCTTGTACCGCGCGGTGATGGCGTCGATGGTGGCCAGGTCGCCGAGCTTGCCGCGCCGCTCCAGCACCGTGGCCCAGGCCGGGCGTTCGAGCTGGATCTGGTAGTCCCATTCCGAGTAATGGAAGGGCTCGGAAACCGGCTCCTTGCCCTCCATCGCGTTGAAGCTTTTGCCCATGTCTTCGTAGGGGAACAACTCGGTGTCGAGCACCCAGATCTCCTCGGCGTCATCGCCGGCGTTCTCGACGTCGATCTCATTGGCCATCTCCATCACGCTGACATGCTTGCGCACCTGCCTCACCGACTCATAGCCGGCATGGGCAGCCTTGTTGAAATCGAATTCCTCAAATTCCCAGAAGTACCGGTTGTCATCCCGGTAAGGCGCGGTGAGCACGTCGTTGCGGGCGTTGAAGGCCAGGCGCTTGTCGATCTGCAGCTTGTGCGCAAGGGTGACGCCGAGGTCCCACGACAACTGGTTGTCGTGCAGGCGGTCCTGGGCCTGCGCGAACAGCACGCGGCCCTCGGCAACCCACGGATCAGGGTCCGCATAGCTGTCGTCCAGCAGGGCGCGAGCAAGGCGGTCGAGATAGTCACCGACGGTGGTCGCCATCGCCGGCGTCGCCGTGTGGAACTGCGCCCACAGTTGCTTCAGACCGGGGAAGCGAAGCATGGAGAGGGCTTCCACCCGCGCATCTTCGATGACGGAAATCACCGCCATCTGGTAGGGGTTCAGCGCCTCGGCGGAAATGGGCGTTCGCGTTTCCACGACGTGCGCGGCGCAATGCGCCGCGGCAGCGCGGTACAGCTCCAGGCCGGGCACGCCACCGTGGTCGTCGTAAGCGTCCGGCAGATGCAGCAGGTAGTCTTCGATGAAGGGCTTGTAGCCCTCGCGGTTCTCGAAGTCGCCCGACGTCGGGCGCATGAAAAAGTCGCGTGCCCACAGCGCCCGCAGGTACATGTTGATGCGCCGCTGCACGTCCACCAGCAGCGTGCCCTTGCGCTCCTTCTGCAGCATGGCGAGCGACTCCTTGCTCTCCAGGCTGAAGTACAGAATCTGTTCTTCGTAGTTCGTGCGGTGAGCATGCGCGCCCCACAAGGCCCAGCGCCGCAAGCCACCCAGCGTGAGCTTTTGGAACAACACGTCAATCTTGCCGAGCATGGGCCGTACGCCACGCGGGGCTTGGGCGATGAGGGTGTTGATGAACTGCAAATACTTGCTGAACAGTTCCGCATCGCCCAGGCGGTTCGCCGCCGTGGGAGCGGTGGCCAACAGGAGTTCGATCACCGCGCCCGAGGTTCTGGACGCCAGGCCGAGCGCCGCAGTGGCGAGTTCACCCACCACATCTTCGCCCACCTCCTTGGCCACCAAGGGAGCGTTGTCGATCCAGTTCTCCACCAGCGAATCGCCCTTGCCCAGGCCTCGCATCGCACCCGCGCCCTTGAGGTAGTTGTCCAGCCCGCGCGGGCTGAGCACCTTGGTGGCTTCGGGCCAGGCGGACTTGAGCACGATTTGCGTGTGCTCGGACAGGTCTTCGAGGTAATCAGCGTAGTCGTCGAGATTGATGGCCATGGGTCATGCCTCCGCGTTGAAGAACAGCGCCGTCAGAAAAACGTGCTCACCGCAGCATCGAGTGCGTCGCGCATGTCGGGGTCGTCGGTGATCGGGCGCACCAGCGCCACGCGGCAGGCTGACTTGGCATCGACGCCCCTGGCGATGAGGCTGCCGGCGTAAATCAGCATGCGGGTGGACAGGCCTTCGTCGAGACCATGGCCCTTGAGGTTGCGACTGCGCTCGGCGATGGACACCAACTTCTCGGCGATGTCTTTGGAGACGCCGGACTCGTGCACCACGATCTCGCTTTCGATGGCGTGCTCGGGGTAGGTGAAGTCAAGCCCGCCAAAACGCTGCTTGGTCGACTGCTTCAAGTCCTTCATCAAGCTCTGGTAGCCGGGGTTGTAGGAGATGACGATTTGAAAGTCGGGGTGGGCATGCACCAGTTCACCCTTCTTCTCCAGCGGCAGGACGCGGCGGTTGTCGGTGAGGGGGTGGATGACCACGGTGGTGTCCTGGCGCGCCTCAACGATTTCGTCGAGGTAGCAGATGGCCCCAAAGCGCGCGGCAATGGCCAGCGGACCGTCTTGCCAGCGGGTGCCCTGGGCGTCGAGCAGAAAGCGGCCGACGAGGTCGGAGGCGGTCATGTCTTCGTTGCAGGCCACCGTGATCAGTGGCTTGTTCAACTTGAACGCCATGGCTTCGACGAAGCGGGTCTTGCCGCAACCCGTGGGGCCCTTGAGCATCATGGGCATGCGCACGGAGTAAGCGGCCTCGAACAGGGTCACCTCATCGGCGACGGGGCGGTAATACGGTTCCTTCGTGACGCGGTATTGCTCAACGATCGTGCTCATGCCGGCTCCTTGCTGTGTTGGATTGGTTGGTCCGCGAATGACGCGATGCCATCTCGATGCGCCGGTTTGAGCGGCGCCGATTGCATGCGCGGCTCAACGTTTTTGCGCCATTCGCAGACAAACAAAAAACCCCCACACCCTTGTGGGGCGACGGGGGCTCGTACGGTCACCCGTCGCGACGTGCTTAAACCGTCTTCCCGCGGAAGATCACCATCGACGCGCCCTGCGACTGGTTGAAGTTGTTGTAACCAATCAGTCGCACATGGTTGTCGGGGTTGGCCTTGTGGCAGGCTTCGGCCTCGGCCAGCACCTTGGCGACGTCGGTCTCACCGAACATCGGCAGCTTCCACATGTACCAGTACGAATCCTGCAAATGTGCAGGCTCGGTGTGCTCAATCGCCGGGTTCCAGCCCTTTTTCACCAAAAACTCGACCTGCTTTTTGATCTGTTCCGGGGACATGGGCGGCAGATAGGAGAAGGTCTCGAACTTGCGGCTCGCGGGATCGCTCACGCGGCTTTTGTAATCCATCACGTCAGACATGTTGTTTCCTTTCGGTTGTAGGGCGGGTCAATCGCGCTGCAGCAACACCCACCGTTTCCTTGGTGAGTCAGGACTTGCGGCCTGAGACACCCGTCGGGTTTTACTTGTGGGCAACGTCCAGTTTGTCGACCGTGTCGAACTCGAACTTGATTTCTTTCCACGTTTCCATGGCGATCTTCAGTTCCGGGCTGTGCGCGGCGGCGGCGGTGAGAATGTCCTTGCCTTCCTTCTCGATCGGACGGCCTTCGTTGCGGGCCTGGACGCAGGCCTCGAGTGCCACCCGGTTTGCGGCAGCGCCAGCGGCGTTGCCCCATGGGTGGCCGAGCGTGCCGCCACCGAACTGCAGGCAGGCGTCGTCGCCGAAGATGGCGACCAGCGCTGGCATGTGCCAGACGTGAATGCCACCCGAAGCGACGGGGAACACGCCGGGCATCGAACCCCAGTCCTGATCAAAGAACAGACCACGGCTGCGATCTTCCTTGATGAAATCGTCACGCATGGTGTCGATCCAGCCCAGGGTTGCTTCGCGGTCGCCTTCGAGCTTGCCGACGACGGTCCCCGAGTGCAGGTGATCGCCACCCGACAGGCGCAAGCACTTCGCGAGGACGCGGAAGTGGATGCCGTGATGGGGGTTGCGGTCAAGCACGGCGTGCATGGCGCGGTGAATGTGCAGCAGCATGCCGTTGTCGCGGCACCAGTTCGCGAGGCTGGTGTTGGCGGTGAAACCACCGGTCAAGAAGTCGTGCATGATGATGGGAGCGCCGAGTTCCTTGGCGAATTCAGCACGCTTGAACATTTCTTCGACGGTCGGTGCGGTCACGTTCAGATAGTGGCCCTTGCGTTCGCCGGTCTCGCGCTCAGCTTTCTGGCAGGCTTCGACGACGAATTCGAAACGGTTGCGCCAACGCATGAAGGGCTGGCTGTTGACGTTCTCGTCGTCCTTGGTCAGGTCCAGGCCGCCGCGCAGGCATTCGTACACGGCACGGCCGTAGTTCTTGGCGGACAGACCCAGTTTGGGCTTGATGGTGCAACCCAACAGGGCGCGGCCATATTTGTTGAGAATGTCGCGTTCGACCTGGATGCCCTGGGGCGGGCCACCGCAGGTCTTGACGTAGGCGATCGGGAAGCGCACGTCTTCCAGGCGCAGGGCGCGCAGCGCCTTGAAGCCGAACACGTTGCCCACCAGCGAGGTCAGCACGTTGACGACCGAACCTTCTTCGAACAGGTCGATCGGGTAAGCGACGAAGGCGTAGAAGCAGGTGTCGTCGCCAGGCACGTCTTCGATGTGATAGGCGCGGCCCTTGTAGTAGTCGAGGTCGGTCAGCAGATCGGTCCAGACCGTGGTCCAGGTGCCGGTGGACGATTCGGCGGCCACGGCTGCGGCCACCTCTTCACGCGGCACGCCAGCTTGGGGTGTGATCTTGAAGCACGCCAGAAGATCGGTGTCCAGCGGGGTGTAATCGGGGGTCCAATACGTTTGCCGGTATTCCTTCACACCGGCGTTGTAGGTTTTCGTGGCCATGAAAAACTCCTTGCTAGATTGAGACGAAAGCCTTCCCGACACGTGTGAGATGGCATGGTGCCCGGACGAGCAAACGAACTGTAGATGGCTTCTGCAGTAAAAAATAATTGTTTTTACGCCACAACAGCATAGATAATCATCTATGTTAAATATTGCATTGCAGCAATCCTATCTATGCGACACGCCACCCTGCGCCAATTCAAAGTGTTCGAGTCGATTGCTCGCCTGCGCAGCGTCACGCGCGCCGCCGAGGAACTGCACCTGACCCAGCCCACGGTGTCCATCCAGCTCAAGCAGCTGTCCGAAATCGTCGGCCTGCCGCTGCTGGAGCAGGTGGGCAAAAAGCTGTACCTGACCGATGCGGGCGTTGAGTTGCTGAAGGTCTGTCAGACCATGTTCGACAACCTGGCCCGATTCGAGATGGTGGTGTCCGACTTCAAGGGGACGAAGGCCGGGCGGCTGCGCCTGTCGGTCATCACCACGGCGCAGTACTTCATTCCCCGTCTGCTCGGGCGTTTTTTCGAGCGCTACCCTGGCATCGAAGTCTCCCTGGAGGTCACCAACCGTGGCAAGGTGCTGCAGCGCCTGAGCGACAACGCCGACGATCTGTACGTGCTGGGCCAGCCGCCCGAGCACATGGATGTGCGCGCCGAAGCGTTTCTCGACAACCCGCTGGTGGTGGTGGCGCCGCACGAGCACCCGCTGGCCCTGGAGCGCAACATCACCCTGCCGCGTTTGGCGCAAGAGTTCTTCCTCATTCGCGAGCCCGGTTCCGGCACGAGACTGGCGGCAGAAAATCACTTCAGGGATCACGGCCTGGCGCTCAAGGTGCGCATGGAACTCGGCAGCAACGAAGCCATCAAGCTGGCGGTGGCGGGGGGCTTGGGTCTTGCGGTGCTTTCTGCCCATACCCTGGCGCTGGAGAAGAACAGCGACGAGATCACGGTGCTGGACGTGCAGGGTTTCCCCATTCGCCGCCAGTGGTATGTGCTGCGCCCAGCCGAGAAGCAGCTCTCCGTGGTGGCGCAGACCTTCCTGGACTTCATGCTGAGCGAAAGTCAGGCCATGGCGCAAAGCTACCTGCCGCAGATTCCCGCTTTCATGCCACCCGTGTCAGGCAGCAAGGTCAAGACACCGTCAAAGCCCAAGCGACGAAGGGCGCCCTAGCCTGCTGGCACGGCGGATGCGCCAACAAGACACGAGGCGTGCAACACGGCGTCAGCCGGCTTGGCGCAAGCCGTCCAAGGCGTGGGCGTAGTGCGCGATCACGGTATGCGGCTCGCGCACATTGAAGCCGAGGTCGTGCAGCAGGCCGTCTTTGAGACCGTAGACACAGGCATGCACCGTCAGGCGCTGGTTTCGCGCCCAGGCATCCTGCAGCACGGTGCTGCGGCAGATGTTGTGAGCCTGCTCCAAGGCGTTGAGTTCGCACAGCCGGTCGTGCCGTGTCTGCGCATCGGGCAGGCTGTCGAGCAAGGTCAGGTGGCGCTCCATCACATCGCCGACATGGCCCAGCCAGTTGTCAGCGAGCCCGACCCGCGCGTTGTCCAGCACGGCCTTGATCCCGCCGCAGCCGTAGTGGCCCACCACCAGGATGTGCTCGACCCTGAGCACATCAACCGCAAACTGCAAGGTTGACAGCGCGTTGAGATCGGAGTGCGGCACCACGTTGGCCACGTTGCGATGCACGAACACCTCGCCCGGCGCCAAGTCGATGACCTCGTTGGCCGGCACGCGCGAATCCGAACAGCCAACCCAGAAATACTTGGGTGCCTGCTGCTGCGCCAGCGACTGGAAAAAGCCCGGCTTGTTGCTGTTGGTTCGATCCACCCAGCGCTGGTTGTTGCGGAACAGAAGGGCGTAGTCGGGGTCTTGGGAGGATGGCATGGTTTGAACTGGTGCGGTGGCACCGGCGCCTACTGCACCGGCAGCAGCATCCTAGCCCAGGCTGACGCCCGGACATTGCACCGGGTTTCAGCGTGACAGCGCCAGCCGCCCGCTCAGGGTCTGCCACCACATCACCCAGTCGCCCATCAAGCTGTAGACCGGTCGCTTGAAGGAAGCCGGGCGGTTGTGCTCGAAAAAATAATGGCCGACCCAGGCGAAGGCGTAGCCGCAAACCACGCCGGTCGGCAGCCACCAGGGGTTGCCGGTGAACAGCAGGAAAACCAGGCAGATCAGGGCCAGCGTGGAGCCGATGACATGCAGCCGTCGGCACACCGGGTTGCGGTGCTCGGCCAGGTAGAGGGGATAGAACTCGGCGAAGGTTTTGCACTGCGCCAGGCGCGTCGGGTCGGGTGCAGGGCGGGACGATGGCGCGGCGAGGGGGCCGTTGGCTGAATGACGGGCACGCATGGCAAGCTACCTCCATCAGGAGTGCGGGCGGTTTGCCCACGACAAGCATAGGCCGAAACTGCCGAGTTGCCGGACTGCAGCGTCATGCCGCGGCGCCAAGCCGCTGCCGTGCAGCGCGGTACTCCCGGGTGAGCTTGGCCACGAGTTCGGCTGCCGGCAAGACGCGGTCGATCACGCCGATGCCCTGGCCGCAGCCCCAGATGTCTTTCCACGCTTTCGCGCCGCCGATGGCGGAGGCGAAATCCATCTTGCTCGGATCGCCCTCCGGCAGGTGGTCCGGGTCCATGCCTGCGGCGACGACCGAGCCGCGCAGATAGTTGCCGTGAATGCCGGTGAAGAGGCTGGAGTAGACGATGTCTTGGGCGCTGCTGCCGACGATCATCTGCTTGTAGCCATCCACCGCGCGCGCTTCCTCGGTGGCGATGAAGGCGCTGCCGATGTAGGCCAGATCGGCCCCCATGGCCTGTGCCGCCAGCACCGCATCGCCGCTGGCGATGGCCCCCGAGAGCACGATGGGACCGTCGAACCAGGCTCGCGTTTCCTGCACCAGGGCGAAGGGCGATTGCACGCCCGCATGCCCCCCGGCACCGGTGGCCACGAGGATGAGTCCATCGGCCCCCTTCTCGATGGCCTTGTGCGCGAAAGCCTGGTTGATGACATCGTGCAGCACGATGCCGCCCCAGGCATGGACGCCTTGGTTCACCTCGGGCCGCGCGCCCAGCGAGGTGATGACGATGGGGACGCGGTATTTGGCGCAGGCCATCATGTCATGCTCCAGCCGGTCGTTGCTGCGGTGGACGATCTGGTTCACCGCGAACGGGGCGGCGGGCTGATCCGGATGGGCCTTGTCCCATGCCGCCAGCGCCTCGGTGATCTCGGCCAGCCACGCATCGAGTTGCGAGGCGGGTCGTGCATTGAGCGCCGGAAAGCTGCCGACGATGCCGGCGGTGCACTGCGCAATCACCAGCTTGGGGTTGGAGATGATGAACAGCGGCGAACCGATGACAGGCAGGCGCAGCGTGGATAGAGCCGTGGGGAGCGCCATGGTCAGAACGCCTCCACAGGCAGGGCCATCACACTGTCTGCGCCTTGCAGCACGGCGTCATGCCATGCGCTGCAGCGCGGCAGGATGTGCGCGCAATAAAAGGCTGCCGTGCTGCGTTTGGCCTGGGCGAAAGCGGCCTCTTCTGCGGGCAGGCGGATCGTCGCCAGCCAGGCTTGCGCCAGTTGCCAGCCGGCCATCAGCGTGCCCGCCAGCATCAGGTACGGCACGCTGCCCGCGTAGGCGGCGTTGGGATCGGACTTGCCGCAGCCGGCGATGAACTGCACGACCCGCTCGTAGGCCGCGCGTGCGGCGGCGAGCTGCGCGGCCATGGTGCTGGCCTGGGGGTCGCCCGTGGCCTTGAGTGCTGCTTCGGTCTGCCCCACGCGGCGGGCAAAGTTCAGCGCCAGGGCGCCGGCATCGCGCACGGTTTTGCGCCCCACCAGGTCGTTGGCCTGGATCGCCGTGGTGCCTTCGTAGATGGTGAGGATGCGCGCATCGCGGTAGAACTGGGCGGCGCCGGTCTCCTCGATGAAACCCATGCCGCCGTGCACCTGCACTCCAAGGCTGGCCACCTCGATGCTCATGTCGGTGGAGAAGCCCTTGACCAGCGGCACGAGGAATTCATACGCCGCCTCGTGCGCGGCGCGCTGGTGCGCGTCGCCGTGGGCGCGGCCCACGTCATGCAGGCTGGCCGCCACCAGGGCCAGCGCGCGCGCGCCTTCGGTGAGGGCACGCATGGTCATGAGCATGCGGCGCACGTCGGGGTGATGGATGATGGCCACGGACTGCGCCGCGCTGCCGTCCACCGGGCGCGACTGCACGCGATCTCTCGCATAAGCGGCCGCCTTTTGGTAGGCAGCCTCCGCCACCGCAATGCCCTGCAGGCCGACGGCATAGCGCGCGGCGTTCATCATGATGAACATGTATTCCAGGCCGCGGTTGGCCTCGCCGATCAACTCGCCCAACGCCCCCTCGCCCACCGCGCCCTTGCCGTCGCCGAACACCAGCACGGCGGTCGGACTGGCCTTGATGCCGAGCTTGTGTTCGATGGAGGCGCACCACACATCGTTGCGCCGGCCGTCGGCCAGCACCTTGGGCACGATGAACAGCGAAATGCCCTTGACCCCGGCGGGGGCGTCCGGCAGGCGGGCCAGCACCAGATGGACGATGTTCTCGGCCATGTCGTGCTCGCCGTAGGTGATGTAGATCTTCTGGCCGAAAAGGCGATACCTGCCATCACCCTGCGGCTCGGCCCGGGTGCGCACCAGCGCAAGATCGGAGCCCGCCTGCGGTTCGGTCAGGTTCATGGTACCGGTCCACTCGCCGGAAATCAGCTTCGGGATGTAGCGCTGCTTCTGATCGTCCGAGCCCGCGGTGAGCAGGGCCTCGATGGCGCCGTCGGACAGCAGCGGGCAGAGCGCAAAGCTCAGATTGGCGCTGTTGAGCATTTCGGTGCAGGCCGCAGAAATGCTCTTGGGCAGGCCCTGGCCGCTGAACTCCACCGGATGTTGCAAGCCCTGCCAGCCACCCTCGGCGAATTGCCTGAACGCCTGCTTGAAACCCGGCGTGGTGGTCACGACACCGTCCTTCCACGTGCTGGGCTGCAGGTCACCCGCGCGATTCAGCGGGGCGACCACGTCCTGGTTGAACCTGGCGCACTCCTCCAGCACGGCCCGGGCGGTGTCGGGGGTGGCGTCCTCGAAGCCGGACAGTTTGGCCAGGGCATCAAGGTCTGCGAGATGTTCGAGATCGAACATCATGTCGCGGACAGGGGCGATGTAGCGCATGCGAGTCTCCAGCTTGGGGCTTGTTGCGAATGGGCCATCTGCGCGGCCCTGCGGTTTGTGAACGCGTTCGAGGCGTCAGATTTGTTTGATCATTTCCGGCACGGCGGTGAACAGATCGGCCACCAGCCCGTAGTCGGCGACGCCGAAGATGGGCGCCTCCTCGTCCTTGTTGATGGCGACGATGACCTTGCTGTCCTTCATC
>JAJZDV010000027.1:0-15598 GCA_021846025.1 Pseudomonadota bacterium
GCGGACCGAACGGTGGCATGCGGGCATCAGCCATCGGTGCAGTCTTGGTCATCGGTCGAAGCAGCGCTGTGGGGGTCGGTGGCGCCTGCCTGCGGCAGCAGGCGAGGCAGCATGGCGTCGGCCAGTGCGTCGCGGAAATAGGCTTCGAGAACGACGGCGAACGCCTGCACGTCCTGCGGCGGATCGAAACGCCGGCCGAGGCGCACGCGGTAGGTGATGGGCAGCAACGGGCGTTGCAACAAGGGCCAGCCCTTGGTGAGGAAGGGCGAATCGGTCTCGATGAGCACGGTTTGCACCGGCACTTGCGCCTGCTTGGCGATGAGCCCGACGCTGCCGCGCAACGGGCCGACGGGCCGCCCCGCGCTGCGCGTGCCTTCGGGGAAGAGCAGCAGGTGATGGCCGTCGTGCAGGTCGGCCACGGCGAGGTGAATCATGTTGCGCAGCGCGTCATTGCGGATGTAGCGCGCCAGGCGCGCACCGGCGCCGAGCGAAGGGTTGTCGAGAATGTCGGCCTTCATGATGCAGGCCAGGCCCGGCAGACGGGAGAGAACGAGCACCGCGTCGATCAGCGAAGGATGGTTGGGCGCGACGATCATCGGCGGCTGGTCGCGCAGGGCGTCCAGCGCAGACAGGTCGAAGCGGCAGGCGCCGATGGCCGTCAGCGTGCGCAAGTACCCGCGAAAGGCGGTGTGAATCAGCCAGCGGCCGAACGCCACCCCGGCTCGACGCGGCAGCAGGTAGTACAGCGGCACGGCCAGCAGCGACCACAGCAGTCCCAGCGCGCCGAGCAGTCCCAGGCCGAAATACAGCCGCAGCGCGTCCCACACCTGGCGCGGAAAGCCGGGAGCGTCGGGCCCATGGGAGATCACATCGTCATTCATGGCGGTCGACCGTTGACGAGGATTGTCCCAGGATCCACGCGACGCCAAGGCCAGCCGAGAGATTCTGGCTGCGGCGCATCAACGGGCTGTCGGCCACAACGGCGCCGCTCAAGTTGTCGTAACGGGCGAACCCGCCCACCCAGAAGCCGGGGAAGCGCTTGCTCAAGGCCAGGGTGAACTGGCTGCCGGTGTAGCCGCCCGACGCCGCGTAGGCCGGGCGTGTGGCTGTGGCGTCAGCCGAAGCCACGCCGTAATACGTCTGGTTGTAGCCACGGTCGGCCAACACCGGGCCGGTCTGCAGGCCCAGGTTCCAGCCGCTCAGCCCGGCAACGTCGGCCATGTCGAGATTGAGCTCCGGTGCGAGCAGCCAGCCGACCTGGCGCGGACGCCACGCCACGCTCACGACGGCACGCAGCGGCAGGCGAAAATCCAGGCGCATGCGCTGCAGCGCCGATTGCCAGAGATGCAGCTCGATCGCGGGGCCGAACTGGATCGTGGGCTTGAGGTCAGGCATGCCGTTGCGGGCGACAGTGTCGGTGCTGTCGACCGGCGGCGATGCGCTCAGGCTGAGGTAGGAATCGACGCGCTCGGTGTTGAACAAGCGTGCCTGAAAACCGTTGCGCCCGGCCTTGAAGATTTCGCCGCGATAGACGACATACGGAGTCGGCAAGATGGCGCTGCGCTGCTGGTCCGAGCCGGGATAGTCGGGAAAGCTGAGGACGCCAACGCCGAGGCCGACCTCCCACAGCGGCTTTGCCGCCACTTGGGCGGCAGCGGGTGCGAGGCCAGCCAGCAGCACAGCCGCGGGCAAGACCAGTGCCCGGAGGAATTCACGCATCAGCATGCCAACTCCTGCGACCCGGGCAAGGCCACGGCTTCGATTTCAACCAGCAGGTCCAGGCGGCAGACGTCCGCCTGCAAGTACAGCGCTCGCAACCCCCAGCCGACCCGGTGTTGCAGTTCGGCCTGGATCGCGGGCTGATCGGCGGCGTGGCGGACATACACCTTGTAGTGCAGATCCTGCAGCGTCAAGCCTGGAGCACCCTGGGCGCCAGCTTGACGCAGCACCGCCTCGATGTTGCGCAGAATCTCGCGCGTCTGCTCCACCACGTCGCCATGGTGGAGCGTGCGATGGCCGACGATGCTGGCGGTGCCGGACAGGAACAGTGCCGGGCGACCGGCGATGCAGGCCAGGTTGGCACGCGAAAACGTGGGCGCACGCGGGCCGTAATCGGCCGGGTAGTGATAGGCGCTGAGCTGACGCGGATTTTCGATCGCCACCGGTGGGCGACTGCCGGCGATGAAATACACCACCAGCGGTGCGCCACCCGCCGCCCCCAGCGCACTGGCCGAGGGCACGCTGCAGCCGCCGATTTGGCGGCCGTGGGCGAGAAAGGCGTCCTGGCGGCCGATGTTGAACTGGCGGTAATGCTCCATGCCGGAGCTTTCGCGGTTGATGTCGGGGATATGGTTCCACACGCGCAGCAGGTGGGGAAAGCCGAGGGCCTCGATGGCACCGAACAGCTCGTCGTAGACCTGCTCGGTGGCGCGCTGCAGGGGAGATGGCTGCCCGGCGATTCCCGCCCACCATGGTCCGGCAGCGCCCTGGCCCAGGAGGCTGGCGTCAAGCCGTGGCGCAGGGCGCGTTCCGAGTTCGGCAGCCGCCAGCGTCAGCACACCGAACAACACCGCCGCGTTGCAGCGCCAGCGCAGCCGACCCTGCGCGCCGCCACGCAGCGGCGCAGCGGCGGTCCAGATTTCGCACCAGTCTTCGCTCGAGACGGCGCCTTGCCGCAGGGCTTGCACCTGAACCTGCGCCAGCGGCAAGTCGAGCCCGGCCAGGGCCTGCGGCAAGGTGCTGCCGAAACAGGCAACCCCGAGCACCGCGCGTCGCCAGGCGTCAGTCTGCGAAGCGAGCTCCGAGGCGGGCAGCACCAGCAGTTGCAAGGCCGATGTGGCGGCCATCACCCGCCCGAGACGCCGGGCAGGGACTCCACCCGGATTTGCCGCTTGCGCAACCCGCGGGCGCGCCACGACCGAGCCAGGTGCCGCACGCAGCCGAGGTAGAAAATGCCCTTGAGCAGACGGACCGAGTTCCAGATGGGAGTGGGGCCAAAAATGTCGCCAGCCAACACCGACAGCAACGCCTCCTTCACACGCCCGATGTTGCGCGGGTCCATGAACATGTCGCGCATGGTGGGGTGGTTCACACGGTAGATGAACCAGGAGAACTGGCGCGGGCCATGGCGCATGCCACGGTCGAAAGCGGCCAGTGCCTGCGCTGCCCTGGCCGGTTGGCGCAGGCAGATCTCCACGGTGTCGGCCGCCATGAAACCGCCCTGCATGGCCAGCATCACCCCGGAGGAAAACACCGGGTCGATGAAAGCGTAGGCATCGCCAATCAGCAGGTAATTGGGGCCGTGGGTGCGGTCGCTGCTGTAGGAGAAATTGCCGGTGGCTTCGACCTCGGTCACGCGGGTTGCGTCGCGGAGCCGGGCCGACAGGTCGGGCGACATGGCGATGGTGTCGGCGAAGAACTGATCGAGCGGTTTGTCGCGGGTCTTCAGGTAATACGGCCAGACCACCGCGCCGATGCTGGTGGCGCCATCGGCCAGCGGAATCAGCCAGAACCAGCCATGCTCGAACCAGACGATGGTGATGTTGCCCTGCGCCTTGCCGCCCAGCCGCTGCACGCCGGTGAAATGGGCGAACATGGCGGCGCTGTTGTGCTTGGGGTCGCGGTGCTTGGCCTTGAAGCAGCTGGCGAGAAAGGTGTCGCGGCCGGACGCATCGATGACCATGTGCGCGGCCCAGTCGGACTGCGTGCCGTCATCGTGCGTGGCGCTGACCACGGCGCCCCCCGCCTCGGGCAGAAAACGCACCGCATGCACCGCGCACCCTTCCACCACGGTGGCGCCCTGACGGGCGGCATTGCGGATCAGGATGTGATCGAACTCGGAGCGCCGCACCTGGTAAGCCATGGGCATGGGCATGGACTTGTCCCAGGCCTCGGCGAACTCGAAGGTCTGGGTGTGTTGCGCATGCCAGGGTGAGACGAACTCGGCCCCCCATTTTTCCATGCCGATGGCTTTGACCTCCGCCGCAACACCGAGCTTGTCCAGCAGCGGCAGGTTGGCCGGCAGCAGCGACTCACCGATGTGAAACCGCGGGTGATGGTCCTTCTCCAGCAGCACGACGCGCAAGCCACGCTGGGCCAACAGCGCAGCCGCCGTCGACCCACCCGGGCCAGCGCCGATGATGAGCACGTCAACCCAGTGCTGCGAAGACTTGCTGGCGGGGCTGGCCTGTCTGGCCAATGCCGCGCCTGTGCCGTGTGTGTCTGCCGCCATGGAACCCTCTGAGGACCGGATCCGACCAGTCAGTCGCTGCCGCGTGGAGGCGGCAGGGGAAACTCTGCGCATGAAGCTGCCCGCAGCCAGCGGCCAGTTCCAGTGCAGGCATTTTAGAGAGTCCGTTCAGGCACGGTCTGCTGCACTGCCGAGGGCGGTGCTGCACGAAACCTCCTCCCGGCACGGATGTGCACCATGCCCATGCCGACTCCGCGCCGGCTGGCCGGTGCCGCCGCAACAGGAACCGCCTCAGCGCTTGCGCCCACCCAGCAGACCGCCAAGCACCCCGCGGATGATTTCGCGGCCCACCGTGCTGCCGATGCTGCGCGCGGCCGACTTGGCCAAGGCCTCGAGCAGCGAATCCTTGCGGCCGGTGCCCGAACCCAACCCACCCAGACCACCCAGCCAGCCGCCGGCTGGGCCGTCGGCCGTGGCAGGACTGGGGTGGTGCACCGGTTTGGACGCCGCGGCCGCGGCGTCGGCCTGTTCGGCCACCCGGCCCTTGAGCAACTCGTAGGCCGACTCGCGGTCCACAGCTTTCTCGTACACCCCAGCCACCAGGGAGTGTTGCATCAACACCTTGCGCTCCTCGGCGTTGATCGGACCGATGCGGCTGCCCGGGGCCAGCATCCAGACGCGCTCGGCTGGCGTGGGGCGGCCTTTTTCGTCGAGCAAGGACACCAGCGCCTCGCCCACCGCCAGCTCGGTCATCGCCTGGGCCACGTCCAGCCCGGGGTTGGGACGCATGGTCTGCGCCGCGGCTTTCACCGCCTTCTGATCGCGCGGGGTGAAGGCGCGCAGGGCGTGATGGATGCGGTTGCCGAGCTGGCCGAGCACGCTGTCGGGAATGTCCAGCGGGTTCTGCGTGACGAAGTACACGCCCACTCCCTTGGAGCGAATCAAGCGAACCACCTGCTCGATCTTGTCCAGCAGTGGCTTGGGCGCGTCGTTGAACAGCAGGTGCGCCTCATCGAAAAAGAACACCACTTCGGGCTTGTCGGGATCGCCGATTTCGGGCAGACGCTCGAACAGTTCCGACAGCATCCACAACAGGAACGTGGCATAGACGCGGGGCGACTGGTAGAGCTTGTCCGCGGCGAGGATGTTGACCATGCCGCGGCCGTTGCCGTCGGTCTGCATCAAGTCGTCGATGTTGAGCATGGGCTCGCCGAAAAACCTGTCGGCGCCCTGGGTTTCGAGCTGGAGCAGACCGCGCTGGATCGCGCCCACACTGGCGGCGCTGATGTTGCCGTATTCGGTGGTGAACTGCGCCGCGTTGTCACCCACCTCCTGCAGCATGGCGCGCAGGTCCTTGAGGTCGAGCAGCAACAGCCCGTTGTCGTCGGCAATCTTGAACACCAGATTGAGCACACCGGTCTGCGTCTCGTTGAGCTGCAGCAGACGCGCCAGCAGCAGCGGCCCCATGTCGGAAATGGTGGCACGAATGGGATGGCCCTGCTCGCCGAACACGTCCCACAGGGTCACGGGGCAGGCAGCAAAAACCGGATCGGGCAAACCCAGGCTTTTCAGGCGCTCGGCCAGTTTGGGGCCGCAGCTTCCGACCTGCGAGATGCCGGTGAGATCGCCCTTCACATCGGCCATGAACACGGGCGTGCCGCTGCGCGAGAACGCTTCGGCCAGCACCTGCAGGCTGACGGTCTTGCCGGTCCCGGTGGCGCCGGTGATCAGACCGTGGCGATTGGCCAGGCGTGGCAGCAACTGGCATTGCACGCGACCGTGCTGGGCGATGAGGATGGCTTCGGACATCGGGAATCTCGCAAAGGAGGGGCCGTAAAATGCCAGGCAAGGTTGGACGATTCAGTCTAAGGCAATGACAAAACCAGAGGCGCCGTGCGCCGGGAGCGAACACTATGGCCGGCCATTCCAAATGGGCCAACATCCAGCACCGCAAAGGCCGTCAGGACGAAAAGCGCGGCAAGGTCTGGACCAAGATCATTCGTGAGGTGACGGTTGCCGCCAAGCTCGGCGGCGGCGACGTGGCCACCAACCCGCGCCTGCGCATGGCCCTGGACAAGGCACGCGATGCCAACATGCCGGCCGACAACCTCAAGCGCGCGATCGACCGCGGCACCGGCAACCTGGATGGCGCGCACTACGAGGAAATTCGCTACGAGGGCTACGGCCCCGGTGGCGCGGCGCTGGTCATCGACTGCATGACCGACAACCGCGTGCGCACCGTGGCCGAAGTGCGGCACACGCTGTCCAAGCTTGGCGGCAACCTGGGCACCGAAGGCTCGGTGGCGTTCCAGTTCAAGCATTGCGGCCAGTTCCTGTTCGCCCCGGGCACGAGCGAAGACAAGGTGATGGAAGCCGCACTCGACGCCGGGGCGGAGGACGTGAACACGCTGGACGACGGCTCCGTCGAAGTCATTTGCGATCCGCACGACTTCGAGGCGGTGCGCAAGGCTTTCGCGGCCGCCATGCTCAAGCCCGAACTGGCCGAACTCGGCATGAAGCCCAGCGTGGACGTGGAACTGGCCGGCGACGACGCCGAGCGCATGCACAAGCTGGTGGACGCGCTCGAAGACCTCGACGACGTGCAGCGCGTGGACCACAACGCCGTCCTGCCCTGAACGCCCTTCTGCCCGGCCACGCCTCCTGCATCCAACGCACATGAAAATCCTGGTCATCGGCTCGGGCGGGCGCGAACATGCCCTGGCCTGGAAATTGGCACAATCGCCGCGCGTCAAGAAGGTGTATGTCGCCCCCGGAAACGGCGGCACGGCCACCGAAACGCGGGTGGAGAACCTGCCCGTCACCGATCCGCAGCAACTGGCCGATTTCTGCATCACCGAAGACATCCACTTCACCGTGATCGGCCCCGAGGCGCCCTTGGCCGCCGGCATCGTCGACTACTTCCGCATGCGCCGCCTGCGCATCTTCGGCCCGACGCAAGGCGCGGCCCGGCTCGAGAGCTCCAAGGCCTTCGCCAAGGCCTTCATGGAGCGCCACGGCATTCCCACGGCCAGCCATCGCACCTTCAGCAACGCCGCCGAGGCGCATGCCTACATCGACACCCACGGCGCACCGCTGGTGGTGAAAGCCGACGGCCTGGCCGCCGGCAAGGGCGTGGTCGTGGCCCTCACCCTGGCCGACGCGCATGCCGCCGTGGCCGACATGCTGGAGCACAACACCTACGGCGTGCAGCATGGCGACGACGGCGCGCGGGTGGTGATCGAGGATTTTCTCGACGGCGAAGAGGCCAGCTTCATCGTGCTGGTGGACGGCCGCAACGTCGTCCCCCTGGCGTCCAGCCAGGACCACAAGCGCCTGCAGGACGAGGACCGCGGCCCCAACACCGGCGGCATGGGGGCGTACTCCCCGGCTCCGGTGGTGACGCCCGAAGTGCATGCCCGGGTGATGCGCGAGATCATCCTGCCCACAGTGCAGGGCATGGCCGCCGAGGGCCACGACTACACCGGATTTCTCTACGCCGGGCTGATGATCGACCCGCAGGGCCGCGCCAAGACGCTGGAGTTCAACTGCCGTCTGGGCGACCCTGAAACCCAGCCCATCCTGATGCGCCTGAAGAGCGATCTGGTGAGCGTGTTCGATGCCGCCATCGACGGCAAGCTCGACAAGATGGAACTGCAGTGGGACCGGCGCACCGCGCTGGCCGTGGTCATGGCCGCGCCCGGCTACCCCGAAGCCCCGCGCCTGGGCGGCGCCATCAGCGGCATCCCCGGGCACGCCGACGATCTGCATGTCTTCCACGCCGGCACCCGGCTGGACGGAGGCGCACTGCACACCAGCGGCGGCCGCGTGCTGACCGTGACGGCACTGGGCGACTCCGCGCGCATGGCGCAAACCCGCGCCTATGTCGGCGTGCGCCAGATCGCCTTCGAGGGCATGCAGTTCCGTCAAGACATCGGCTGGCGGGCGATCAAGCGGTAAGCGCCGTGGCTCCAGCCCTGTCGGCGCTGGCCTGGCACGACATGCCAAGAGTCTGCCGGGGTGCAAGCCGGCTGGCTGCCGGCCCCTTTCGAGCCGGGCTCAGATGGCGTGCCGATCCCGCAAGGCCGTGATCTCAGCCGCCGTCAGCCCCATCTCGTGCAAGACCTCCTCGTTGTGCGCGCCCAGCGCCGGGCCGAGCCAGCGCGTGCCGCCCGGTGTGAGCGACAAGTGGGGGGCAGGGGTGGGGAGGTCGACCGCAGCGCCATCGGCCAGGCGGTGGCGCTCGATCATGCCGCGGCTCTGGAACTGCGGCTCCTGAACGATGTCCTTGATGCTGTAGATGCGGCTTGCGGGCACTTCGGCGGTGCGCATGGTCTGCACGATGGCCTCGGCGACGTTCTGCCCGGCCCAGGCCTGGATGGCGGCGTCGATCTCGCCGGCGCGCTGCATGCGGCCCTGATTGCTGGCCAGGCCGGCATCTTCGGCCATGTCGACCCGGCCGATGGCGCGCATCAGACGCTTGAAAATGGCGTCGCCATTGCCGGAGATCTGCACCCACTCGCCGCCCTGGCTGCGGTACACGTTGGACGGTGTGATGCCGGGAATGCCCGTTCCCGTGCGCTCGCGCACGGTGCCGTCGACGCTGTACTCCATCAGCGTGCTCTCCAGCAAGTTGAACACGCTCTCGGTCAGTGCCACGTCCACCACCTGGCCTTCGCCACCGGCACTGCCGTTCCAGCGCCCGCCGGTCGCGTCGCGGTGACGCAGGGCCATGAGCGCGCCCATGGTGGCGTGCAGAGCGGCGATGGAATCGCCCAGCGACAAATTGGCGCGCATGGGTGGCCGGTCGGGGTCGCCGGTGAGGTAGCGCATGCCGCCCATGGCTTCGGCAATGGCGCCGAAGCCGGGCTGCTGGCGCATCGGCCCGGTCTGGCCGAAACCGGAAATGCGCACCATCACCAGGCTGGGGTTGATGGCGCGGAGTTCGTCCCAGCCGAGGCCGAGTCTTTCCAGCGCGCCGGGGCGCAAGTTCTCCACCAGCACATCGGCCTGCGCCGCCAGGCGCAGCACGACGCCGCGGCCCTGCGGGTGCTTGAGGTTGGCGGTGATGCAGCGCTTGTTGCGCGCCTGCGCCGCCCACCACAGCGAGGTTCCGGCATGCAGTTGGCGCCAGGTGCGCAGCGGGTCGCCACCGGGGTCGTCGCCTTGTGCGGGAGATTCGATCTTGACCACGTCGGCGCCGAACTCGGCCATCAGCCGGGTGGCGAACGGCCCGGCGATGAGGCTGCCGAGTTCCACCACGCGCAGCCCGGCCAGCGGGCCCGGACCGGTCCTTGCGGCAGGCTGCGCGGGAGTCGCGGCGTCAGCCATAGAACGGCGCGAACAAGAGGGCGACGTTGACCAGCACGGCGAGGAACCAGACCGTGGAGCGCAGGCTGGCGCGATCGTTCACATACAGCCAGAGGTAGACGGCGCGCAACACCAACCAGGCCATGAGCAGGGCGTTGACCACGGCCAGGCCGGCATGGCCGTAGAGCGCGAACAGGGTGGCGGCAAACAGAAAAGGCAGGGCTTCGAAGGTGTTGGCCTGCGCCGCGTTGGCCCGCCTGCGGCGTGGGTCCGGATGGCTCTCGAGCCAGGCGCGCGGCTCGTTGTTGTCGTAGCGGTTGGTCTTGGCGCGGAAGGCCCCGGATTTGGCGATGCCTGCGGCGACGATGGGCAGGAGCGCGGCGATGAGCACAAGCGTGGCGGTGAGCAGCATGGGGTGGGGTCGGATGAGGCGTCAGAGGAGGTCGATTATGCGTGAGCACAGCGCACAAAAAAACAAGGGCCGACATGGCCGGCCCTTGTTGCTGCTGAACTGACGTCAGGCGACGTCGTTGAACGCGCGGTTGTGCGTCCCGTCAACCCGCGTAATCGGCCGCGACCGTCGCGTCCTTGTCGTTGGTCATGCCCAGGAACCGAACCACGAGGGTGGCCAAGACAGCCACGACGAAGTTCACGACCAGGGCGTACAGGCCGATGTAGGCCGGAATCACCATGCCGGCGAGGTGCAGCGCATAGCCCGATGTCTTGAAGCCGTTGAGCGAGGCCGCCCAGATGCCCCAAGCCAGTCCGGCGGCCCAACCCAGCAGCAGCGCCTTGGCATCGAACCAGCGGGTGTAGATGCCGGAGACGATGGCCGGGAAGGTCTGCAGGATGAGAATGCCGCCCAGCAGTTGCAGCTGAATGGCATAGGTCAAGGGCAGGAAGATGATGAACAGCAGGGCACCGAACTTGACCACCAGGGACACCAGCTTGGCCATGTCGGTTTCTTTCTGCGCCGAACACTGCGGGTTGATGTAGGGCTTGTAGATGTTGCGGGTGAACAGGTTGGCGGCGGCGATGGACATGATGGCCGCCGGCACCAGCGCACCGATGGCCACGGCCGCGAAACCCACCCCGACGAACCAGCTCGGGAAGTAGTGCAGCAACAGGCCGGGCATGGCGAACTGCGGACCGTACTGCTTGAAGTACGGTGCCAGGTCAGGCAGTTTGGCGATGCCGGAGGCATAGGCGACATAGCCGAGCATGGCGATCAAGCCCAGCACGAAGGAGTACGCCGGCAGGAACACCCAGTTGCGCCGCAGGGTGTTGGGGCCCTTGGCCGCCAGCACCGCGGTGGTGGCATGCGGGTAGAGCATGAGCGCCAGCGCCGAGCCGAACGCCAGGGTGCCGTAGAACGACATCAGCCCGGTGTTGCCGTCCTTGATCGGCGGCAGCAGCAACTTTTTCGCCGGAATGGCAGCGAAGATGTTGCCGAAACCGCCCATCTTGATCGGCACGACGACGATGAGCGCGATCACCGTGATGTAGACCAGCAGGTCTTTCACCACGGCGATGGACGCTGGCGCCCGCAGCCCGCTGGTGTAGGTGAATGCCGCCAGAATGACGAAGGCGATGATCAGCGGCAGCTCGCCCATCAACCCTTGCCCGGTGGGGAAACCCAGACCGCCGATGACCACCTGGATACCCACCAGTTGCAACGCGATGTAGGGCATGGTGGCGACGATGCCGGTGACGGCAATGGCCAACGCCAGCCCCGGGCTGTTGTAACGCCCGGCGATGAAGTCCGACGCGGTGATGTAGTTGTGTTTGCGCGCCACCATCCACAGCCGGGGCAGGATGGCGAACACCAACGGGTACACCAGCACGGTGTAGGGCAGCGCGAAGAAGCCCAGGGCGCCGGCGCCGAACACCAGGGCGGGCACGGCGATGAAGGTGTAGGCGGTGTAGAGGTCACCGCCGATGAGGAACCAGGTGATCCAGGAGCCAAAGCGGCGCCCACCCAGGCCCCACTCGTGCAGGTGCGACATGTCGCCCTTGCGCCAGTGCGCCGAGACGAAGCCCAGCACGGTGATGAACAGGAACAGGCCGATGAAAACGACGGTTGCGACGATGTTCATGGCGTTCAGTCTCCGCTACCGGCTGGCACGACCATCTTGTAGACGATGGCGATGAACACCCCGGACAGCGGCACCCACATCAGTTGCCACCAGTAGAAGAAGGGAATGCCGAAGAGGCTCGGTTCGAGCGCGTTGAAATAGGGAATGATGAGCACGGCAATGCAGGGAATCGCCAACAGGATGACCTGCAGCGTCCCGAGCTTGCGCACCGAGTTGGGCTTGGACATGAATGTCGTCTCCAAAGTTGAATGCTGCGGGATCTCCGCAGATGGTTGGCGCTTCGGGCGGGTGATGCCTATCGCGCTTGTTCGTCAAAGGTTAGATTCAAACGCGACAGAATCGCAGTGACGGAATGTGAACCAGGTAACGGCATGTCATGTTTTAAGGGTAATCACGGGCCATGGAGACGCCGCCGCGCAACACTCCAGGCTCGAGGACCGTGGTCGGCTCATCCACCCGGGCTCACGCCCGCCACAGGCTCCAGGCTTTTTCCACGCGCTTGACCGAGACTGGCGTGGGCGTGCGCAATTCCTGTGCGAACAGGGCGACGCGCAGTTCCTCCAGCATCCAGCGCAGCTCCTCGAGTCGCGGGTCGGGGACGGCACCGCCCTGCTGCGCCTGTTGCAGTTCGCGCCTGAGTCGCGCCAGCACGGGCGCCATCTCGGCCTGGCGCTGAGCGTCGCGCGCTGGGTCGGCGCGGAACTTGTCCAGACGCAGTTGCACGGCTTTGAGGTAGCGCGGCAGATGCGCGCGCTGGGTGACAGGCAACTCGAGCATGAAGCGCTTGGGCAGCAGGGCTTGAAGTTGCGCCGTGATGTCGGCATGCAGCACCGCTTGCGGTTTGAAGGCAACGAGTTTCTTGCCGGCGGCATGCCATTCGGCCAGGATGGTTGCGGCCAGACGGCCCATGTCCTGCGCCAGCAGTTGCAGCCGCGGTCGGCCGGCGGCGAGGCGTTCGGCGAAGCCGGTGGCATGGGTCGGCAACGGGTCGGCGAGACAGGCCAGGTCGAGCGCGGCGTCCAGGATTTGCCGGCGCAAATCGTCCGCCGAACCCAGCGGCATGTACTGCATGGCGGCTTGCTGGAAACCCGGCAGGTTTTTCTCGGCAGCTTTCAGCGGCTCGCGCAGTTGCAGCGCGAACAGGCGCCGCAGGCCATGGCGGTGTGCACGGCTTGCCGCCTCCGGGGTGTCGAACACGTCGATCTGCACCCACTCGCCACAGTCCATGAGGGCCGGGAAACCCACCAGGGTTTGCGGCCCACGGCGCATTTCCAGCAGCTCGGGGAGTTCGCCAAACGTCCAGGCGGTGTAGCGCGGTTCGGCCTGCACCGAAGCTGGGGCACGGGCCTCGGCCGATGGCAGGTCGCGCCGATGCGTCCGGTGGTCGGCCAGCGCCAGCGGCGGCCCGTCAAGGTCGTTGTGTGTACCCAGTGCCGCGTCCGGCACGCCTTGTGACCGCACGGCGTCCTGGAATGCGGTGCGGGCCGCATCGGCCAGATCGGCGCGCAAACGGCTGAGGTTGCGGCTCATGCCCAGCTGGCGCCCTTGCGCATCGACCACCCGCAGGTTGAACAGCACATGCGGACCCAGGGTGTCGAGCTTGAAGTCTTCCGGGCGCGGAATCAGCCCGGTGTGCTCACGCACCAGGGACCGTACCGCGTCGAGCAACTCGCCTTGGGCGTAGCGCTCCGGTACGCTCAGGGTCGCGGCGAAGCGGCGCACGGAGTCGGGCAGCGGCACCAGGCGCGAGCGCAGCTTTTGCGGCAGGCTCTTGAGCAGCGCGGTGAGCTTGTCGGCCAGCATGCCAGGCACCAGCCAGGCCAGTCGCTGCTCGGAAATCTGGTTGAGCGCAGCCAGCGGCACGGTGGCCGTGACGCCGTCGCGCGTGCCGCCTGGATCGAAGCTGTAGGCCAGTTGCAGTTCCAGCGCGCCGAGGCGCAAGCGCGTGGGGAAGGCCTCGGTGGTGATGCCGGCCGCCTCGTGGCGCATCAGGGCTTCGCGCTCCAGGAACAGCAGGCGTGGCTGGAGCTTGCTGGCCTGGCGATACCAGGTGTCGAAGCTGGTGCCGCCGAACACGTCGGGCGGAATGAATCGCTCGTAAAAGGCCTCGATCAAGGCCTCGTCCACCAGCACGTCGCGCCGTCGCGCCTTGTCTTCCAGCGCCTCGACCTGGGCAATGAGCTTGCGGTTGTGGGCAAAGAACGGCCAGCGGCAATCCCATTCGCCTTCCACCAGGGCGTGGCGGATGAACAGCTCGCGCGCCTGCACCGGATTCACGCGACCGAAGTCGATGCGGCGCTGGTTGTAGATCACCAGTCCATGCAGCGTGGCGCGCTCGAACGCCACCACCTGCGCCGGTGTCTTTTCCCAATGCGGCTCCAGCAGGGTTTTTTGCAGCAGGTGCGCGCCGACACGCTCGATCCACGGCGGCTCGATGCGTGCCACACCACGCGCATACAACCGCGCCGTTTCCACCAGCTCCGCCGCCATCACCCAGCGCCCGGCCTTGCGGCCGATGGGCGATGACGGATGGATGAGGAATTTGATGCCGCGCGCGCCCACGTAATGCGGCCCGTCGTCGGCCTTGCAGCCGACATGGCCGAGCAGTCCTGCCAGCAGGCTCAGGTGGATGTTGTCATCGCTGGCCGCAACCGATGGAACGGCCACCGGATCGCCTCTCGCGACGCCGGCCCCCCGCGCGGGCAAGTCCGACTTGGGGCTGAGCGCCGCGGCTCCAAGCCCCGCTGCGCGGGCCTGGACAGCACGAAGACCGGTCGACTCTGGCGACGGGCGGCCCGGCGCCTGACCGGGATGGACCCGCCACCCGTGCTCGGCCACCACGGTGAGCAACTGGCTGTGGGTGTCGTGCCATTCGCGCATGCGCACGGGCGAGAGAAACTCGGCGCGCAGCTGGTCGTGCAGCTTGCGGTTCGACTTTTTATGCGCCACCAGCGCGTGGTAGTGCGCCCAGAGCTTGAGCCAGCCCGCCAGTTCCGACGTGCCCTCGACGAAGCGGCGGTGCGCGGTGTCGGCGGCCTGCTGCTTGTCGGCCGGGCGCTCGCGCGGGTCCTGCACGGCGAGAGCTGCAACGATGATCAGGACTTCCTGCAAGGCTCCCAGCCGGCGCGCTTCCAGAATCATGCGGCCCAGACGGGGATCCAGCGGCAGGCGGGCGAGTTCGCGGCCCACCTCGGTGAGCTGGTTTTGCGCATCGACCGCACCCAGCTCGGCGAGCAACTGGTAGCCGTCGGCAATGGCTTTGCGCGGCGGCGGATCGATGAAGGGAAACAGCTCGATCCCCTCCAGCCCCAGCGCCCGCATGCGCAGAATCACCGCAGCGAGCGAGGAGCGCAGGATTTCGGGGTCGGTGAAACGTGGGCGGGCGTTGAAATCGGCCTCGTCATACAGCCGGATGCAGATGCCGTTGGCCACACGGCCGCAGCGCCCCGCACGCTGGTTGGCCGCCGCCTGGCTGACCGGCTCGACCTGCAACTGCTCGACCTTCTGGCGGTAGCTGTAGCGCTTCACCCGCGCACGGCCGGCATCGATCACGTAGCGGATGCCCGGCACCGTGAGCGAGGTTTCCGCCACGTTCGTTGCCAGCACCACGCGCCGCCCGCCGGCGCTTTGGAACACGCGGTCCTGCTCGGCCTGCGACAGGCGTGCGTACAGCGGCAGGATGTCGACGCCGCGCCGCGAGGTGTCGAGATGGTGCTTGCGCAGCGCTTCGGTGGCGTCGCGGATTTCGCGCTCGCCGGGCAGGAACACCAGAATGTCGCCACTGCCTTCGCGCCAGAGTTCGTCCACCGCGTCGCAGATGGCGGCGTGCAGGTCGCGCTCCTCGCGCTGCGTCTGCGCACGCGGGGCCAGCTCTGCAGCAGCGCCGGCACCAGCACCGGCACGCGGCTGGGCATCCACACCATAGGGACGCCAACGGATGTCGACCGGATACAGCCGGCCCGAGACTTCGATCACCGGTGCCGGCACCGACGGCCCCCTCGCTCCG
>JAJZDV010000027.1:15698-28945 GCA_021846025.1 Pseudomonadota bacterium
CGCTCGGCATCGATGGTGGCCGAGGTGATGATGACTTTCAGGTCCGGTCGGCGTGGCAGGATGTTGCGGATGTAGCCGAGCAGGAAGTCGATGTTGAGGCTGCGTTCATGGGCCTCGTCGATGATGAGCGTGTCGTAGGCCCGCAGCAGCGGGTCGCCCTGGGTTTCGGCCAGCAGGATGCCGTCGGTCATCAGCTTGACCGAAGCCCCGGGCTGGAAGCGGTCGGCGAAGCGCACCTTGTAGCCGACATGCTCACCCAGCGGCGTGCCGATTTCGTGGGCGATGCGTCGCGCCACCGTGACGGCCGCCAGACGGCGCGGCTGGGTATGGCCGATCAGCCCGCTGCCACCCGCACCCAGGCCACGGCCCAGGGCCAGTGCGATCTTCGGCAGCTGCGTGGTCTTGCCCGAGCCGGTCTCGCCGCAGACGATCACCACCTGATGCGCGGCGATGGCGGCAGCGATGTCGTCGCGCCGGCCGCTGACCGGCAGTTCGGCAGGAAACTGCAGCGGCGGAATCAGGTTGACGAGGCGCGGCTTGGGGAGCATGGGGGCTTGGCAAAGCCTCCATTTTCAGCCATGCGCCCATCATCCCGGATAATTCCAGGATGATCGAAGAACAGTCCCAGTTCGTGCAATGGCTGCGCTCCGTTGCGCCCTACATCCACGCTCACCGCGGCAAGACCTTCGTCGTCGCCATTGCCGGTGAGCTGATTGCCGCGGGCAAGCTCAACGCCCTGGTGCAGGACGTGGCGTTGCTGGCGGCGATGGGCGTGCGCATCGTGCTCATCCACGGTTTTCGGCCCCAGGTGGAGGCGCAGCTCAAGGAGAAAGGTGTGGGCTCGCGTTATGCCCACGGTATGCGCGTGACCGACGAGGTGGCGCTGGACGCGGCGCAGGAGGCGGCCGGTCAGCTGCGTTTCGAGATCGAGGCGACCTTCTCGCAAGGCCTGCCCAACACGCCCATGGCCGGTGCGTCGCTGCGCGTGGTGTCGGGCAATTTCATCACCGCCCGCCCGGTTGGAGTGATCGACGGCCTGGACTTCCAGCACACCGGCCTGGTGCGCAAGGTGGACGCCCCGACCATCCAGCGGGCGCTGGAATACGGCGCGGTGGTGCTGATGTCGCCCTTCGGCTTCTCGCCCACTGGCGAGGCCTTCAACCTCAGCATGGAAGACGTGGCCAGCAGTGTCGCCGCAGCCGTCAAGGCGCAGAAGCTGGTGCTCGTCACGGAGGTGGACGGTGTCATTGGCGAAGACCACCACCTGCTGCCCGAACTCACCGTGGCCCAGGCCGAAGCCCTGCTCGCCCGCCTGCCCGACCCGCAGCAGCCCACCGACACCGCCTTCTACCTGCGCCATGCCTTGCGTGCGGTGCGCAGCGGTGTGGACCGCGCGCACATCATTCCCTATGCGCTCGACGGTGCGCTGCTGCTGGAGTTGTTCACGCACGATGGCGTGGGCACCATGATTGCCGACGAGCATCTGGAGCATCTGCGCGAGGCCACGGCCGATGACGTCGGCGGCATCCTTCAACTCATCGAGCCGCTCGAAGAACAGGGCGTGCTGGTCAAGCGCAGCCGTACCGAGATCGAGCGTGACATCGCCAACTACACCGTGCTGGAGCACGACGGCATCATCTTCGGCTGCGCTGCGCTGTACCCCTACCCGGACTACAAGACCGGTGAGATGGCCGCACTCACGGTCGATCCCTCCGCGCAGGGCCAGGGTGACGGCGAGCGCATTCTCAAGCGCATCGAGTTGCAAGCCCGGTCCGCCGGACTGCAGAGCATTTTCGTGCTCACCACCCGCACCATGCACTGGTTCATCAAGCGCGGCTTCGTCCCGGTGGAGCGCGACTGGCTCCCTCCCCCGCGCAGCCAGCGCTACGACGACCAGCGACGCTCGCGCGTGCTGGTCAAGCGTCTGGTCTGACCCGCATCCATTGCACGCGGCCGCACGGCCCTTGCGTCTTGCCGCTCCGTCTAGCCGCTGCTGATGGCTCCCTCCTTCAACCCACTGGAAACCTGCTCATGACACGCCTGGTGCATTGCGTCAAACTCGGCCACGAGGCCGAAGGCCTGGACTTCGCCCCATACCCCGGCGAACTCGGCAAGCGCATTTTTGACAACGTCTCGAAAGAAGCCTGGCAGGGCTGGCTCAAACACCAGACCATGCTGGTGAACGAGAACCGGCTCAATCTGGCCGATGCCAACGCCCGCAAATACCTCGCACGACAGATGGAGCGCTTCTTCTTCGGCGAAGGAGCGGATCAGCCCGTCGGCTACGTGCCGCCGACGACGGGCTGACGCACGCCCTGGCTCGGTCACTGGGCCGCAGCTTGCGTGCCGTCGCGGCCGACGTGACGCGGCGGTTGCTGGCGCCGCGTTGCCCGGACTCGAGCCCCACCCGCTCGAACGTCGGTTTGCACCTCGTGCCATAAATTTCCCAGAACGTCAAGATCGGGAAAACAGGATTGGGGTGACATAAACCTGCCTCTAGCATGAAGTTGTCGAAATACTGTTACTAAGTTTGAGTATTCGTCCAGGGCACTGCCTCGCACCGCCGTGCCACTCAGCAGCCATCTCGGAGCCGAAACCCGGCCCCGCCAAGGGAGACAAATTCATGCATCTGAACAAACTTGCCGCAACCTTGCTCGCCGCGGGCCTCATCGCCCCCGGCGCAGCCAACGCCACCGATGGTTACTTCCAACCCGGCTACAGCGTCAAATCCGTCGGCATGGGTGGCGTGGGCATCGCCCTGCCGCAAGATGCACTCGCCGCCGCGGCCAACCCTGCCGGCATGGCACTCATCGGCAACCGCGTCGACGGCGGCATCAGCCTGTTCCAGCCCGACCGCAATGCGACGGTCTCCGGCCTCGGCCCGACGACGACCTTCTCCGGCAACGACACCAGCACGTTCATCATTCCTGAACTCGGCGTCAATCGCATGCTGAGCCCGACCATGTCGGCCGGCGTGAGCCTGTATGGCAACGGTGGCATGAACACGGGCTACAGCAAACTCGGCAGTTCCGGCCTGCCCTACACCAATGGCGCAGGCGTTGACCTGACCCAGCTTTTTATCTCTCCCAGCTTCGCCATCCAGCTGAATGCGAACAATTCCATCGGCGTAGCCGTCAATCTCGTGCACCAGACCTTCAGAGCCAATGGTCTGGATGCGTTTGCCCAGACAAGCGGGCCCTTCGCCAATGCTTCGGCAAGCCCGGGCAACGTCACCGGCAACGGTCACGATTCCTCCAACGGAATCGGCGTGCGCATTGGCTGGATCGGTGAACTGGCTCCTGGCTTCTCGCTCGGCGCGACCTATCAGCCCAAGACCCACATGAGCAGTTTCGGCAAGTACAAGGGCTTGTTCGCGGGCGGGGGAAGTTTTGACATCCCCGCGAATTATGGCGTCGGTTTTGCCTGGAAACCCAACCGCCAAGTGACGCTGGCGGGTGACGTCGAACGCATCCTCTACAGCGGCGTTCCGGCCATCGGCAACACCGTCGACTGTTTCTACGCGCACATGTGTCAACTCGGCGCCTCGAACGGACCCGGGTTCGGCTGGAAGGACATCACCGTCGTGAAACTCGGCGTCGCTTATGCAGTCGACCCCAGCCTCACGGTCCGCGCGGGCTGGAATCATTCGGATAATCCCGTTCCCAGCTCGCAGGTTCTGCTCAACACCTTGGCTCCTGGCATCGTCAAGGATCACCTCACCTTGGGGGCAACTTACGCCGTGAGCCCTGCGATGGAACTCTCCTTGGACTATGTGCATGCCTTCAAGCACAGCGTCAGCGGCGCCTTGCCCGCCCAGCTGGGCTATCCTGCAGGGGCGACGGAATCCCTCGGCATGTCGCAGAACACCCTGGGCGCGTCGATCGGCTACAAGTACTGATCCTTTCTGTCCGACAAAAAACCGCGGCCTCGGCCGCGGTTTTTTGTCGTTGGCGAACGGTGGCGTTCAGACCGGCAACACCACTTTCCCCCAGGACTCATTGATGACTTCGGCACCGGCCAGATAGAACGCCAGCGCGGCCGTCACCAGACCCAGGTAGCCACCGAACACGGTGAGACCACCCATCCCGGTCAGCGCCCCCGCGGCCAGCAGGAAGAACGTGGGGACCAGGGCAGTGAACACCAGCATCAGCACCTTGCCCTTTTTCCAGGTGGCGATCCACATGTAGGTGGTGAACACACCCCACAGCAGCAGATACCAGCCGACGAACGGGCCTTGCACGCCCTTGGCGAAGAAATCGACGAACAGGGCGAAGCTCCACCAGAACGCGCCGTAGCCGCAGAACGCGACAAAGCCGAAGCCGTTGCCGGCGCCGGCCTCCATCACGCCCGCGACGAATTGAGCCGTGCCGCCGAAGGCAAAGGCGCTCGCCAGCACCATGGGCACGTCCAGGCCGGGAAACCAGCCGGCGTTGACCATGCTGAGCAGCCAGGTGGTGAGGGCGAAGCCCGAGAGCCCCAGAGGGGCGGGATTGATTGCTTTCTTGTCCATGTCTTGTCTCCTGTCTCGATGGTGTTGGCCGGAGCCTGTGGGGCCCCGGTATGCGCAGAGCGCGCCTGCCGCGGGCATTGATCCGCGCAGAGTTTCAATGTCGCCGCAGCGACTTACGGCCGCCCTACGCAGAAAGGTTCCGTCAGCTCTGTTACGTCCAGTAGCTTGGGCCCGGTGACCAACCGGCGAGTCTGGCGGCATGTGGAACGAACCTCCTTGGACGACCTTGGCACAACTCCTCACAGCTTTGGGGCCGCCCCTCCCGTATGCTCTGGGGACTATGCCCATTGAACACATCGCAACATCCGCCGACGTGGTGCTGAGCACGACGCAGCACGTTCTCGCCATCCTTTCCGGCTTTGCCGTGGGATTTTCCCTGGGGCTGATCGGGGGCGGCGGTTCGATCCTCGCCGTGCCACTGCTGCTGTACTTCGTGGGCTATCCCAACCCGCACGTGGTCATCGGCACGACGGCGCTGGCGGTCTCGGCCAATGCCTACATCAACCTGATTCCGCATGCGCGTGCCGGCAATGTGCGCTGGAAGGATGCGATTGTTTTCGCCGTCATCGGCGCGCTGGCGGCTTTCGTCGGCTCCAGCCTGGGCAAGGCGGTGGACGGCAAGAAGTTGCTGTTCCTGTTCGCCATCTTGATGCTGGTGATCGCGGCGCTGATGCTGCGGCCGCGCAAGGCCGGAGCCGAGCAGGAACTGAGCAGCGAGCACCCCTCGAGGGCCAAGACCGCCAAGCTCGGCGTCGCCGCGTCCATCGTCGGCATGTTGTCGGGCTTCTTCGGCATCGGCGGCGGTTTTCTGATCGTCCCCGGCCTGGTGCTGTCCACCGGCATGTCCATGATCACCGCCATCGGTTCGTCGCTGGTGTCGGTTGGCACCTTCGGCCTGACCACGGCGCTCAACTACGCCCGTTCTGGCCTGCTGGACTGGGGGGTGGCTGGCCTGTATATCGGCGGCGGCATCGTCGGCGGCTGGATCGGCACGCGCGTCGCCACGCACCTGGGCAAGACCAGCAAGGGCGCTCTCAATCTGATTTTCGCGGCCCTGGTCGCCGTGGTTGCCGTGTACATGCTGGACCGCAATCTGTCGGCCTTCGGCCTGCATCTCTGAGGCGGCCAAGCCTGCGCTGCATCCGGGTGCCGCCATCCGCGCGCCGAGATTAATCGGCGGTGAGGCGGCAGCGATCGCCGCTGGCCTCGCGCCAGACATCCACATGGCTGAGCGGGGGCAAGTTGGGTTGGAGTTCGCGCCAGAGATAGGCGCAGAGGTTTTCCAGTGTCGCCGGCCCCAGGCCCTGCACCTCGTCGAGCAGGTGATGGTCGATCTGCTCGCGCACGCGGGCGATTTCGCGGCGAATGATGGCCAGATCCACCAGCATGCCGCTGACCGGATCAGGCCGGCCCTGCACCGCCACCTCGGCCCAATAGGTGTGGCCATGCACCCGCAGGCTGCCGTCGCGGTCGTGCGCGCGGCTCAAGGTGTGTGCCGCTTCGAAGTAAAAGCGCTGAGCCAGTTCGACTTTCATCGGATTCCGGTGATCTTGTGGGTTTGCAGACTCAGGCGCCAGCGCGGGTCGGCCAGGCAGTGGGCGATGGCCCATTGGGTGTTGGCCGCCAGTGCCGGGCCGTCCATGGGCTGCAGGTAACGGTGCTGGAACGCCAGTCCGGCAAGGGCATCGAGGTCCAGTTCCGGCTGCGGCACGACCACCTTGAGTTCGTGCCCGCGCGTCAGGCGCAAGGGCGCTCCTGCCTTGGGGCTGACGCAGATCCAGTCGAGGCCTTCAGGCGCATCCTGCGTGCCGTTGGTCTCCACCGCGATTTCGAAGGCCTGCTCATGCAAAGCCGCCACCAGGGCCGTGTCCACTTGCAGCAGCGGCTCACCGCCTGTCAGCACCACCAGCCGCCGCGCCGCCGCGACTTGCGGCAGCCCGTCGACCGGGCCAGGCCACTGCGCCGCGATGCACGCGGCAAGCTCGGTAGCCAGGGGAAATTTTCCGCCCAGAGTGCCATCGGTACCGACGAAGTCGGTGTCACAGAACCGACACACGGCGCTGACGCGGTCCTGCTCGCGACCGGTCCATAGATTGCAGCCGGCGAAACGGCAGAACACGGCTGCGCGGCCGGCATTGGCGCCTTCGCCTTGCAGGGTGTAGAACATTTCCTTGACGGTGTAGGTCATGGATGGTGTTGGGTTGGACGGCTGTGGAGGGTTCGGCCGACCGCAGCAATCGACGCGAGTGGCGAGATGCGCGCTGCGCCGTTGACTCAGAGCAGATCGGCCACCAGATCATGCCCTTGCGTGCCCACCACGCGAGCGCGCACGAACTGCCCGGCGCTTTGCGCCAGGCGCATCTTGTGCGAGGACTTGGCCGGCTCGCGGATCAGCACCTTGCCGTCGATCTCGGGGGCGTCGGCGAACGAGCGCGCCACCGCCCCGCTGCGGTTGGCCAGATCCACCAGCACCCGCAGATCCTGGCCGACCCGGCGTTTGAGCTTGCGCGTGGACACCTCCTCGGCCACGGCCATGAAGCGCGCCTGGCGCTCCTCGCGCAAGGCCTGCGGCACCGCATCGGGCAGGTCGTTGGCCGAAGCGCCGTCCACCGGTGAGTAGGCGAAGCAACCCACACGGTCGAGTTCGGCCTCGCGGATGAAGTCGAGCAGGGTGTCGAACTCGGCCTCGGTTTCGCCGGGGAAACCGGCGATGAAGGTGGAGCGGATGACGATCTCGGGACAGGCTTCGCGCCAGCGGGCGATGCGCTCCAGATTGCGCTCGCCGCTGGCCGGACGCTTCATGCGCTTGAGCACGTCCGGGTGGGCATGCTGGAAGGGCACGTCGAGATAGGGCAGCACGCGACCCTGCGCCATCAGCGGCAGCACCTCGTCGACATGCGGGTAGGGGTAGACGTAGTGCAGGCGCACCCAGGCGTCGTGCTGCTCGGCCAGCACCGCCAGCTCGTGTGCCAATTCGGCGAAGCGGGTACGGATGGGGCGTCCGTCCCAGAAGCCGGTGCGGTATTTGACGTCCACGCCGTAAGCGGACGTGTCCTGGCTGACCACGAGCAGTTCCCTCACGCCAGCCTGCAGCAGGGCGCGGGCCTCGTTCAGCACATCGCCAAGGGGCCGCGACACCAGATCGCCACGCATGCTGGGGATGATGCAGAAGGTGCAGCGGTGATTGCAGCCTTCGGAAATCTTGAGGTAGGCGTAATGCCGCGGCGTGAGCTTGAGCCCACCGGGCGGCAGCAGATCGACGAAGGGATCGTGCGGTTTGGGCAGGTGCGCATGCACATGCCGCATGACCTCGTCGGTGGCATGCGGGCCGGTGACGGCCAGCACCTTGGGATGCACGGCCTGAACCAGATTGGCACCGTCCGCGCTGGCGCGCGCGCCCAGGCAGCCGGTGACGACGACCTTGCCGTTGGCGTGCAGCGCCTCGCCGATGGCGTCCAGGCTTTCCTGCACGGCGGCGTCGATGAAACCGCAGGTGTTGACGATGACCAGATCGGCACCGTCGTAGCTCGTGCTGGTGTCGTAGCCTTCGGCGCGCAGTTGCGACAGGATGCGCTCGGAATCGACCAGCGCCTTGGGGCAGCCGAGCGAGACGAAGCCGATCCTGGGCAGGCTCTTGGACGTTGCCGGCGGCGCCGGCATCAAGGTGATGGGAGTTTCGATCATGGGCGCTATTGTCGCTGAGCGTCCGCGTCGCGTCCCCGGGCAGCAGGGCGAGACCGCCTGCCGGCCCGCCTACTTCTTCGCCGGTGGCGGCTGGAAGGCGCCGAGCATCTGCTTGGTCTGTTGCTGCATCTGCTCCTGCATCTGCATGTACAGGATTTTGCTCTGCTCGAGGTAGTTGCCCATCATGCCCTGGAGCATGGGCGCCTGGCCGCTCAGGAATTGCGACCACATCTCCGGGCTGAAGCTGCGGCTGTCGTACAGCCCGCGCGACTGCTCGGCCAGCTTGCCCTGGATGTCGATGAAGGACTGCACGGTTTTTTCCAGGTAACTGCCCATCATGCCTTGCATGGCGTTGCCGTAGAAGCGGATGAGCTGTTCCAGCATGGCCGTGCTCAACATCGGCATGCCGCCCGCCTCTTCCTCCAGAATGATCTGGAGCAGGATGCTGCGGGTGAGGTCGGCGCCCGTCTTGGCGTCCTGCACCACGAAGCGACCGCCTTCCATCACCAGCGCCTTCACATCCACCAGCGTGATGTAGGCGCTGGTTTCCGTGTCGTAGAGCCGCCGGTTCGGGTACTTCTTGATGACGCGCTGGGGAGTCTCTGGATTGGCCATGTTGTTGCGACGCGGAAACTGCAAGGGTGCGCTCAATTGGAGCACAGAAACAGCGATGTGCAGCCGCCCGGACCCACCGCTGGCGTCCAGATCAACCCGCACGCACCAGCGGCGGCCGGCTCGCGGCCCGTTTCAACTCATGTGCAGGCCGCCATTGATGGACAACTCGGCCCCGGTGACGAAGGCGCCGTCCTCGCTGGCCAGCCAGGTCACCAGCGATCCGACCTCCTCCGGCTTGCCCAGGCGCTTGACCGGAATGGTGGAGACGATCTTGTCCAGCACATCCTGCCGGATCGCCTTGACCATGTCGGTGGCGATGTAGCCCGGGGCGATGGTGTTGATGGTCACGCCCTTGGAGGCCACTTCCTGTGCCAGTGCCATGGTGAAGCCATGCATGCCGGCCTTGGCTGCGGAGTAGTTGCTTTGGCCGAACTGCCCTTTTTCGCCGTTGACCGAAGAGATGTTGATGACCCGGCCCCAGCCGCGCTCGACCATGCCGTCGATGACCTGCTTGGTCACGTTGAACATCGAGTAGAGGTTGGTCTTCATCACCTTGTCCCAATCGTCGTAGCTCATCTTGCGAAACACGGCGTCGCGGGTGATGCCGGCGTTGTTCACCAGAATGTCGACCTGACCATGCTCGGCGAAGACCTTCTGAAACGCCGCGCAGGTCGAGTCCCAGTCGGCCACATTGCCTTCCGAGGCATAAACGTCCAGCCCCTGACCGCGCATGGTCTCCAGCCAAGTGTCCTTGCGCGAGGAATTGGGTCCGCAGCCGGCAATCACCTTGTGACCGGCCTCGCACAGGCGCCGGCAGATGGCGGTGCCGATGCCGCCCATGCCGCCCGTGACGTATGCAACTTTCTTGCTCATCCTTGACTCCTCGGGTTGTTGTCGTGGTGTTTCGATCAAAATGCGGTGCACTGCCGCGCTTCAGCGCTGCAGTGCCAAGGCCACGCCCATGCCGCCGCCGATGCACAACGAGGCCAGACCTTTTTTCGCGTCGCGCTTGTTCATTTCGTGCAGCAGCGTGACCAGGATGCGGCAACCGCTGGCCCCGATGGGATGGCCGATGGCGATGGCACCACCGTTGACGTTGACCTTGCTCGTGTCCCAGCCCATCTGCTGGTTCACGGCGATGGCCTGGGCGGCGAACGCCTCGTTGATTTCCATCAGATCCAGGTCCTGCGGCGACCAGCCCGCGCGCGACAGGCAGCGCGTGGACGCCGGCACCGGACCCATGCCCATGTAGGCGGGGTCGAGTCCGGCATTGGCGTAGGCGCGAATGGTCGCCAGCGGCTTGAGCCCCAGGGACGCGGCTCGCTTGGCCGACATCACCACCACCGCGGCCGCGCCGTCGTTCAGGCCCGAGGCATTGCCGGCGGTGACCGTGCCGGCCTTGTCGAACGCCGGCTTGAGCCCTGCGAGGTTCTCGGCGGTGGCGCCGTGGCGGATGAATTCATCGCTGGCGAAGGCCACCGGATCTCCTTTTTTCTGCGGCAGCATCACCGGCACGATTTCATCGCTGAAGCGACCGGACTTCTGCGCGGCCTCGGCCTTGTTCTGGCTGGCGGCAGCGAAAGCGTCCTGCATCTCGCGCGTGACGCCGTATTTCTTCGCCACGTTCTCGGCGGTCGTCCCCATGTGGTAGTGGTTGAACGCATCCCACAGGCCGTCGGTGATCATGGTGTCGATCAGGTTCCAGTTGCCCATGCGCATGCCGTCGCGCGAGCCCGGCAGCACATGGGGCGAGGCGCTCATGTTCTCCTGGCCGCCAGCGACGACGATCTCGGCGTCGCCCAGGGCCACGGCCTGGGCCGCCAGCATCACGGCCTTCAAACCCGAGCCGCACACCTTGTTGATGGTCATGGCCGGGATCATGTCCGGAAGGCCGGCCTTGATCAGGCTCTGGCGCGCCGCGTTCTGGCCCACGCCGGCTTGCAGCACCTGGCCCAGGATGACTTCCGACACCTGCCCGGGTTCGATGCCGGCACGGGCGATGGCCGTTTTCACCACCAGCGCGCCCAGATCGACCGCCGAGGTCTTGGCCAGCGAGCCACCAAATTTGCCCACGGCCGTGCGCACGGCCGAAACGATCACGATGTCTTCGCTCATGGAGCAATCTCCTTGGTTGGGAACAGGGACGAACAGAACAATTCAGCGGTTCGGCACGCAAGCAGGGGCTGCAATCATGCCCTGGCCTTGACGTAACGCCCGGGGGCCGGTTCGATCGGCTTGTAGGCGGCGCCACCATACTGCTTGGGGGCTGGCTGCAGCGGACCGCCCTGCTCCGCCAGCCAAGCGGCCCAGTCCGGCCACCAGCTTCCAGGATATTCCGTCGCCTGTTCCAGCCAGGCGGCAGGCGTGGCTGGAAGCGACCTGGACGCGGCCCCAGGCCTGGCTTTCGCTGCGACTTTGGAGGGCGGTTGGTCCAGCCGCCAGTGGCTGCGCTTGTTCTTCGACGCCGGGTTGATGACGCCGGCGATATGCCCCGAGGCGCCCAGCACGAAGCGGGTCGCCCCCCCCAGCAGCACGGCCGAGGCGTAACCCGCAGGCCAGGGGACGATGTGATCCTCACGCGAGGCGTACACGTACGCCGGAATCGTGATGCGACGCAAATCCACGGATGTGCCTGCCACGCTCAGCGCGTCGGGCCTGGGCAACTTGTTTTCCAGATAGGTGTTGCGCAGATACCAGGCCAGCATGGGACCGGGCAGATTGGTGCTGTCGGCGTTCCAGTACAGCAAGTCGAAGGGTGGCGGGGTTTCACCCTTGAGGTAGTTGCCGACGACGTAATTCCAGGTCAAGTCGTTGGGGCGCAGGCTGGAAAAAGCTGCTGCCAGTTCGGCCCCGGCAAGCAAGCCGCCTTTGCCGATGGTGGACTCGCGCAGGCGCACCTGCGCTTCGTCGATGAAGACGTCAAGAATGCCGGTGTCGGAGAAATCCAGCATGGTGGTGAGGAAGGTGACGCTGTGCACCGGCCTCTCGCCCCTGGCTGCCAGCACGGCCAACGCGGTGCCCAGCAGCGTGCCGCCAACGCAAAATCCCAAAGCATTGATGCCGTCCTGCGGCAATGGCGTTGATGTCCGGTCCGATTCGCCCGTCTTGGCCGTCCTGGTGCCGGCCTTGCCGGCCCGCGCGGCCTTTCCGGATGGAGCCGCCCCGGCCAGCGCAGCCGAGGCCACAGCGATTTCACACGCCACCGCGATGGCGCGCAGCACACCTTGCTCGATGTAGTCGTCCCACGTCCAGTGGGCGCAGCTCGCATCGGGGTTGCGCCACGACATCAGCAGCACGCGCTGGCCTTGCTCCAGGGCGTAGCGCACCAACGAATTGGTCGGCTGCAGGTCGAGAATGTAAAACTTGTTGATGCACGGCGGCACGATGAGCAATGGCCGCGCATGCACCTGAGCAGCCAAAGGTTTGTAGTCGAGCAGTTGGAACCAGGGGTTCTCGAACACCACGGCGCCCTCGCTGGTGGCCACGTTGCGGCCGACCTCGAATTCACGCTCATCGGTCTGGGTGATCCGGCCACGGCGCAAATCGGCCAGCAGATTGTCCATCCCCCGGCGCAGGCTCTCCCCCTGGGTCTGCATGGCGGTTTGCATGGCCTCGGGATTGAGTGCCCAGTTGTTGCTCGGTGCCGCGGCGTCCACCCACTGCTGCACGGCGAAGCGAATTTTCTGCTGGGTCTTGGCGTCGGCCTGCACCGCGTCCACCAGTTCGAGCAAAGCGCGTGCGCCCAGCAAATACAGGGCTGCGGTGTAGGTGGAAAAACGGTTCTCGCGCCAACTCTCGGCGGCAAAGCGTCGGTCCTTGACCTCGATCGGCTGGGTGCTGTTGCTCAGCAAGCTGCTCCACAGATCGGCGTACTCGCGCCCGAATCGGCCCTGGATGTCGGCGACGCGGGCCGGGTCGAGCCGCAGCGCATGGACCTGATCGCCCGCCGTCTGCAAGGCAGCGGCGAATGCCTGCTGCAGACCGTCGACCCATGCCGATGGCGACGCTGCGGAAGCGCCGGATGAGCTGGATGCGCTGTCTGTCGTACGGGAGGCTGCCGAGGGCTGGGCTGACATGAGGAGACCGGATCGTTGAGGTCAGAAACTCGAGGGCCGCGGCACTGCCGTGGTTCGTGAGCAGGCGCTTGCGCGGGCCGTCTTGCCGCCGCTCGACGGCAGGTTCGGCCGCCTCTGGTCACGCGGCGCGCGCGACAGATGCAGGGTACGCCTGAGCAGGCTGGCGGGTGCTTGGGGCATGGTGATGGGCTCGGGAAGGTGCAGTGTGCGGCCGTCTCGTCGCAAGGGAGTCTGCCTGTTGGTGATCGGTCTCAATGCGGTGGAACACGAGGTCAGACATGCGGCCAGATGAGCAACTGCGTAACCCGGTTTCATTCTTGAGCAAAGCCCATGCAGTGTCAACGCGACTTCCCCGAGTCCAG
>JAJZDV010000166.1 GCA_021846025.1 Pseudomonadota bacterium
GGCGCGTGCCCGGGGCCAGGCGGTGGCGGTGTGGGTGGCTCGCAGCCGTCTGCCCAGCTTCTTGCGCTCCGGCCTGGCCTTCGGCCTCCAGCGCCTGAACTTCCGCGATAGCGTGGTGTTCTACAGCGAGGGGGTCAACCAGACAATGCAGCCTGCCGGCCCCGCCAGGCATTTTCACACCGGCTGATGCTCCCATCGACCGGCACCGTCAACCGCAACCAACTTGTCCAGGATTTTGAAACCCATGAAGACGCTCACGCGCAACATTGCAGAAACATTCCATGTCTATGGTGCGACGATGCGCCAAATCCTCCTCGCCTCACTCCTGGGCCTGCTGATGCTGCTGCCAGCCACAAGCCAGGCGGGTGTGATGCATTGGGCCGATCGCGCCACGCAGAACCTCACCAACATCTACGACAACGGCACGCCCGATCTGTTCGTCACCGGCTACACCTGGCACGACCCGGCCACCTACACCGCAGCCAAGCGCGCTCAACTCAACAGCCACGCCTGGGGCCTGGGTTGGGGCAAGCACATCATCGATGCGAACGGCAATGACGAGATGATTTACGCCATGATGTTCTCCGACTCGCACCGCAACGCAGAACCCGTGGTCGGATACGCGAAACAGTGGTTGTGGGACCCCGTCGGCGCCTTGCATTTCGGGGCCGGATACACCGCTGGCATCACCTCGCGCGCCGATATTTTCAAGAACATTCCTTTCCCCATCGCCTTGCCGCTGGTCTCGGTGGGTTATGGCCGCTTCACGCTTTACGGGACCTTCCTGCCGAAGGTGACCAGCACCTTGAACAACGGCAATGTGGCGTTCTTTTTCGCACGCTACGCCTTTCGCTGAGGCTCCATGCGCCGCCGATGCGGCGCCAGCATGCCCGATTTCCCATCGGGGTTGATGCACACGGCTGGATGCCGGGCTTTGCGGCCTGGGTTGGGGTGTCCTGCTTGCACATGGGAAACCGCTTGGGTTCGTTGCGCATCATGGCCCGACCCTGGTGTCGACGGATCAAAGCCGTGAGGTTCGTTGACCGAACCCGACGCAGGTTCCTGAGGCCGGTCTTCAAGCCCGCTCGACCCGGGAATCGGCCGTCCGCCATGTCGTCCGGAACTCAACACTCGATGATGTTCACCGCCAGCCCGCCGCGTGCGGTTTCCTTGTACTTGGTCTGCATGTCGGCGCCGGTTTCGCGCATGGTTTTGATGACCTTGTCGAGCGAGACATGATGCTGGCCGTTGCCGCGCAAGGCCATGCGGGCGGCGTTGATGGCCTGCACCGCGCCCATGGCGTTGCGCTCGATGCAGGGAATCTGCACCAGTCCGCCCACCGGGTCGCAGGTCAGCCCGAGATGATGTTCCATGCCCACCTCGGCAGCGTTCTCCACCTGCTTCACGCTGCCGCCGAGGACCGCGCACAAGGCTCCGGCGGCCATGCTGCAGGCCACGCCGACCTCTCCCTGACAGCCCACTTCGGCCCCCGAAATGGAGGCGTTCTCCTTGTACAGCAGACCGATGGCGCCGGCCGTCAACAGGAAGTCCACCACGCCCTGCGCGTCGGACTCGGGCGTGAGGCGCACGTAGTAATGCAGCACCGCGGGCACGATGCCGGCAGCGCCGTTGGTGGGGGCGGTGACGACGCGGCCGCCTGCGGCGTTTTCCTCGTTCACCGCCAGCGCCCACAGGTTCACCCAGTCGAGTGCGCGCAGCGGGTCGATCGGGCTCGAGGCCGCCTTGCCATGCAGCGCGGCGTAGAGCGCCGGGGCACGGCGCTCGACCTTGAAGCCGCCGGGCAGAACGCCCTGGGTGTGGCAGCCGCGCGCGACGCAGTCCTGCATCACACGCCAGATGCGCAACAGGCCGGCGTCGATGTCGCTGTCGTGGCGCCAGTGGCGCTCGTTGATGCGCATGACGTCGGCGATGCTGCAGCGATGCTGTGCCGCCAGCGCGAGCAGATCGGCACCGCTGTGAAAAGGCAGGGCGAGGATGGTGGTGTCGGGGGCGATGGCGGTGTGGCGCGAGCCGTCGGCGGCGGCCTCGTCGCTCAACACGAAACCACCGCCGACCGAGTAGTACGTGCGTTCGGCCAGCAGTTCGCCAGCCGCATTGAAAGCCGCAAAGCGCATGCCATTGGGGTGCAGTGGCAGAGGCTTGCCGCGTTGGAACAGCAAGTCGGTCTGCGGGTCGAAGGCCAGTCCATGGACGCCCAGCAGTGAGAGATGCCTGTCCTTGCGCACGCTGTCGATCCGGGCTGGAGCGGCATCGACATCCACCTGATCGGGCTCCTCGCCCTGCAGTCCGAGCATCACGGCCTTGTCGCTGCCATGCCCTTTTCCCGTGGCCGCCAGCGAGCCGTACAGACGGCACTCCACACGGGCGACGGACGCGAGCAACTCCTGTTGTTGCAGGCCGGTGGCGAACAGCCGCGCGGCGCGCATCGGCCCGACGGTGTGCGAACTCGACGGGCCGATGCCGATCTTGAACAGGTCGAACACCGAGACGGCCATGGTCATTCCTTGGTGAGGTGGGCGGACACCTGGAGCCATGCGTGCCGGCTCAGGGCATTCATGCCGCCTGGGCGCATGCAGCAGCGAGGTCGGTGGCAAAGGCGTCCACGGTTTCGGGCTGGGTGTCCCAGGCGCACATCAAGCGGCAGCCACCGCCGGCGATGAATTCGTAGAACTTCCAGCCGGTGGCATGCAAGCGCGCGATGCAGGCTGCGGGCAGTTGTGCGAACACCGCATTGGCTTGCGGTGGATGCAGCACGCGCACTCCCGGCAAACCGTGGATGGCCTGGTACAGGCGTTGCGCCATGGCGTTGGCATGACGCGCGTTGCGCAGCCAGGTGTCGTGCTCCAGCATGCCCACCCAGGGCGCGGAGATGAAGCGCATTTTCGAGGCGAGCTGCCCGGCCTGCTTCACACGCCAGGCGAAATCGGCGGACAGGTCGCGGTCGAAAAAGACCACAGCCTCGCCCACCGGCAAGCCGTTCTTGGTGCCGCCGAAGCACAGCACATCCACCCCGGCGCGCCAGGTGATCTCGGACGGATGCACGCCGAGCGTGGCCACTGCGTTGGCGAAGCGGGCGCCGTCCATGTGCAGCTTCAAGTGCCGGCGTTTGGCGATGGCGGCAATCGCCCGCACCTCTTCGACCGTGTACACCGTACCGAGCTCGGTGGCCTGGGTAAGCGAGACGACCTTGGGCTTGGGGTAGTGGATGTCATGGCGCTTGGTCACCAGATCGTCCACCGCGTCCGGCGTGAGTTTGCCCAGGAGCGCGGCGGCGCTGTCGCTTTCGCCCACCAGCAGTTTCGAGCCGTTGGAGAAAAATTCCGGGCCGCCGCATTCGTCGGTTTCGATATGTGCGACCGGCGAGCAAATGACGCTGTGGTAGCTCTGGCACATCGATGCCAGCGCCAGCGAATTGGCCGCGGTGCCATTGAACACGTAGTACACGTCGCAATCGGTCTGGAACAACTCGCGCAGCATGTCGGTGGACTTTTGCGTCCAGATGTCGTCGCCATAAGCCGGCTGGTGGCCGCTGGCGTTGGCATCGAGCAGGGATTGCAGGGCTTCGGGACAGATGCCGGCGAGGTTGTCGCTGGCGAATTGCTGGCTTGGGGCTGTGGAGAGGGTCATGGGCGATGGGAACGGATGTGGAGCGCCGACGGCGTTGTGCGCCGCCTGCGCTTCGATGGACAATCCTGCATTCGACGCTCTTTCCGCTCCGTCTTCAAGCCACACCATGCGCCTGACCCAGTTTTCCGACTACGCCTTGCGTGTGCTGATGTACGCCGCCGAGCACCCCGAGCGCCTCGTCACCATCACCGAACTGGCCGATTTCCATCGCATCTCGCGCAGCCATCTCACCAAGGTGGTGGTGCATCTGGCGGGCAACGGTTATCTGCAATCCGTGCGCGGCCGTACCGGCGGTTTGCGCCTGGCACGCGCGGCGGAGTCCATCCGCATCGGCGAGGTGCTGCGTGGCACGGAGGAAGATTTCCGCTTGGTGGAGTGCTTCGATCGCCGCACCGACGCTTGCGTGCTCACGCCGCATTGCCAGCTTGCCCGTGGGCTGCGCGCGGCGCTCGATGCCTTTTTCCAGTCGCTCGACCGCATGACCCTCGCCGATTTGACGCGGGGAGGCGATGCGCGAATCGCCACGCAGACGGTTGTGCTTCCAACGCCGAAGCGCAGGGCGCGGCGCACGGTACCGGTCGCCTAG
>JAJZDV010000167.1 GCA_021846025.1 Pseudomonadota bacterium
TGTTTCGGCGACTCAAGGGCTTTCGTCGCATCTTCTCGCGGTTCGAGAAACTTGATGTCATGTTCCTCGGATTCATCAGCTTCGCGTTGATCGCCGACGGTCTCCGATTGTGTTAACACGCCCTAGTGCGTGTCGGCCGCAGTAGGGAGCAGTTTCAGTGGCTTGATGAACTGCAGGTCATAGACCTTCTTGTAATCAAAATCGGCCGGCATCATCTTGTTGTGCACCATGAAGTCGAACATCTCTTTCCAGCGCTTGTCGGTCATGATGCCGATGCCTTCGCTCGCCGCATCGCCCCCGGTGACGAGCTGATACTTCTTCATCATCTTCATCGAGAACTCCAACTGCTCCGGTGTCTCCTTGGGATCGGCCTCGACGATCAGCTTGTTGCCAGGCGTCGGATCGGCCAGGTAGGACTGCCAGCCCTCCATCGAGGCCTTGACGAACGCCGCCACCCATTGTGGGTGCCTGGCAATCATGGCCTGCGTGGTATCGATGGTTTCGGCATAAGCCGGCCAGCCGTAATCCGCCATGAGGAACACCTTGGGCGTCTCACCGCCCTTCTCGATCATCAGTGGTTCGGAGCCGATGTAGCCTTGCTGCGAGAGATTTTTGTCATGCAGGAAGGGGGCGACACTGAAGGTGTAGGGGCGCTCCTGCGACTGGGTGAAACCGAAGGTGTTCTCTAGCCAGGGCCACCATGTCGTGTTGGCGCTTTGTGACACCAGGATGGGTTTGCCCTTGAGGTCCGCCAGCGACTTCACGCCCTGGTGGGCGATGATCACCTGCGGGTCCTTCTGGAAGCTCGTCGCCACAGTCACCACCGGCAGCCCATGCGAAGCAGCAACGATGTCCTGCATTGGATAGCCCATGAAAAAATCGCAGACGCCAGCGCCGAGCAATTGCAGGCCATTGACCTGCGGACCGCCCATCTTGATGCTGACGTCCAGCCCCGCTTTCTTGTAGAGCCCCGTGGCCAGCGCCTGATAGAAGCCTCCATGCTCGGCTTCGGCAAACCAGTTGGTGCAGAAGGTGATCTTGGGCAAATCTTCGGCCTGCGCCAGGCCTGTCAGGCCCAAGGCCAGTGCCAGACCGGCCAGCAGGTGGCGCGAGCGCAGGCGCCCCCCTTGGCTGGATGTATTCAAAGGCTGAGAACCTTGCATGAATCACTCCTTGAGATGTTGGCAAAGCGGACGATCGCTACAACATGGATGCACAAATAAACTGTATGCAATCGAAGAGCAAAAGGTATGCCAGCTTTCGTGTCACAAAACCCGGCCTGATGCAGCAAGACGGCCGCATCAGGCCGGTGTCCTGTTGTGCCGCGGTGCATGCCGCCGCGTCCCAGTGCACGTTGCGCACCGTTGTGGATCAGTCGGACTGCAAGTGCCTGGTTGTGCGCTCCGAAGCCAGCATCTGGTTCGATCCTGAATCCGGTCACGGTCACGCTCGGTGGCGTAGCCGTGATGTTTGCCAGCACAGAAAACTGGCATGCAAATTGCAGCGTTCATGGAGTGAGTAGAAGCGGTCAGCAGCTCAGGCTGCGGGACATTGCTCCAGCCACGCCGGTCGGGCTTGCTGCCTGCGGAACCTGCGGCGGTGTCGGGTGCCATGCCACTCCTGTCCAACCGCTTGCATCCCGCTACGACAACATGCTCCGGCGCACGGCGATGCCATGCACCAACCCTGGAGAGTTCCATGCTTGTCACCCAGCAACCCGTCCTGCGCCGCTTCTGGTACGCCCTCATGCCACTGCACGAGTTGGATGCCGGCCCGCGCCCGTTCACCTTGCTCGGTGAAAAACTCGTGTTGTGGAAGCACCCTGACGGTCAGCCCGTGGCGCTGCGCGACCGCTGCTGCCACCGCACCGCGCAACTGTCCAAAGGCTTCGTGGACGAGATGGGGCGCATCGTCTGCGGCTACCACGGCTGGACCTACGATTGCAGCGGCGCCTGCGTGCGCATTCCGCAAACCCCCGATGCCGTGATTCCCGCCGGGGCGCGGGTGGAGTCGTTTCGTTGCGCCGCGCGCTACGGCTACGTCTGGGTGGCGCTTGCCGATCCGTTGGCACCGATTCCCGATTTTGCGGAAGACGGCGATGCGGGCTTTCGCCGTATTGTTCAGTTTCACGAACGCTGGGCCACGAGCCCGTTGCGCTTCATGGAGAACGCCTTCGACAACGCGCATTTCAGCTATGTGCACAAGGCCAATTTCGGCATTTACGAGCAACCCAAGCCGTCGGGCTACCGGCTCGATGCCACGACCGAAGGCTTCGAGGCCGAGACCCGCGTGCCCATTCGCAACCCGGTGCATGGTCACCGCATCACCGGCAGCAAGGGCGCGTTCACCGAGCGCCATTTGCTCAACCGCTGGTGGCTGCCGTTCGTGCGGCGCTTCGGCTGCGTCTATCCAGAAAGCGGCATTCACCACATCATCTACAACTGCGCCACGCCGATCGATGACGCGCACATCATGCTGGCGCAATGGCTGTATCGCAACGACACCGAGGCGGAGTGCAGCACGCAAGAGCTGATCGACTGGGATCGTCCCATCGTCGATGAAGATCGCGACATCCTCGAGGCCACCGACCCCGACGCCTGCATCGACACACGCCGCCGTGTTGAATTCCACATGGAGTCCGACAAGCCTGGTCTGCTGATGCGCAAGCGCCTGCTGGCGTTGCTGCACGAGCATGGCGAGGAGGAGGTGTTTCACCCGGCACTAACGCGGCCCACTATCCCCATCCAGACGTAGGCCAGGGATGCCGCGCAATCCAACGCCTGAGTCTGGCGCACCACGCCCATATCCTGGCCGCGCCATCGCCTGCCGCACGCCCAGACCCGCCCACACCTCATCCACCAGATCTCGAGAACCTTGATGGAATTGCACGAACCCGATGCGCTTTTCATGCCGCCACAGCAGCAGCCAGACGCGAACACCGCGTTGTTCGCCAATCGCGTGGAGAAGACCTACCCCAACGGCACCCGCGCCCTCGACGAGGTGCGGCTGCGCATTCAGCAGGGCGAGTTTGTCTCTCTGCTCGGACCGTCGGGCTGCGGCAAGAGCACGCTGCTGCGGATGTTCGCCGGGCTGGATTCGCCATCGGCCGGCCGCATCCTGTGGTGGGGCTCGGAAAAGCATGACAGCGCCGAAGGTCAGAAGTCGCTGTCCATGGTGTTCCAGGAGCCCACGCTGATGCCCTGGGCAAGGGTGCGCGCCAACACTCGGCTGCCGCTGGATTTGCGCAAGACCCCGCGTGCCGAGGCCGACGCCCGAGTCACCGCAGTGCTCGGCATGGTGGGGCTGGAAAGCTTTGCTCATGCTTGGCCCCGCGAGTTGTCGGGCGGCATGCAGATGCGGGTATCGCTGGCACGGGCGCTGGCCACACACCCCAGTCTGCTGCTGCTCGACGAGCCCTTTGGCGCACTTGACGAATTCACCCGCAACAAGCTCGATAGCGATGTGCGCCAGCTCTGGGCGCAGCAGGCCATGACCGTGGCCTTCGTCACCCACAGCATCTACGAGGCAGTGTTTCTCTCCACCCGTGTCGTGGTGATGGCGGCGCGTCCCGGACGTGTGGTGGCCGACATCGCTATCGCCGGTCCCGCCGAGCGTGATGACGACTGGCGCGTCAGCGCGCCTTTCCTGAACTACTGCCGCCAGCTCTCTGAACTGCTCACCGCTGCCGCGCAGGGTCGGTTCTGAGCGCATCCGTGCAGGATCGGCACCTCTCACGAGCCAACAAGATCTGCCGGCATTGCAGATGGCCATGGACAGGGTTCTGCCTTCTGCGTTCGCCCACACGGTGACTCCCAACCTGCAATCGCCCATGTCTCCAATCGCCGCATCACAGCCTTCCAACAAGCTCCTGATTCGTGGCGCCCTGGCGCTACTCACCGGCCTGCCTGGAGCCGAGGCACGCGCCCACGCGCAAGCCACGGATCTGCGCATCCACGATGGCCACATCGCCGCCATTGGCAGCCTCGGCCCCGAACCCGGCGAAGCGGTGCTCGACGCCAGCGGCTGCGTCATCTATCCCGCCTGGGTGAATACCCATCATCACCTCGCGCAGTCCATCCTCAAAGGCATAGTCTTGTCCAACGAGGTATGAGCCTGGAGACGGAGCCACGATTCCACCGAGGTGTGAGCCTGAAGGAGGGTGGGAGAGGCGGTTGAGCGGCTGATGGGCAGCGCGCCGGCGCGGCGCGTC
>JAJZDV010000028.1 GCA_021846025.1 Pseudomonadota bacterium
GTGGGTGTTGAAGGCGACGACACAACGGTTGTAATGCACGCTCAGGTCTGGGTGATGGTCTTCCCGATGCACGATCCAGGCCAGCGCGTTGACGAAGGCGATGGTGTCGAAGTAGTCGCGGAAGACGTAGCTGCGCTGGATCGAACCGTCTTTGTGCCGCCATTCTGGCAGGACGCCGAGCTGTTTCAGCACCTCGGCTGCGGCGAGGGGGTGACCTTCGAGGGCCTGGCAATGGTCCTGCAGCAATTGGTCAAGCGTCATCATGGCGAGGTTCCGTCAGATTCAAGCGGCGTGGCCAGCTTGCGGCGGGCTGTCATTCGACCGCTGACTGGTTGTCTTCGCCCCAGGAGCGGACAAGGTCGCGAGCGCTCCCATGCGCGCCAGGCGCTGCATCGCGGGGGGATGACTGTAGTAGAAGCGCACATAGAGCGGATCGGGCGTGAGGGTGGATGCGTTGTCCTGATGCATGCGTATCAGCGCCGCGCCCAGTTGGCGTGCATCGCTGTGCTCGGCGGCGTAGGCATCGGCCTCGAATTCGTGTCTGCGCGACCAGCCGGCACCCAGGGGTGTGAAAAACACCCCGAACACAGGCAGGACCAGCATGAACAGTATGAGCGCCGCCGCGGTGTTGCCGCCAAGTAAATTGGGGGCATAGCCCAGCCCTGTATAAAACCAGACCTTGCTGGACAGCCAGCCCAGCAGAGCGAACCCCGCGAGGCTCAACAGCAGCGTGGTGAACAGGCGCTGTTGGATGTGGCGACGCTTGTAATGGCCCACCTCATGCGCCAGCACGGCCTCGATCTGCGCCGCATCGAGCTGTTTGAGCAGGGTGTCGAACAGCACCACGCGGCGTGCGGCGCCCAGCCCGGTGAAGTAGGCATTAGCGTGGGCGCTGCGACGTGAGCCGTCCATCACATAAAGACCTTTCAGGGCGAAATCGCAACGCTGCATCAGCGCCTGCGCGCGGCCCTTCACCTCACCCTCGGCCAGGGGCTCGAAGCGATTGAAAAGCGGGGCAATGAACATCGGGAACACCACCATCATCGCCAGGCTGAACGCCGCGAACGCAGCCCAGGCCCAAAGCCACCAGAGCGGGCTGGCTTGCATCAGCCAGAGCACCAGCGCGGCCAGTGGCAGCATGAGCACGGCGGAGACCAGCAGGTTCTTCAGCATGTCGCCCAGGAACAGCGCCGGGGTGTTGCGGTTGAAGCCGAAACGAGCCTCGAGCCGGAAGGTCTGCCACAGATCCCAGGGCAGGTCGATGATGGCGCCAATGAGGGCGAATGCAACGAGCAGCAGCAGTTGTGCGCCCAGGTGGGTGCCGAAGTGGAGGGCATTGAAATCAGCCAGCCATTGCAGGCCGCCGAGGAGGGTCCAGCCCAGCAGCACAACGGCAGAAAAGAGCGTATGCCACATGCCGAAGCGGGCACGCGCCACCGTGTAATCGGCGGCCTTCTGGTGGGTGGGCAGATCAATGACTGCAGCAAAAGCTTCCGGCACCCGGGCGCGATGGCCATGCACGTGACGGATCTGCCGCGTGGCCAGCCAGAGTTTCAGACCCGTACCCAGGACCAGTGCGCTGGCGAACAGTGCAGACCACAGCGGCGTGATGTCTTGAAGGCTCATGCGAAAATCCTGGGAATGTTCACGGCGGCGGGCCCGGTCCGGGTCGCGCTTCAAATCCGTGCACGTTGCATTATTTCACCGTGCCCACGGCGCTGGGCCCTGCTCCGGCAAGACCTTGCCCGGGGCTTTGTCCACCGACCCCGACATTCCAACCTCCCACTTGCATGAGCCTCTCCAAAGCCGCCACCGTTCTCGCCCTGCATGAGTCCAACCTGTTGTGGGTGGATATGGAAATGACCGGGCTCAACCCCGAAGCCGATCGCATCATTGAAGTCGCCGTGGTCATCACCGATGCGCAAGTGCGCATGCGGGTGGAGGGTCCGGTTCTGGTGGTGCACCAGAGCGCCGAGGTGATGGATGGCATGGACTCCTGGAACAAGGGCACGCATGGACGCTCCGGCCTGATCGCCAGGGTGGCGGCCAGCACACTGAACGAGGCGCAGGCTGAACAGGAGTTGCTGGACTTCATCGCCCGGTATGTGCCGGCCGGCAAGAGCCCGATGTGCGGCAACTCCATCTGCCAGGACCGGCGTTTCATGGCGCGTGGCATGCCGCGGCTGGAAGCTTTTTTTCATTACCGCAACCTGGACGTGAGCACTTTGAAAGAGCTGGCCAAACGCTGGCGTCCGGATGTGAGCGCGGCGTTCAAGAAGCGCCAGGAGCACACGGCGCTGGCTGATATCCACGAGTCCATCGACGAGTTGCTGCATTACCGCGAACATTTTCTGCTCGCGCCATTACCCCTGGAGACCCCGCCGGCCCCGGTCTGAGTGCTGCTGTTGCTGTCGGCCTGCACAGCCGTCGGCTGCGGCAGGTTCAGCCGCGCAGGTCGGGAAAGTCGTCTTCCCAGTATTCGTCGGCACGCCGCTCCCCACTCGAGATGCTGTCGTGTTCCAGGACGCGCAACTCGACCCGCCGAATCTTGCCCGAAATGGTTTTGGGCAGATCAAAAAACTCGATGCGCCGGATCCGCTTGTAGGCGGCCAGGTGCTGGCGGGCGTAGCGCAGCACATCGAGCGCCAGTTCGCGGCTGGGCTCGAAGCCGGTACGGCAGGCGATGAAGGCCTTGGGCACCGCCAGGCGCAGCGGGTCTGGGCTGGGTACGACCGCAGCTTCGGCTACAGCCGGATGGGCGATGAGCACGCTTTCGAGCTCGAAGGGGCTGATGCGGTAGTCGGAGGCTTTGAACACGTCGTCGATGCGGCCGACGAAGGTGAAGCTGCCGTCGGCATTGCGTTGCGCCACGTCACCCGTGTGGTAGTAACCGTGATGCATGGCGTGCGCGGTTTTCTCGGTGTCCCCAGCGTAGCCTGCCATCAGTCCCACCGGACGCGGCTCGAGCGCAACGCAGACCTCGCCTTCATCGGCCGGATGGCCGTCGAGGTCCAGTAGCTCGAGGCGCCAGCCAGGCAGCGGACGGCCCATGGCGCCGGGCTGCAACGGTTGACCAGGCGCGTTGCCGATCATGCAGCAGGTTTCGGTTTGCCCGTACCCGTCGCGGATGGTGATGCCCCAGGCGGCTTGCACCCGGGCAATGATTTCGGGGTTGAGCGGTTCGCCCGCGCCCACCAACTCGCGAAATTGCACCGCGTAGCGCTTGAGGTCCTGCTGGATGAACAGGCGCCAGACCGTGGGTGGAGCGCACAGGGTGGTGACGCCGCAGCGCGCAGCGGCGTTCAGCGCGGCGTCGGCATTGAAACGGGTCTGGTTGAAGACGAAGATGCAGGACGCGGCGTTCCACGGCGCGAAAAAACAGCTCCACGCATGCTTGGCCCAGCCGGGTGAGCTGATGTTCCAGTGCACATCGCCGGGTCGCAGGCCGATCCAGTACATGGTCGACAGGTGACCGATGGGGTAGCTGATGTGGCTGTGCTGCACCAGTTTGGGTCGCGAGGTGGTACCCGAGGTGAAATAAAGCAGCAGCGGGTCTGCGGCCGCTGTGGCGCCGTCGGGTGCGAAGTCGGCGGGGGCTTCGCCAGCGTCCTGCAGGTGGATCCAGGATGCATGCTCGCCGGTGCAGAAGCGTCCGCGCACGGTCTGCATCGCAACGGCGGGCAGGGCGTCGAACTTGGCGGCGTCAGCAGCGGTGGTCAGCACATGCGCGATGCCGGCACGGGCGATGCGGTCGGCCAGATCCTCCGCAGTCAGCAGGGTGGTGGCTGGAATCATCACCGCGCCCAGCTTGATGCACGCCAGCATGGCGTCCCAAAGCTCCACGCAGTTGGGCAGCATGAGCATGACACGGTCGCCTCGACTCACGCCGTGGGCGCGCAGGAAATGGGCCATGCGCTGGCTGCGCCGGTGCATGGTGTCGAAGCTGTAGCGCGCCTCGGCGCCGCTGTCTTCGACGATCCACAGGGCGGTCTGCGCATTACCGCGCGCCATCGGGTCGAAGTAATCCAACGCCCAGTTGAACTGCAGGGGCTGCGGCCAATGGAAGACGGACTGTGCCGCGGGGTGATCGGTGCGCAGGCGCAACAGGGTGTCGCGCGCATCGAGAAATGCCCTTGCTGCAGTGTGCATGTCGGTCTCCGTCGTTGCTCTGGCTGCGGCTTCAGCCTGCCGAGGCAGACTGACATGAACCTGAATGACGGGTCAAGCGCCTTCGTTCTCCAGGTAACGCTGGGCGTCGAGCGCAGCCATGCAGCCCGTGCCAGCGCTGGTGATGGCTTGGCGATACACATGGTCCTGCACATCCCCCGCGGCAAACACGCCGGGCACGCTGGTGGCGGTGGCCATGCCGTTCAAGCCGCCCTGGGTGATGATGTAACCATTGTCCATCGCCAGCTTGCCCTGGAAGATTTCGGTATTGGGCTGATGGCCGATGGCGATGAAACAGCCGGTGAGGCTGATCTCGGTGGTGGCGCCGGTCTTGGTCTCGCGAATGCGCACACCGGTCACGCCGCTGGCGTCGCCCAGCACCGCATCGAGTTCGCTCCACAATTGGAGCTCGGCCTTGCCTTCCTTGACGCGCTCCATCAGCCGGTCGATGAGAATGGGCTCGGCGCGAAATTTGTCGCGGCGGTGAATGACCGTGACCTTGCTGGCGATGCCCGTCAGGTACAGCGCTTCTTCCACCGCGGTGTTGCCGCCGCCCACCACGCACACGGGCTGGTCACGGTAGAAGAAGCCGTCGCACGTGGCGCAGCCGGACACGCCCTTGCCCATGAACGCCTGTTCGCTGGGCAGACCCAGGTATTTGGCCGAGGCACCGGTGGCGATGATGAGGGCGTCGCAGGTGTAAGTGCCGCTGTCGCCGGTGAGGGTGTAGGGCTTGGCGCTGAAATCCACCGTGTGGATGTGGTCGAAGACGATCGCGGTGTCGAAACGTTTGGCATGGGCTTCAAAACGCGCCATCAGCTCCGGGCCTTGCACGCCATCCACATCCGCCGGCCAGTTGTCCACTTCCGTCGTGGTCATCAACTGCCCGCCTTGGGCCATGCCGGTGATGAGCATGGGCTTGAGGTTGGCGCGCGCCGCATAGACCGCGGCTGAATAGCCGGCGGGGCCGGAACCGAGAATGATGACTTTGGCGTGCTGATTGCTCATGAGGGGCCTGCAAAGTGGGAGGGGGCCATGCTTGCGTGGGGATGCCCGCCGCGGTGCCGTCAAAGCGGTGAATTTTAGGGTTCACCCGGGTTTCCTGTCCGGCAGGCGTCTGTTCCAGGGGCATGGCCTGAGGACCTGCCCGGCTAGGGAATGCCTTGGCGCAAGGGCCGTGGCCGGGCCAGCCAGGGAAGTGTCTGGGTTAGCATCCAGCCATCTCCAGGAGTGAAGATGGCAGCGATTTCCAATATCGATCTGGTGCGCCGCGTACCCATGTTCTCGGTGCTGACCGAGGCGCAGGCATGGACGCTGTCACAGTCCATCGTCAAGAAGCGTTACAAGCGAGGCGAATGTCTGGTGGAGCAGGGCGGGCGCTCAAACGCACTCTTCATCCTCCTCGCCGGACGCGCGCGGGTGTTGAGCGTCGATTCCAAGGGCCGGGAGGTGATTCTTGCCGTGTTGCATCCCGGAGATCACGTCGGCGAAATGAGCCTGATCGACGGCGAACCGCATTCCGCCACCGTGAGCGCCGAGGTGCAGACGGACGTCCTCATGCTCGGTCGCGTGGCTTTCCTGCAAAGCCTGCCGGAAAACACCAGCATGTCGTTTTCCATCATGCGCGGTCTGGTTCACCGCCTGCGCCGCGCCGACAGCAAGATCGAATCCTTGGCACTGATGGATGTCTACGGGCGTGTGGCGCGTGCGTTGATGGAAATGGGCGAGCAAGAGGGCGCCGAGCGCATCATTCGCACCAAGCTGTCGCGCCAGGACCTGGCCAAGATGGTCGGTGCCTCGCGCGAGATGGTCAGCCGTGTCATGAAAGACTTCGAGCAGCAGGGGTTGGTGGTCGAGCGCGAGGATGGCACGACCATCGTGCGCGACCACATCGCGTCCCTGCTCTGAGCCCGCGCATGCGCGCCGAAGCGGCCGGCCTGCGGAGATCGGCACGACGCGGGAATGGACCTCTATTTTTGTGAGCAATGTTGATCAAAATTTTGAGTTGGTTCACCTTTCCAAGGGCAAACGCCCCTCATCCAGGCCTGTCCGGCGCACGCAGAAACCGGCTCCTGGCTGAAATCCGCTTGGTGGCCGGCGCTATCACCTGGCTGCTTGTGCTGCTGGCAATGCTCAGTTATCACCGCAGCGACCCGTCGTGGTCGACTTCGGGTGGGGCTGCCACCCAGGGCACGGCCAATCTGGTCGGGGCAACTGGAGCCTGGACGGCTGACATCCTTTATTTTCTGCTGGGTTTTTCGGCGCTCTGGCTGTTGCCCATGGGCCTGCTGGCGTTGCTGCGTGCCTGGCGTCGTGCGCATGCCCAGGTGCAGCCTGCGCCCCGTCGTTGGCCGGCCAAGCTGGGCTCGGTGGCCGCGCTGGGGTTGCTGCCGCTTTCCAGCGCAGCGCTCGAGGCCACGCGACTTTATGGCCTCAAGGCGGACCTCCCGGCTGCCGCAGGTGGCGTCGTGGGGGCCTGGCTGGGCAGTCTGGCGCAACAGTTCCTGGGTTTCACAGGCAGCGCCATCGTGTTGCTGGCGGTGTTTCTGCTGTCGTTGTCGTGGTATGCGCAGATGAGTTGGGCGGATGTCGCCGAGCATGTCGGCGCCCGCATCGAGCGGAGTTGGGCTCGCTGGCGCGCGCGCCGTGCCCAGGAACAAGATCGGCACGCCGGGGTCCAGGCCTTGCAGGAACGCGAGGCCGATCTGGTGAGCGAACAGGCACGCGAGGCCGAGGAGGTGTTCGTGCCGGTGTACATCGAGCCGCCACTGGCGCAGGTGCCGCAGTCGCCGCGGGTACAGCGTGAGAAGCAAAAGCCTTTGTTCCAGGACATGCCGACGTCCGGCTTGCCGACGCTGGACTTGCTCGACCACGGTAACGCCTTGAAGGACCCCATCGGAGCCGAGACACTGGAGTTCACTTCGCGCCTGATCGAGAAAAAACTCAAGGACTTCGGCGTCTCGGTTCGTGTGGTGGCGGCGTCTCCCGGGCCGGTCATCACACGCTACGAGGTGGAACCCGAACCCGGTGTGAAGGGCTCGCAGGTGGTGGGGTTGTCGCGTGATCTGGCGCGGGCGCTCTCGCTGGTGAGCATTCGCGTGGTGGAAACCATTCCGGGCAAGAACACCATGGCCCTGGAGTTGCCCAACGCCAAACGTCAAACCATTCGACTGGCCGAAATTCTCGGCTCCCAGGTCTACAACGACGCGCCGTCGATGCTCAGCATGGGCCTGGGCAAGGACATCGTCGGCAATCCGGTCGTTGCCGACCTGGCCAAGATGCCACACCTGCTGGTGGCCGGTACCACTGGCTCGGGCAAGTCGGTCGGTATCAACGCCATGATCCTGGGCCTGCTCTACAAGGCCGAGGCCAAGCAGGTGCGCATGATCATGATCGACCCCAAGATGCTGGAACTCAGTGTCTACGAGGGCATTCCGCATCTTCTGGCGCCGGTGGTGACCGACATGAAGCAGGCTGCACACGCGCTCTCGTGGTGCGTGGGCGAGATGGAGCGGCGCTACAAGGTGATGAGCAAGCTGGGAGTGCGTAACCTGGCGAGCTACAACGCGCGCATGGCCGAGGCCGCTCAGCGTGGCGAGCATGTGCCTAACCCGCTGTCGCTCACGCCGGAGAATCCCGAACCGCTGCAGCACATGCCTTATGTCGTGGTCATCATCGACGAGTTGGCCGATTTGATGATGGTGGTCGGCAAAAAGATCGAAGAGCTCATCGCCCGTCTGGCGCAAAAGGCACGCGCCGCAGGGATTCATCTGATTCTCGCCACGCAGCGCCCCAGCGTCGACGTGATCACCGGACTGATCAAGGCCAACATCCCGACCCGCATGGCCTTCCAGGTATCGAGCAAGATCGATTCACGCACCATCCTCGACCAGATGGGGGCCGAGAGTCTGCTCGGCATGGGCGACATGCTCTACCTGCCGCCGGGCTCCGGCGTACCCCAGCGCGTGCATGGCGCCTTCGTCAGCGATGCCGAGGTGCATCGCGTGGTGGAGCAACTCAAGGCCCAGGGCGAGCCCGACTATGTGCCAGGACTGCTTGAGCCCGAGTCCGGCGAAGATGGTGCCGAAGCCGGGTTCGACGGCGCCACAGGCAGCGATGCCGAGGCCGACCCGCTGTACGACCAGGCCGTGCAAATCGTGCTGCAAAGTCGCAAGGCATCCATTTCCCTGGTGCAGCGGCACTTGCGCATCGGCTACAACCGTTCGGCCCGATTGCTGGACCAGATGGAGAAAGCCGGTCTGGTCTCGCCCCTGTCGACCAACGGCAACCGTGACATCCTGGTGCCGGTGCGCGCTGAATCCTGAATCCCGATGGAGTTTCCTGAATGATTGCGCGATACAAGTTAGCCGCAGCGTTGTTGCCGGCTTTGCTCTTGGCCATGGCTTCGGACCCCTGCACGACGGCCCTGGCGCAGGCCGCGGTCAACACGCCTGCCAAGCCCTCTGCCGGCGTGACGTTGCTCAACCTGTGGGTCAAGTCCACACACAGCGCGCGTGCCAGCTTTACGCAGACTGTGGTGGACGAAAGCGGCAAGGCCAGCGCACCTTCGGCCGGTTACTTCGAGTTCGAGCGCCCGGGAAAATTCCGCTGGGTTTACACCAAGCCTTATCACCAGGACATCATCAGCGATGGCCAGACCGTCTGGACCTACGACCACGACCTCGATCAGGTCACGGTCAGTGTGCAGTCGCAGGCGTTGTCCGGCACGCCTGCCGCCCTGTTGGCTGGCGAAGACGTGAGCAAACTCTTCACCCTCAGCCCCTTGCCGAGCACCTCGGGTTTGCAGTGGGTTCAGGCCGTGCCGCGCAGCAAAGACAGCTCTTTCGACTGGGTGCGCATGGGTCTCAAGCCCACCCCGCGAGGTCCGGAGCTTGTGGAGATGCAATTGCGCGACGCCTTCCGTCGGACGTCCACCATCGTGTTCATCAACACGCAGCGCAATGTGGTGTTTGCGGCGGGAAGTTTCCATTTCAAGGCGCCGCAGGGTGCCTCGGTGATCCAGCAGCCCTGAGCTGCTGCATGCTGCAACCCGGCAGCCGCTGCCCGCTCAGATCTCGGCACCGCCACCATGACGCATACCCCCGGCCTGTTTGACCCTCAACCGCCCGAGCATGGAGCCGACGCCACGCGCGACGGCACGGCCGTTCCCTTGGCAGAGCGACTGCGTCCGCGCTGTCTGGCGGATGTGGTTGGTCAGGCGCATGTGCTCGGCCCCGGCAAGCCACTGCGCCTGGCGATCGACACGCGCCGCCTGCATTCCATGATCCTGTGGGGACCTCCCGGGGTGGGGAAAACCACCCTGGCTCGGCTGATCGCCAAGCAGTTTGAGACCCATTTCATCGCCATCTCAGCCGTGCTCGCGGGCGTGAAAGAAATCCGTGAAGCGGTGCTGCAGGCCGAAGCAGCGCGCGCCAACGGTCGCCCGACCTTGGTGTTCGTCGACGAGGTGCACCGCTTCAGCAAGAGCCAACAGGACGCCTTCCTGCCGCACGTCGAGTCGGGGTTGTTCACGTTCATCGGCGCCACCACCGAAAATCCGTCGTTCGAAGTCAACAGCGCCTTGCTTTCGCGTGCCACGGTGTATGTGCTGCAGCCGCTGTCCGTCGAGGAATTGCAGGCCCTCGCCTTGCGTGGCCTGGCCGCCAGCGGTGGCTTGCGCATCGAGCCCGACGCCCTGACGTTGCTCGCGGCGCATGCCGATGGCGACGCCCGCCGCCTGTTCAACGCGGTGGAGGCGGTGGCGGCGGCGGCCCAAGGTAGCGCGCGCGACACCATCGATCGGCCCCTGCTGGAGGCCGCGCTCACCGAGTCCCTGCGGCGCTACGACAAAGGCGGCGACCTGTTCTACGACGTGATCTCGGCGCTGCATAAATCCGTGCGCGGCAGCGACCCTGACGCGGCCTTGTACTGGATGGCCCGCATGCTCGATGGCGGCGTCGATCCCCTGTACATCGGCCGCAGACTGATTCGCATGGCGAGTGAGGACATCGGCCTCGCCGATCCGCGCGCGCTCGGCTACACGCTCGACGCCGTGGCCGTGTTCGAGCGTCTGGGCAGTCCAGAAGGCGAACTCGCCCTGGTGCAAGCGGTGCTCTATCTCGCCATCGCGCCCAAATCCAACGCGGTCTACCGTGCTGCAGGTGAGGCACGGCGTTTCGTGCGTGAACATGGCACAGCGCCGGTGCCCATGCATTTGCGCAATGCCCCCACGCAACTGATGAAGCAGATCGGCGCATCCGAGGGCTACCGTTACGCCCATGACGAACCCGGCGGATTTGCCGCTGGCGAGCGCTATTTTCCCGATGGCCTGCCGCAGGCGCGGTTGTACCGCCCCACCGACCGTGGCCAAGAGGCGCGCATTGCCGAGCGCATGGCCGAGCTGCAGCGTATCAATCGCCAGGCCCAGACGGCCGCCGGCGGGCAAGAGCCACCCCATCGCGAGTCGGGCGCAACGTCGCCACCCCACCGGTCTTGAAGCATGGCCTGAGTTCGCCGTGGCTGGTTCACCCTGGCCTGTGGTTATTATTTCGCGCCATAGAGACAACAACGTAGGCGATGCCGCACCAAACTGGCTCGCCAAAGGAGACGCAACACCATGCCTGGGCATCCTTGACCGCAGGCTCACACGACGCACTGCCCTGTTGCACTTGTGCCCGCGTTTGTCCCGGCGCCGCCGTGTTCGCGCGCGCTTTTCGAGCACGAAACTTGCAGGCGCTGCTCCATCCGATCCGTTGTCGATGGCCCATAAGGCCCCGTGGCAACGGCCGGACTCCGCATGACCCAGAACCCATAAGGACACATCGGGATGGAAACTTTTCTACAACAAATCGTCAACGGCCTCGTGCTGGGCAGCATGTATGCCCTGATTGCGTTGGGCTACACCATGGTTTACGGCATCGTCAACCTCATCAACTTCGCCCATGGCGACGTGATGATGGTGGGGGCGCTGACCGCCTACAGCATGTTTCTGCTTCTCGCCCACATCGCCCCGGGGCTACCCGGTTGGCTCACGGTCGTCCTTGCCACCATCGTGGCGATGATCGTCTGCGGCATCCTCAACTACTGCATTGAGCGTCTGGCCTACCGGCGACTGCGCAACGCACCCAAGCTGGCGCCGCTGGTCACGGCCATCGGCATGTCCATCCTGCTCGAGACCCTGGCCATGGTGATCTGGGGACGTGACTACAAAGTCTTTCCCAGCCTGTTGCCATCCAAGATCATCAACATTCACGGTGTCGTCATCACCCCGGTGCAGGTCATGATCCTGGTGCTCACGGCCGTGCTGCTGCTGGGCCTGACGTACCTGATCCACAAGACCAAGCTCGGCCGAGCCATGCGCGCCACGGCTGAGAACCCGCGTGTGGCCGCGCTCATGGGGGTCAATCCGAATCTGGTGATTTCCGCCGCTTTTGTGATTGGCGCCATGCTGGCGGCCATTGCCGGGGTGATGTGGTACGCCAACTTCTCCACGGCGAATTTCTACATGGGCTTCACGCCGGGTTTGAAGGCCTTCACGGCCGCCGTGCTCGGCGGCATCGGCAACCTCACCGGCGCCATGCTCGGAGGTGTCCTGCTGGGGGTGATCGAGGTGCTGGGTGCGGGCTATATCGGCACGCTCACCGGCGGCATGTTCGGCAGCAATTACCAGGACATCTTCGCTTTCATTGTGCTCATTCTCGTGCTGACGTTGCGGCCGCAAGGTTTGCTCGGCGAGCGCGTGGCCGACCGCGCCTGATGCAGGAGACACCATCATGCTCAACAAACAAACCCATCTGATTGGTTTCCTGGTCGCCGCAGTGCTGCTGCTGGCCATGCCCTTGGGGCTGCAGATCGTGGGCGATGCCTGGGTGCGTATCGCCGCCTTCGCGCTGCTCTACATCATGCTGGCCCTGGGACTGAACATCGTCGTGGGCCTCGCCGGCCTGCTCGACTTGGGCTATATCGCGTTTTACGCGGTGGGGGCGTATTCCTTCGCTCTGCTGTCGTCGAACCAGCTCACCAGCAACTTCGATGCCCTCGGGGCGATGTTCCCCAACGGCTTCGATGTGTCGATCTGGCTCATCATTCCGCTCGGAGCCGGTCTGGCTGCAACCTTCGGCATCATCCTCGGCACCCCGGTGCTCAAGCTGCGCGGCGACTACCTGGCCATCGTCACCCTGGGCTTTGGCGAAATCATCCGCATTTTCATGAACAACCTCAACGCCCCGGTGAACATCACCAACGGGCCGCAGGGCATCTCGGGCATCCACGGCGTGCGCATGTTCGGCTGGGACCTGAACCGCAACATCAGCATCGGCAGCTACACCATCACCTCGGTCACCCAGTATTACTGGCTGTTCCTGGCCTTGGTCACGCTCACCGTCATCATCTGCTACCGCCTTCAGGATTCGCGCATCGGTCGAGCCTGGATGGCCATGCGCGAAGACGAAATCGCCGCCAAGGCCATGGGCATCAACACCCGCAACATGAAGCTGCTGGCGTTTTCGATGGGCGCCACTTTCGGCGGCGTTGCCGGCGTCATGTTCGCGGCCTTCCAGGGTTTCGTCTCGCCTGAGTCGTTCTCGTTGATGGAGTCCATCAACGTGCTGGCGATGGTGGTCATCGGCGGCATGGGCAATATTCCGGGTGTCATCCTTGGGGCCATCTTGCTTTCGGTGCTGCCCGAGGCGTTGCGCTACACCGGCTTCATCTCGGATTGGCAGCAGCATGCCTTCAACCACGTGTATGTCGACACCGGCATCCTGCGCCAGCTCATCTACTCGATGGCCATGATTCTGGTGATGCTGATTCGTCCCAAGGGCCTGTGGCCAGCGCCCGAGCACGGCAAGGGTATGGCCGCTCTGGCTCTCGGACAGAGCAAGGCGGGCAATGCCGTTGCCGCGGTGGTCAAGGAGGGCACATGATGAGCTCCACGGAACCCATCACCCTCAAGGTGGCCGGCGCATCCAAGCGCTTCGGCGGCTTGCAGGCGCTGTCGGATGTGGGCATCGAAATCCGCCGCGGCCAGATCTATGGCCTCATTGGCCCCAACGGTGCCGGCAAGACCACGTTCTTCAACGTCATCACCGGCATGTACACGCCCGATAGTGGCGAGTTCTCGCTCGACGCCAAACCCTACCGTCCGCAGGCGGTGCATCAGGTTGCGCGCGAAGGCATTGCCCGCACCTTTCAGAACATCCGTCTGTTCCCGGACATGACGGCACTGGAAAACGTCATGGTCGGACGCCATGTGCGCACCAAGAGCGCGCTGCTCGGCGCCGTGTTCCGCACACGCCGCTTCAAGAGCGAGGAGCACGGTATCCGCGAGCGCGCCTACGAGCTGCTGCAGTACGTCGGCATCGCGCACTACGCCGATTTCCGCGCCCGCACGCTGTCGTATGGCGATCAGCGCCGGCTGGAAATTGCTCGCGCCTTGGCCACCGACCCCAAGCTGCTGGCGCTGGACGAACCTGCCGCCGGCATGAACGCCACGGAGAAGATGCAGTTGCGCAAGCTGTTGTCCACCATTCGCGGCGACGGCCGCACCATCTTGCTGATCGAACACGACGTCAAGCTGGTCATGGGCTTGTGCGACCGCGTGACGGTGCTGGACTACGGCAAGACCATCGCCGAGGGGGTTCCTGCCGATGTGCAAAGGGATCCCAAGGTGATTGAAGCGTATCTCGGCACGGGAGGCCATTGAGATGAGTGCAGCGCACATGGAGTTGGAACAGGGCGCGGGCGCACTCAGCTCGAAAGCAGTCCTGCTGCAGGTCAAAGGCCTGAAGGTGGCCTACGGGGGCATCCAGGCCGTCAAGGGCATCGACTTCGAAGTCCGTCAGGGTGAACTGGTGAGCCTGATCGGCGCCAATGGTGCGGGCAAGACGACCACGCTCAAAGCCATCACCGGCATGCAGCCCATCACCGACGGCAGCATCACCTACGCCAGCCACGAGGTCAAGGGCAAGGGCTCGTTCGATCTGGTGCGCATGGGGCTGGCGATGGTGCCGGAAGGGCGCGGTGTGTTCAGCCGCATGACCATCCAGGAAAATCTGCTGATGGGGGCTTATATCCGCAGGGACAAGAAAGGCATCGAGGCGGATATCGACCGGGTCTTCGGCATCTTTCCACGCCTGAAGGAGCGGCGCGACCAACTCGCTGGCACCATGTCGGGTGGCGAGCAGCAAATGCTGGCCATGGGGCGCGCGCTGATGTGTCAGCCGAAGCTCCTGCTGCTGGACGAGCCGTCCATGGGCTTGTCGCCCATCATGGTCGACAAGATCTTCGAGGTCGTGGCCGACATCGCCAAGCAAGGCGTCACCATCCTGCTGGTCGAGCAAAACGCCAAGCGCGCGCTGGAACTGGCGCAGCGTGGCTACGTCATGGACTCCGGCACGGTCACCATGACCGGCACGGCACAGGAGCTCCTGCACGACCCTCGTGTGAGAGCGGCTTACCTGGGCGAATGAAGCGGGTCGTCGCCCAGCGCGGTGCGTTGTGCTCTGCGGTTATGGAAGCCGGCGTGGCGTTTGCGTGGGATGGTCAAGCTTGCCGTCGCCATAGGCCCGCAGAACCTTGGCGATGATGATCTGGTAGCCGTCAAGCCAATTCGCCTGCGCGGCCTTGGCTTCGAGATGCAGGGGATGCTGCATCAGCGCCTGCAGGGCTTCGAGCGTCTCCCAGTAGTAGACATTCGAGGTCCAGCCCGTGCTCGGGTTCTCCCACGATTCCTCGCCGAGATAGCCGGGAAGGGCCTTGGCCGCAGTGGCAATGGCCTAGTCGAGGCGGTGAAACGTGGCGTCGAACTGCTTCTTCGCGAAAATGAAGGTCGATGAATACATGGATGAGTGTGACGACAGATGGCGGCCCAGGCACGACCGGACCGGCGTCCGTGTCAGGCCGCAGGTCCGGTCTTGTCAGCTTCGGAGGTGAAGGCATCGGCGAAGAAGGCGTCGGCTGGCAGGAAGCATCGCGTCGTGAAATCGTGCCTGGCCGAATCCACCATGATCGGCGCGCCGCAGGCGTAGACCTCGTGGCCGGACAGATCCGGCCAGTCCGCCATCACTTCCCGGTGGACGAGGCCGGTGCGGCCGCTCCAGGCATCCTCAGGCTTGGACTCGGACAGGACTGGCACATAGCGCAGCCAGGGCATGGCCGTGGCTTGCTGGAGTGCCCATTCATGCAGGTACAAATCGGCCTTGCTGCGGCAACCCCAGTACAGCACGGCGGGGCGGGTGCGGCCCTTGTTGCGCAGGTCTTCGAGGATGGCCTTGATGGGCGCGAAGCCTGTACCTGAAGCCAGCAGAACCATGGGTTTGTCGCTTTCCTCGCGCAGGTAGAAGCTGCCGAACGGGCCTTCCATGCGCAGGATGTCCTTGTCTTTCATGGCGCCGAAGACATGGTCGGTGAACTTGCCGCCGGGCATGTGGCGCAGATGCAGTTCAATCTGTTTGTCGCCGGCCGGTGCATTGGCCATGGAATAGCTGCGGCGACTGCCGTCGCGCAAGATGAACTGCACATACTGACCGGCGTGGTAGTCGAAACGGTCATTGGCCGGAAGCTGCAGGCGGAGGATTGCAACATCGATCGTGGGTCGCTCGATGCTGATGACGCGGCAGGGCATCTTCTTGACCGCGAACAGACCAGCGGCCGGCAACTCGTGGCTTTGAATCACCAGATTGCTGCGCGGATGGGTGCGGCAGGTGAGAATGAAGCCTGCCGCGCGTTCGGCTTCGCTCAAGGCCTTGAGTTGGTGCACACCGAGTTCGAACTCACCCGAAATCCATTGGCATTTGCACGAGCCGCAGGCGCCATCCTGACAACCGTAAGGCAGGCCAACGCCTTGGCGAATGGCGGCAGCCAGGACGGTCTCACCTTGGTTGACGTCAAACCGGTGTCGGCCCGGCACCACGCTCACTTCAAAGTTCATGACAGACAGATTTCCATGTTGATGCGTCAGTTTCGTAAACCCCGATTGCTCATCGTCGGTTGTGGCGACATCGGGCTTCGCCTCGCCGCTCTGGCGCAGCCACGCTTTCGCGTCATCGCGCTCACCTCCAGCCCGCAGCGCATGCAAACATTACGCCAGGCTGGCATCGTGCCCATGCTCGGCAATCTGGATGATGCCAACAGTTTGTGGAGACTCGCCGGGGTGGCGCATTGGGTGGCGATGCTCGCACCACCGCCCGCCATTGGGGTGGACGATGCGCGATCCGCCCGGCTCGCCGCGGTTTTACGCCGTGGCATGATAGGTGCAGGCCCCGACCGACCGCTGCGCGTGGTGTACGCAAGCACCTCCGGCGTGTACGGCGATTGCGCTGGCGCCGAGGTGCCGGAAACCCGGCCGCCACAGCCTCAGACTGACCGTGCGCACCGCCGCATGGCCGCCGAGTCGCATTGGCGCCGCCTCGGGCGGGTTGCGCATGTTCGCCTGGGCATTTTGCGAATTCCCGGTATTTATGATGGCCGGCTGCGCTCCCCGGCGCAGCGCTTGCGCCAAGGTTTGCCGGCGCTGCGCGCCGAAGACGATGTCTACACCAACCACATTCACGCTGACGATTTGGCCCGCATCACGCTGCTGGCCTTGTTTCGTGCCGCACCCAATCGCCTGTATCACGCCAGCGACGGCAGCCGCATCAAGATGGGCGACTACCTCGACCTCGCCGCTCGGCTCTACGGCTTGCCTGCTCCCACCCGTGTCGCGCGCGAACAGGCTCAGGCCAGTGGCCTGTCGCCCATGGCCTTGAGCTTCATGTCCGAGTCGCGTCTGCTGGACAACACGCGATTGCTGGGCGAACTCGGCGTGTTGCTGCGCTATCCCGAGGTGGAACTGGGCTTGCAGTCGGGCCACTGAGCAAGCCCACGGCCGCATGGGGCATCAAAAACGGGCAGAACAATCTGTCCGTTTTTGATGCCTTCGAAGCTGCCGTTCAATGCCCGGGGTTGTTCTCCGCAATCTGCAGGCTGGGCAGTTGCTGACGCGTTTCCACGAGCAACAAGGGGCCTTCGTCCTGCGTGGCTCTGGGTTTGCGCACCCGCGGCGCATGAGCAGGCGCAGGCATTTTGCGCATGGCCCGTCGGGCCTGTTCAACCCGAGCGGGATCCGACTGCACCCACTGCAAGCCTGCAGCCAGGACCACGGTTTGCAACGCTTGAACCGGCAGCGATGCTGGCAATGCTTCGTCATGTCCAGCCGCCACCGGTGAGCTTGCAAGAGATGGCACTGGCGTGCTCTGCGGTGTCAGCTGAGCGGGTGTGGCAACTTGCCTGGCTTCCAGCGATTCGTCATGCACCGCCACGGCCGCTGGTTCGGTGCTCGTCGGCGGCACGGTTTCTGCGGGTGTGGCTTCAAAGGACAAGGGCTGCGTCACGCCGAAGGAATGCACCTCGGATTGCGGCATGTCGCCAGTTGCTGCGATCGAGGCAGCGGCGATGCTCACGGCCTGGTTGGCGACCGGAGTCGCGGCGTCGGATTCGCTGCGCAGGGGCATCACGGGCTGAGCGTGTTCGGCACCCGCTGCAGAAGCCGTTGCCGCGGCTGTGAGCGCGTCATTGGCGGCATCAACGGCGGCTCCAGGAGGTGTCTCTCCCATCGCACCATCGCGCCCACGACCACCGCGGCCACCGCGGCGACGGCGTCCGCGGCTGCGCTTGGCCGGATCGGTCGATTCGGTCTCGTCCGGGGTCGGCGCCTCATGGGCTTCGGCCGGACCTCCGGCTTGTTCCGGGGTAACCGCGCCTACCATCGGGAGCGGCCTGGCCGTTCTCGGTTCAGCGCTTGCACCGGTTTGCTCCAGCGAGCCAGCATCACTCTCCGGCAGCTTCAAGCCGAAGCTTTCCCAGGTTTCCTCCGCACCCTCGAGCGCCTGCGTGGGGCGTTGCTGACGGCCATTGCGCGCGCCGCGCTCCTGCCGCTCACCACGCTCCTGCCGTTCGCCACGCTCACCACGTTCTGCGCGCGGCACAGCAGCCTCGCTGACCGGCTGCGCAGGTTTCGCGTCCTTGACAGTGGCTTGGGCATTGGCCTCAGTCACAGCATGGCGCTCGCCACGCTCAGGACGCTCGGTGCGGCCCGAACGTCCAGCGCTGCCAGCGCCAGTGATCGGAGTCTGGCCACTGCCGGAACCTTGGCGGCGACCTTCCGCCGCGGCGCCGTTTTCGCGTTGCGGGCGCTCGGTGCCACTCTTGGGTGTTGGGCCCTGGCGATTGCCGTCGCGGCCACGTCCGCGGTTGTTGCGAGTGTTGCCGTTGCGACCTGTCGAGTCCGCACTTGCGGTTTTGCTGGCAACCGCAGGGGCGGGAGAGATGGCAGGCGGCGAGGCCACGGATGTTTCACCATCGCCGGCAAAAACTTTGCGTAACCAGCCGAAGAACCCGCCAGTCGAAGGGGCCGTCGTTGTCGGCCGGGGTTGATTGGCCGCCGGTGAAGCTGCAACTGCGGCTTGCACCGGCATCGCGGTCACGGGCATCGGTGCCGGGCCTTCTGGGGTGATGCCACGAACCAGCGCTTCTTGGCGCGGGCGTTCGTCCTTCTCGCTGCGCAGGATGGTGGTTTCCTGCTCGAACTCTTCGGCCATGCGGTAGCTGGCCGGCAGGTTTTCCAGGCGCGGATCGTCGTGCTTGAGGCGCTCGAGTTTGTAGTTCGGGGTTTCCAACTGCTTGTTCGGCGCCAGCAGCACCGAGACGCGCTGGCGCAGTTCGATCTTGGTGATTTCGGCACGTTTCTCGTTGAGCAAGAAGGAGGCGACTTCCACCGGAACCTGCACGTGCACCGCGGCCGTGCCTTCCTTCATGGCCTCTTCCTGAATGATGCGCAGGATCTGCAGCGCGCTGGATTCGGTATCTCGGATATGCCCGGTCCCGTTGCAACGGGGGCAAGTGACATAAGCGCCTTCCGAAAGGGCAGGGCGCAGGCGTTGACGCGAGACTTCAAGCAGGCCGAACTTGGAGATCTTGCTGGTTTGCACGCGGGCGCGGTCTTGTCGCAGGCTGTCACGCAGACGGTCTTCCACGGCACGCTGGTTCTTCGGCTCGTCCATGTCGATGAAGTCCATGACGATGAGCCCGCCCAGATCGCGCAGACGCATTTGCCGTGCGATTTCCTCGGCTGCTTCCAGATTCGTCCGCAGGGCGGTGTCCTCGATCGCGCTGCCGCGGGTGGAGCGCGCGGAGTTGACGTCCACCGCCACCAGTGCCTCGGTGTGGTCGATGACGATGGCGCCGCCCGATGGCAGATTCACCGTGCGTGAATAGGCGGTCTCGATCTGGTGCTCGATCTGGAAGCGCGAAAACAGTGGCAGGTCATCGCGGTAGCGCTTGACCCGGCTCACGTTGTCGGGCATCACATGCGCCATGAACTGGTGAGCCTGTTCGAACACGTCCTGCGTGTCGATCAGGATTTCGCCGATGTCGCTGGTGAAGTAATCGCGAATCGCGCGGATGACCAGCGACGACTCCTGGTAAATCAGGAAAGCGCCCTTTTGCGTCGTGCTCGCGTCCTCGATGGCCGCCCACAGCTTGAGCAGGTAGTTCAAATCCCATTGCAGTTCCTCGGCGCTGCGGCCGATGCCGGCGGTGCGCGCAATCAGGCTCATGCCGTCCGGGTGCTGCAACTGTTCCATCGTCTCGCGCAGTTCCTGGCGGTCTTCGCCCTCGATGCGGCGGCTGACGCCGCCGCCGCGCGGATTATTGGGCATCAGCACCAGATAGCGCCCGGCCAGCGAGACATAGGTGGTCAGCGCTGCGCCCTTGTTGCCGCGCTCTTCTTTCTCCACCTGCACCAGCAATTCCTGGCCTTCGCGGATGACATCCTGAATCCGCGCCTGCGATGGCGACACGCCTTCCTTGAAGTAGCGGCGGGAAATTTCCTTGAATGGCAAAAAGCCGTGGCGTTCCTCGCCGTAATCGACGAAGCAGGCTTCGAGCGAGGGTTCGACACGGGTGACGACGGCGCTGTAGACATTACCCTTGCGCTGCTCGCGACCAACCTGCTCGATGTCGATGTCGAGCAGCTTCTGGCCTTCGACGATGGCGACGCGCAGCTCTTCGGCTTGCGTCGCGTTGAACAACATGCGTTTCATTTCAATGTCTCCATCCCGCCCATGAGGCGGGCTGCGTGATTGCACCAGGGTCGATGCGACCCGACTCGCGCAGCAGGCTCGATGCCGAAGTGGAGAATGACCGCGCAGCGACGAGTCGCCTCGTCGCCGGCTTCAGGACAAAGACCTCGTGGAGGCGCAGCCACCTGCCCCAGCGCATGGGGGCATGGCTGGGTTTTGGCGGGCTGGAGTCGCGCCATCGGACAGCCCGCCTCCCGCCCGAGCAGCGCGGCGGGCAGAGTCTGCCGCAAGTGCGTGACACGGGGGAAAGCGATGGTGGGTCGAGATGGACACGGAAATTTCGTTTTGTCGAGAACCGCGGCGCCTGGGCCGGGTCGTGGTGCATTCTGTTTGTTCAGCTACGAGCTTGCTCGTCCTGCACGATTCCTTAGGTTTGCCGGCCGACCGAATCGGCCTGGACAGCCCGGATTTGCGGACTTCAGCGGTGCTCAGAGTCGGGTTTTGTTGGCGGGGCAGCCCTCTGTGAATCCCACGAGGGTTGCACGGTTGCCGCACTAAAATGCCAATGACCAAGAGTTGCGAATGGCTACTTGAATACGCAACCTGCGGCAGATTAAGACGAACAATGTTCCACTCAGCCAGCCTCTAACAGCACGCGCTTTGCATCCTCATTATATGCACCGCCCCAGTCCTGCCGCCGCCGCCTTGCTCCCAGTGGGCGAATCCGGCGCCGGCCAAAGATTGGACAACTTCCTGGCCCGCGTGCTCAAGGGGGTTCCCCGCAGCCATATCTACCGCATCGTGCGCTCCGGCGAGGTGCGGGTGAATGGAGCGCGGGCGGACGTCTCGCAAAAGCTCGCGGGTTCCGACCAGGTGCGTGTGCCCCCGCTACGCATGGCCCAGGCTGCGCCAGCAGCCCCGGCGCGTCAGTACCCCATCCTGCACGAGGATGCCTGGTTGCTGGCGATCAACAAGCCAGCAGGCGTGGCTGTGCATGGTGGCTCCGGCCTGAGTTTTGGCGTGATCGAATCCATGCGCGCCTCTCGGCAAGAGCGTTATCTTGAACTCGTGCACCGGCTTGACCGTGACACTTCTGGCGTGCTGCTGCTGGCCAAGAAGCGCAGCGCCCTCACCGCCTTACATGCCAGTTTGCGCGAGCGCGAAGCCGACAAGCGCTATCTCGCTTTGGTGGCCGGGTTATGGCAAGGTGATGCGGTGACGGTGAGCAAGCCCCTCCACAAATACCTCACCCCCAGCGGCGAGCGCCGGGTGTGCATCGCCACGACGGACGAAGGCCAGGAGGCGCGTACCCAGTTCCGGCCGGTGCGGCGTTTCCCCTGGTCTGCAGACCTTGCCGCACGCACTGGCGTGGCGGGCATGACCTTGATCGAGGCGCGCATCCATACCGGGCGTACGCACCAGATCCGGGTGCACCTGCAAAGCCAGGGCTACCCGGTGGTGGGTGATGAAAAGTACGGTCACGAAGCGCTCAATCGCTTGGTGGCGCGTGGTGAGGCCGTTCCTGGCTTGGCGCGCAATGCCCGCATGTTCTTGCATGCGGCGCATCTCGCGTTGGCCCACCCGCAAAGTGGCGAGCCGTTGCTGTTCAAAGCGGACTGGCCGGACGACGATGAGCACTGGCTGGGGCGGCTGGGCCAGCTCTGCCAAGCTGCAGGCAAAAACTGAAACTGCAATGACCACACCATACAAATTGCTGGTGTTCGATTGGGACGGAACCCTGATGGATTCCACAGCCGTCATCACCCAATCCATCCAGGCGGCGTGCCGCGATCTCGGCCTGCCGGTCCCCAGCGATGTCGATGCGTCCTACGTCATCGGCCTCGGCTTGGGCGATGCGCTGCGCCATGCTGCCCCGAAGCTGGATCCGCGTGACTACGACAAGTTGTCGCAGGCGTACCGCCGGCATTACTTCGCGCATGACAACGATCTGACCTTGTTTCCAGGCGCGCTTGACATGCTGTTCGCGCTCAAGGCTGCAGGCCACAGCCTTGCCGTTGCCACTGGCAAGTCGCGTGTCGGGCTCGACCGCGCACTGGATCACTCCGACCTGCGTGGTCTGTTCGACACCACGCGTACCGCGGACGAGACTGCGTCCAAACCCCATCCGGCGATGTTGCTGGAAATCATGCAGGAGCTGGACGAAGCGCCGGAGATCACCCTCATGATCGGCGACACCACGCACGACCTGCTCATGGCTCGCAACGCCGGCACTGCGGCTGTCGGCGTCGCTTATGGTGCGCATGCTGCGCAGCAGCTTGCCGACCTGCAGCCGGTTTTCCTTGCCGATTCGCTGCCGGCGCTGGAGCGTTTTCTGCTGGACTCCTGAGCCAACTGCCGGCGCAAGAGAACAACCCCACTGCTATCCTGCCAGCCGTCCGGCAGTACCTGTTTGCCCTCCTTGACAGTCTTTGCTCATGAACGACGCCAACCTCAACGAAACTCCTCGAGAACCCGGTCTGGACGAGTCGTCACGCAACATGCCTCCCGCCTGGGAGCGCGGCGTGCTTGAAAAACTCGTGATGGAGGTCGTGAACGAAAAGCGCCGCGCCCGGCGCTGGTCCATCTTTTTCCGCTTGGCCTTCCTCGGGTTGTTGCTCGCCATCTTGGTTGGTGGCTACCTGTCCGAGCGCGGGAGCAGCGCCGCCACCGGACCGCACACCGCACTGGTGGAGTTGAACGGCGATATATCGGCATCATCCGTTGCCAGCGCCGACAACATCAACGCTTCGTTGCAAGACGCTTTCGACGACCCCGACACCAAGGCCGTGATCTTGCGCATCAACAGCCCTGGCGGCAGTCCGGTCCAGGCCAGTCAGATCAACGAGCAGATCTGGCGATTACGCGCCAAGCACAAGAACATCCCCATCTATGCGGTGTGCGACGAGGTCTGCGCCTCGGCGGCTTATTACATCGCGGTGGCAGCCGACAGGATTTATGTCAACCCGGCCAGCCTGGTCGGCTCGATCGGTGTGCTGATGGAGGGCTTCGGCCTTTCGGGACTTCTGGATAAAGTGGGTGTGACCCGCCGCCTGCTCACGGCCGGCGACAACAAGGGCTTCATGGACCCGTTCTCGCCCATGCCCGAAGACCAGAAGGTTTATGCCTTGTCGATGCTGAAGCAGATCCACCAGCAGTTCATCACCGCCGTGGAAAAAGGCCGCGGTAAGCGTCTGAAAATCAACGATCAGACCTTCTCGGGCCTGGTGTGGACAGGTGAGTCGGCGGTGCAGCAGGGTTTGGCCGATGGCTATGGCGACACCGACAGCGTGGCGCGCGACGTGGCACACGAGAAGAACCTGGTGGACTACACGCGCCGCGAAAACGTGGTCGACCGCCTCGCCAAGCGTTTCGGTGCATCCCTCGGCATGGGCGCTGCCCGCGAAGTGCTCAACACCAGCAGCTGGGCACTGCGCTGAGGCAGCATGCCTCTTCGGCTCAACTCGCCAGGAAGCCGAACAGCGTCGGAACCTTGTCAAGCACTTGGCTGTTGTCTTCGCGCCACTGCGCCACGCTGCGCGTGCGCACGCAGGCATCCGGCGCAGTCAGCTGGCTTGCCACGGTCAGTCTCGTTGCCGGTTGCAGCGTCTTCATCAGGGCCAGCAGCAACGCTGTGTTGCGATACGGCGTTTCGATGAACAGCTGCGTTTGGTGCCGCTGTGCACTTTCGCGTTCCAGCCCCTGGATGTGCTGCTTGCGCGCCTCCGCGTCCACGGGCAAATAACCATGAAACGCAAAGCGCTGGCCATCGAGCCCGCTGGCCATGAGTCCCAGCAACAAACTGCTCGGTCCGACCAGTGGAACCACTTCAATGCCCAGGTCATGTGCTGCCGCAACCAGGAGCGCCCCTGGGTCGGCCACGCAGGGTGCGCCGGCTTCGGACATCAGGCCCATGTCCAGGCCATCGAGCGCCGGTTGCAGCAACACGCGAGCTGCCGCTGCGTCCAGCTTGGCATGTTTCGGCAGCACAGCCATGCCATGCTGTTGCAGGGGAATGCCCAGCGCATGCACAGCGTTCACGGCACCGAGGAAGGCGCGTGCGGTCTTGGCGTTTTCCACGACCCAGTGCTGCAGCGCGGCGGCGGCAGCAATGCTGGCCTGAGGCAGTATCTGGGATAAAGGCGTCTGCGTGACTTCAGCCAGCGGCGTAGGAACCAGCAGCAAGCGGCCTCTGGACTTGGACGGGGCTTGCTTCAACGCACTGGCCGCAGCAGGGGGTAGCCGCTGGACAGCAGCATGTCGCACAGGGCGATGAGCGGCAGGCCAACCAAGGCGGTCGGGTCATCGCTGTGGATGGATTCCATCAGTGCAATGCCCAGCCCTTCAGACTTCGCGCTGCCGGCGCAGTCGTAAGGTTGTTCGGCCTGTACATAAGCCTCGATCTGCGCATCACTCAGCGCACGCATGCGCACGGTGGTCGTGACGGCGCGCACCAGCGCACTGCCGTCTGGCGCCACGAGTGCCAGTGCGGTATAGAACATGGAATGTCGACCGCGCAGCATTTGCAGTTGCCCGATGGCCGCCGCGCGATGTCCGGGCTTGCCCAGCATGCGGCCCTCGCAGGTGCAGACCTGGTCCGAACCGATCACCCAGCTGCCTGGCGCGGTCGAAGTCACGGCCCTTGCCTTGGCTTCAGCGAGGCGCAGGGCCAGCGCAAGCGGGGCTTCCCCTGGATGCGGTGTTTCATCCGTTTGCGGGCTCTGCACGGTGAAAGGCAGGCGCAGGCGCTCGAGCAGTGCGCGGCGGTAAGCCGAAGTGGATGCCAAAATGAGCGGTGCTGGCAATGGAGAGCTGCTCTGCTCGGTTGGCGACATCATCAAGCCTTCTCGAAAAAGCGACCTTCGATCCACGCACCGATCAGAATGCCGACGATGACGTAGAGCAGCGGCCAGTTTCCGACCCCCAGGCCGGCGATCGCCGGCCCTGGGCAAACACCGCTCAAGCCCCAGCCCACGCCGAACAAGGCTGCGCCGACGATGGTGCGCGCATTGAGGTTCGACGGATGCACTCCCCAGCCCAGGCCGAACACCGGGGTGCGCATCAGTTGGGGAATGAGCCGATAGACCAGCATCACCGTGAGGCTGGCACCAGCCATCACCAGCAGCAACCCCATGTTCTGCAACAGCAGGAACTGAAGGATGGCCTCGGGCTTGACCATGGTGGACCACGCGAGGCCGAAGCCGAACAGGATCCCGGCGAGTAGCGCCGACAGCAGTACGGGAACCGTGCGCACATGCTTGGTCATGTCAGAACCCTCCGTACGCGTGCACGATGTGCGCGGTGGCTATGGCCGTGATGAGAAAGGTGATCACCGCCACGAGCGAGGGCAGTTGCAACGATCCCAGGCCACAAATGCCATGTCCCGACGTGCAACCGCCGCCCATGCGCGCACCAAAGCCGCCCACCACACCACCGGCCAGAAGTTGCCAGGTCGGCACATGCGTGACGAAACCTTCGCCGCGGTTCACCGCGAAGGTGAAGACGACGGCACCCAGGATCATGCCCAAGGCGTAGGCCAGGCGCCAATGACGGGTGGTGACGAATCTGGGGTGCTGAAAATGTGGCCATTGACTGAAATACGACCACACGGCGCTGTAGGCGGTGCTGGCACCACCGATGAAACCGGTCAGGATGAACAGCAGGCCGACACCCATGCCGATGGCCATGCCGCCTCCTAAAAAATGGATCCATCCCTGGGGAAACCACTGTGCAATCCAGTCCATATCCTCGCATCCTCGCAATCCGCGTTTTGTCCTTGCCGGCCAGTCACGCAGCAGCGCTTTTGTGCGGCCGCGGTGTCTTCAATCGAAAGCCAGGATTGTCCAGTTTAGGAGTATTGCCGCGGCAAATGCGTAAGCGAAGGTACGCACAAGTACACTCCTTGCATGATGGACAGCAAGCCCGATGTGCTCATGGATCACCTCAGTCATTTGCCGGCCCTGCGCTTGAATTTGCACGAACTCGCACGCGATCAGCGCACTGCGCAAGGGCAGTTGGCTTTGCGCGATTTGACGCGTCTGTTTTCTGTCCTCGTGGCGGGGCATGCAGCGGTTCAAACGGGTCAGGTGGCCTGGTCTGTGCGAGGCTACGCACACACACCGCTCGGTGGGAGCATGCAACCCAGGATCGAGTTGAAGGTCTCTTCCGACTTGCCTATGCTGTGCCAGCGATGTTTGCAACCGGCACTGCTCCAGGTGCAGGACCAGGTGATGTTTCGTTTGGTGGAACAGGAGCCCGCACTCACGCAGCAGGAACTGGAGGCTGAGGATGAAGCGCTGTTTCTGCCGGAGCCGGTCGACATTCAAGCAATCGTCGAAGACCAGATGTTGCTCGCGCTTCCGCTGGTGCCCATGCACGAGGTTTGTCCCCAGCCGATTGTGGTGACAGGGCTTGAAGCCCAGCCGATGGATTCACCCGCCCGTGTGTCGCCGTTCGCCCCCCTGGCCAGTCTCAAAAAGGACAAATAGCCTTCAGGCGTCGACGAACGGGCGTGTACAATCTTTCGATTTTTCGCACGGGGTAGCACCATGGCCGTACAGCAGAACAAGAAATCGCCGTCCAAGCGCGGCATGCACCGCTCGCACCAGCATCTGGAGCAACCGCCGGTGGCCATCGAACCGACGACGGGTGAAGTGCACCTGCGGCATCACATCAGCCCGAACGGTTTTTACCGTGGGCGTCAGGTCATCAAGACCAAGTCCGAGACGTGAATGTTGGCCTGACAGCGGCTGGTTTGATGCGAACGTGTTTGCCCAGCGTACGCACATTCGGTGCTGTCTGAACTGGATCCGGCCGGCCCAAGCTGGCGAGGCTGGAGTTTGCGCTTTCTCTCCATTGCATGCAGCCCATGACCGCTAGTCTGGCCGTCGATGTCATGGGTGGTGACTACGGGCCGCCTGTCACCCTGCCTGCCTGCCGAGCTCTGCTCGACCTGCATTCGCACTGCCGCGTGCTGCTGGTCGGTCAGCCCGAGGCCATGCAGTCCGGTCTCCGCCAGCATGGCCTCGCCGATCATCCAAGGGCACAAGTGGTGCCGGTCACCGAAGTGATCACGATGGATGATTCGGTCGAGGTCGCGCTGCGCCGCAAGAAGGACTCGTCGATGCGTCGCGCCATCGAGTTGGTCAAGGATGGCTCGGCCGATGCATGCGTGTCTTCGGGCAACACGGGTGCCCTCATGGCCGTTGCGCGCTATGTGCTCAAAACCTTGCCCGGTATCGATCGCCCCGCCATCGCCACTTATTTGCCCAATGCACGGGGCACCGGCACATTGATGCTGGACCTTGGCGCCAATGTGGATTGCGAGGCCGAGCATTTGTTGCAGTTCGCCGTCATGGGCACTGCATTTGCCTCAGCCGGCGGGCATCCCAACCCTCGGGTTGGACTGCTGAACATCGGCGAGGAGGTTCTCAAGGGTAACGAGATGATCAAGCGGGCCGGTGAGTTGCTGCGTGGAGCGCAGGCTGAGGGTCGCCTGAATTTCTTCGGCAACGTCGAAGGCAACGACATCTTCAAGGGCACCACCGACATCGTGGTTTGCGATGGATTCGTCGGAAACGTGGCGCTCAAGGCTTCCGAGGGATTGGCACAGATGCTGACAGGGATGATTCGCGAGGAATTTACTCGCACGCCGCTGAGCAGGCTCCTGGCTTTCGCTGCCATGCCGGTGCTCAAACGCTTCCGCAAACGCGTGGATCCACGGCGCTACAACGGCGCCGCGCTGTTGGGGTTGCGCGGCTTGGTGGTGAAGAGTCACGGCTCGGCGGATGCATTCTCGTTTCAGCAAGCGCTGGAACGCGCGCACGAAGCCGCGGTCGGGCGGGTGGTGCAGGAAATCGAGCAAGTCGTGGCCATGCTGCACATGCAGACCTCGGCACCTGACCCGGCCGTTGCCCCATCGCGCGAAGAGAAAGCAGCAGTTCCGGCGCAAACTCCACGGCCGCAGATCATCGCGAACGGGCATTGAATGGTTGCGCCGTGACGCGGGCGGACACGGCTGGCGCCTGGTTCAAGTCCGAGTCTTACCGAATGATCGCAAGACGGCACTTACTATTCCCGAAACTCTGCACCTATGTCGCGCTATTCCCGCATCATCGGCACCGGTAGTTATCTGCCGCAAAATCGCGTCAGCAACGCACAGCTTGCTGCGCAACTGGCGTGCGACGGCGTCGAGACCAGCGATGCCTGGATCGTCGAGCGTACCGGCATCCGCTTTCGCCATTTCGCCGACCCGTCAAGCTCGAGCGTGGATCTGGGGGAGTGCGCAGCCCGTCATGCACTCGATGCTGCGGGACTGACGCCAGCCGACGTCGACTTGATCATCGTCGCCACATCGACGCCGGACATGATTTTTCCTTCGAATGCCGCGCTCATCCAAGGCCGCCTCGG
>JAJZDV010000168.1 GCA_021846025.1 Pseudomonadota bacterium
CCGGCGGCGCCTCGCTGCACAACGGCATGAGCGCCCACGGCCCCGACGCCGAAACCTTCGAGCGCGCCAGCGCCGCCGACACCACCCGGCCACACAAGGTGGCCGACACCATGGCCTTCATGTTCGAAACCCGCCAGGTCATCCACCCCACCCCCTGGGCGCTGCAAACCCCGCTGCTGCAGCGCGGCTATGCGCAATGCTGGCAGGGGCTGCGCAAGCACTTCAAGCCGGGCGGGGCATGAATCGGGCCGCCGGGTCCGCGGCTGCCGAGCAGACCGCATACGAACCTTGGTGGGCGCGCTTGACCGGCTCCCCAAGGTCAAACACGCCCCGGTCGGGCGTCTGGTGACGGGCTGAAACGGAGCAACTTCAGGCTTGACGTGCAACCGGACCGCTGTTGCTGAACACCCAGGTGCGGCCTGCGTTTTCTTGAGGCGGCCACCAGCCCTTGACCCCAAGCCGTCAACCTCGAGTGCTGCCAGGTACCGACGATGCAACACCACGAGCGGCGCCATGAACCAAGCCACTTTCACCTTCCGGGTCGATGAACCGCAGAAGGAACAATTCGCTGCGGCAGCGAAAGGCTGTGACCGCACGGGAGCCCAACTCTTACGCGACTTCATGCGCGAGCATGTGCGGCAACAAAAAGCGATTGAGCAGGATGCCTGGTTTCGTGCTCAAGCCGATCTCGCCATGCATGAAGCAGATGCACCACGCGCGGCCTGGGTGTCGAATGAGGACGCGACCCGGCCGTGGACTGAAAAACGCGCATCCCTCCTGAAATCCCGTCCAGGGACTGGTGCTTGCAAGCCGTCTGGTTGCTCAGGGCGATGAATGACCGTGATGCACCAATAGATTCCATCGGTCAAGACGACCCACTGGCAGCGGTCCCTGCGGGTGACGCCATCGCGGCACAAGTCGGCACACTCGCCGATCATCCGGAGATCGGGCGGCCAGGCCGCCGCGCAGGAACCCGCGATCTGGTCGTCAGCCGCACGCCATTTGTCGCGGTGCAAGCGAGTCACAAGCGGGCGCATCGGGGCCTTGCGCCGGCTTCACCGCTCGCAACAATGGCCACGCGCATCACACCGTTCAACTTTTTGTCTCATTGCAGTCCCGGCCTGGTCACCGCGTCCCCGCTGTGGAGGCCACCAGGATGCGAGGAAAACGAGACACAATGGCGCAAAGAGTCTCCCTTTTGAGCCTGCCGGTATGGGACGTGTTCAAGAACAAGTGTGCGGGCGTTTGACGGTTTGTTTATACCTGTGTTTTCATGCAGAGGATCGGCTGAGAACAAGCCTACAAGCCACTTTGCGAGGAATGCAATGACCAGAATATCGCGCAGACCCCAGCTTATTCCGCAGACTTTGCGGGATACATTACGTTAGGCCTCTCACATCTGCCCTGCCACGCATGGAACCGAAACGTCAGACTACCAATGCCTTGCTCAGCGTCCAACGGGAGCTTGTGGAGCGGGAGCCAATCTTCCACCGAGCTGAACACAGAAGAACACGTGCCGCTTTCGAAGCCATGATGGCTGAAGAATTCTGGGAGATAGGAGCGTCGGGCCGGATCTACGGAAAAGAGTATGTCCTGGACACTTTGGAACAAAGGTACTCTGAGCCTTATAAAGACGAATGGAAAGCTGAAGAGTTTTATTGCCAAGAAGTCGCATCGAACAACTACCTACTCACGTACACGCTGCGGCAAGGTTCGCGCGTCACTCGACGTGCAACAATTTGGCGTCGAACGCCACATGGCTGGGTGATCGTCTTTCACCAAGGCACGGTGGTTGAGGCAGCATGAAAGAATGCTTTCTCTTGCATCGCGAGCAGAGGCCTAACCCTTCCATCGAGGGGACGTTCAAAAGGCTACGCCTTTTGCCCGCCCCTCATGTCAAACGTTAGCGATCGAGAATCATGGCTCTCCAGAAAATTTCCTACGACGGTTTGAATTCGCGGCAGCGGGAAAATTACAACTTCCAAAAAGTTTCAGCCATCTTGGCTGACTACGGCTTTGTAACGATTCGCCTGACTGACGACTGGGCAGGCGCTGACTTCATCGCTCAACACATCGACGGTGAATCATTTCTAAAGGTTCAGCTCAAAGGTCGGCTGACTCTGGACAAAAAATATCTTGGAAAGAATCTTGTTGTTTGCTTTCCATACCAAAATGGCCACTGGTACATGTACCCGCATGATGAAATGGTTTCGCATCTGCTTGAAACCACGAACATCGGTAATACAACGTCTTGGTTGCAACATGGCCTCTATTCCATGAAGTTGATAAACCAAGAAACGCTAAAACACTTGGGGCAATATGCGTTGTAAATTGCCAACCCGGCGCTCAAGCGGGACGCTGCGTGATAAAACCGCGCAGCCGGCGACTTCTACGTTAGGCGTCGCTAAAAACCGTGCCAATCGCTGTCCGTTGGCGGCGATTCCCGCTTGTGGCAAGCTACGCACCTGCTGTTCCAACTTGTGACGGAGAAGGAAATGTCCACATCGCTAGAAGCTATTCAGGCTGAAGTGCTACGCCTCTCACCATCGGACCGATCGCGTCTCCTTGATCGACTGATCGTCAGCCTCGATGCTGACGCCGAAGTCGAGGCCGAATGGGATGTTGTCGCCGAGGCAAGGGAGTCCGAGATCACTTCTGGGGTAGCGGCCGCAGTTCCCCTTGAAAAGGCCATGGCTAGGCTCGAAGCTCGTTTCAAGGGATGAAGGTTTTCTTACACCCTGCAGCCGAGAGTGATGTTGAAGAGGCCGCCGAGTTCTACGAAAGAACCGGGTCTCCAGCGCTCGCCGCAAAGTTCGTCGCCGAATTCAAGCGTGTCTCGCAGTTGTTGCTTGAGTTCCCCGGCATAGGCTCACCTCGGTCGCGCGGCCGTCAAGGCTTCTCAATGAGCATATTTCCTTACACCGTCATCTACCGCTCCGACACCGAGGGAATCTTGGTCTTGGTTGTAAAGCATGATGCACGCCGTCCAGGCTACGGTGGTTCCCGGAAGTCGTAGCTGTTCGCGCCGCGGCGACGCCAACCCTTTCATCGAGGGGATGCACAAACGACTGCGCCATTGGTGCATCCCTCATGTCGAACGTGACTCAAACCGCCCTTTCCGAGACGGTGAGCAATCGCGAAGGTCAAGATCGCGCATCAAGGACTTGGCCTTCCCGGAATCCTCTCTCGCTGCTTGGCGACCGCGCGGCGCCATGCCAGGTGGGTTTCGAGAAAGGGTGCAGCGCCGCTTGCATGACGCCCGCCAGCGGCGTAGAGTCAAACCGGATTCACCGCCACAAGGAGGCGCCATTGCCCATGACCGAGGGATTTCTCTGACCCAGCCTCACGCTGCGGCGTGATACCGCTCCCGCCCATGGGAGCCGAACTGTCAGGCACCGCTCGGACCTCGCGTCTGCCGGTGCCTGAGTTTTTTGGGGTGGAGCGCCTTGCGGACGCGGGCGTTTGCCGCGTGGCCTCGAGGCTCAGGGCAGGCGACTGGCCATGATGACCGTGCGCCAGCCGTTGTACTGCTGCCAGGCGGCGGTGACGCTGCCGGCGGCGTCCACCGTGAGCGCCGGGAAGCTGGCTTCCACGGTGGTGCGCGTGTCCGACAGCAGGGTTGCGGCGCCCCAGCGCGCGGTGCTCGGGTCGTAGCGCGCGGCCTGCACCTGCAGGCCGCGCGGGCCGTCCTGGTACCAGGCGGCGGTGATGGTGCCGGCGGTGTCGGCCACCAGCACCGGGTTGCCGGCGCTGGCCTGTTTCGGGTCGTCCAGTTGCACGGGCGCGCTCCAGCGGCGGGTGGCGGCGTCGAAGCGGCTGGCGAGGATGGCGTAGCGCGCCTGCGCCGGCGCGGCCACATCGGCCTGCTCCCAGGCCAGGGTGACGTTGCCGGCAGCGTCGCTCACCAGCGCCGGGGCCAGCGCTGCGCCGCGGAATGCGGGGCTCTGCAGCAGGGTGACGGGCGGAGCGACGCGCGGCGTGTGGGCTGGCCCGGGGGCAAACCGGCGCACGGCGATGCGTCGCAGTGCGCCGCTGCCCTGCACCCAGGCCGCCGTCATGGCCCCGCGCGGGCTGCCGATCAGCACCGGGTATTGCGCCCGCTGGCCGGGAGGGCTGAGGCGCCAGGGGCGTGTCCATGTCCCGCGCTTGCTGC
>JAJZDV010000029.1:0-2506 GCA_021846025.1 Pseudomonadota bacterium
CCGACCACCGCCTGGGTGCTCGGGGCCAGCTCGGGCGCCGGTTTTTCGACAATGCCGGTGAGTGAAGTCAGGCCCGGTGTGATCTCTTGTCCGCTGACGATGCCGTAGCGGCGCGTGTGCTCGCGCGGCACGTCTTCGGTGGCAATCACGCTGCGGCCATGACGGCCGTGAATCTCCACCATTTGCGCCATGACCGGCGGCGTGCCCACCAGCAAATCGTCTGCCAGGATGACGGCGAACGGCTCATTGCCCACCAGCCGCTCGGCGCACAACACCGCTGCTCCCAGGCCGTTGGCCACCGGTTGGCGCACGAAGACGCATTGCACTTGCGCCGGCTTGACGTTGCGCACGACATCCAGCAAGGCGGCTTTGCCGGCGGCTTCGAGCTCGTGCTCCAGTTCGTAGGCGGTGTCGAAATGGTCTTCAATGGCGCGTTTGTGGCGGCCGGTGACGAAAATCATTTCGGTGATCCCGGCGGCGTAGGCTTCCTCCACGGCGTACTGAATCAGCGGCTTGTCCACCACCGGCATCATTTCCTTCGGCGTGGCCTTGGTGGCGGGCAGGAATCGGGTGCCGAGACCGGCAACAGGAAAAACGGCTTTGGAGATGACGGGTTGCATGATCGGACAGAAGGTTGCGAATCACTGCAGCATAGTGGCGGCATGCGACCAATCGACCCCCCGGAATGCTGGCGGTCTCGCGCTCACGCCTGAGCAGCCTCGCCGGCGCTTGCGGCCACGTGCAGTCGGTCGAGTTGCCCCTGCACCTTGACGATCAGGGTCTGGAAATCGGCCATGCGCTGGCGCTCCTGCGCCACCACAGCGGCGGGAGCGCGATCGACGAACCCGGCATTGCCCAGCTTGGCTTGCGCCTTGGCGATTTCGCCCTGCAACCGCAGCAACTCCTTGCCCAGGCGATCGCGTTCGGCCGAGATGTCCACTTCGACGAGCAGCGCGAACTGCGTTGCGCCCAGGGCGCTGGTCGGCGCCGACTGCGTGGCCGCTCTCCAAGCCGCTGCATCGGCAAACAGCTTCACGTCCGCCAGCTTGGCGAGTGCCTGCAGGGCAGGGCGGTGACGCTCGATCAGCGTCACGTCGCCGCAGGCCAGCAGCGGCAGGCGTTGCGCGGGCGACACGCCGAGTTCGCCGCGCAGATTGCGGCAGGCGTCGACCAACTGCTTGAAGGCGGCGATTTCGGCCTCGGCCGCGGGGTCGATCTTTGCCGGCTGCGCCACGGGGTAGGGCGCCACGGTGATGCTGGCGCCGCCACGGCCCGCAAGCGCGGCCACGGTCTGCCACAGCTCTTCCGTGATGAACGGCATGATGGGGTGGGCCAGGCGCAGCACCGCTTCCAGGGTGCGCACCAGGGTGCGGCGCGCGCCGCGTTGCTGCGCGGGGTTGCCGGTGGCGATTTCGGTCTTGGCGATTTCCAGATACCAGTCGCAGTACTCGTCCCAGACGAACTGGTAGATGGCCTGCGCCGCGAAGTCCAGGCGGTAGTCGGCAAAGCCTTGCGCCACCGCCTGCTCGGTGCGCTGCAGCTGCGAGGCGATCCAGCGGTCCGCAGCCGAAAAGTGCATGGACCCATCCGGACCGCAGGAGCCGTTGCATTGGCCCATGCCGCGGTCGAAGTCCGACAGGCCGTCGACCTGCATCAGCACGAAGCGCGTGGCGTTCCACAGCTTGTTGCAGAAGTTGCGGTAGCCCTCGCAGCGCTTGGTGTCGAAGTTGATGTTGCGGCCCAGCGTGGCCATGGAGGCGAAGGTGAAGCGCAGCGCGTCGGCGCCGTAGGCCGGGATGCCGTCGGGGAATTCCTTTTCGGTGGCCTTGCGCACGGCAGGTGCGGTCTCGGGCCGGCGCAGGCCGGTGGTGCGTTTGTCCAGCAGCGGGGCGAGTTCGATGCCGTCGATCAGGTCCACCGGGTCGAGCACATTGCCTTCGCTCTTGCTCATCTTCTTGCCGTGCGCATCCAGCACCAGACCGTGGATGTAGACGTGGCGGAACGGCACCTGGCCGGTGAAGTGGGTGGTCATCATGATCATGCGCGCCACCCAGAAGAAGATGATGTCGAAACCGGTGACCAGCACACTCGAGGGCAGGAACAGGTCCATCTCGCGCGTGGGCTGCGGCCAACCCATGGTGGAGAACGGCACCAGGGCTGAGGAATACCAGGTGTCGAGCACATCCTCGTCGCGCTGGAGCGAGCCGGTGTAGCCGGCGGCCTGTGCCTTGGCGCGCGCTTCGGCTTCGCTGCGAGCGACGAAGATCTCCCCAAGTTCGCCGTACCAGGCCGGAATCTGGTGCCCCCACCAGAGCTGGCGCGAGATGCACCAGTCCTGGATGTTGCCCATCCACTGGTTGTAGGTGTTGACCCAGTTCTCGGGCACGAACCTGACGTCGCCGCCGGCCACCGCGTCGATGGCCTTTTGCGCCATGCTCTTGCCGTCCGCTCCGGGTTTGGTGGTGGCGACGAACCACTGGTCGGTGAGCATGGGCTCGACGATCTG
>JAJZDV010000029.1:2606-28160 GCA_021846025.1 Pseudomonadota bacterium
TGCTGCTTCCACTCCCAAACCTTGGAAACAAAGGCTTCACGGCCGAGCTCGTGGCGGTTCACGCCTTGCGCCTGCAGTTGCCGCTCCACCACGATCTGCGTGGCAATGCCGGCGTGGTCGGTGCCCGGCACCCACAGCGTGTTGTCGCCCAGCATGCGGTGGTAGCGGGTGAGGGTGTCCATCACCGTCTGGTTGAAGGCATGGCCCATGTGCAGCGTGCCCGTCACGTTGGGCGGGGGAAGCTGCACGCAGAACGAGGGTCTGGTGGCGTCCAGCGTGGGGGCGAACACGCCCAGTTCCTCCCAGCGTGCGCTCCAGCGGGCTTCGATGTCGTGGGGTTCAAACGCTTTGGCAAGTTCAGTCATGGGAATCCATCAAACGGTCAGAATGCTCGGGTGCGGCAGGGGGCATGCGAGATTCAGTTCACCGGATTGGCCGTCAGCCAGTTTTCCAGTGCCTGTGCCATCAGCGCGTGCATGCCGCCCTCGTGCGCCACCGCGCGTTCACGCAGGCGCTGCGCCAGTGCCGGTGGCAAGCGGCAGATGACGGGCTCCAAATGGATCGCGGCGGGGCTGCTCGGGCGCGCCCGCCTGGCCGCGGCAGAACCCTGTGCAAAGCGCTCGGGCACCCCTGCGGTTTTCATCTTGCCGTCGAGCTTTTTGGCCAGATTCTTGACCAAATCGGTTTTGTTCATGCTCATGGGCGATCGCTTTCAAAGAAAGGATGACATTGTCTCGCACCCGCTCCTGGGCCTGCTTGGCGCGACGACGGCGCCGGGGTCGGACTCCTAGAATGACGCCATGTCCGATCTGCTGCAGCATCTCAATCCCGAACAGCTTGCCGCCGTCACGCTGCCCCCTGAAAACGCGCTGATTCTGGCCGGTGCCGGCAGCGGCAAGACGCGGGTGCTGACCACCCGCATCGCCTGGCTGATTTCCACCGGACAAGTCTCCCCCGCGGGCGTTCTGGCGGTGACGTTCACCAACAAGGCGGCCAAGGAAATGCTGACGCGGCTTTCGGCCATGTTGCCCATGCCGGTGCGGGGCATGTGGGTGGGCACGTTTCATGGCCTGTGCAACCGATTATTGCGCGCTCACTCGAAAACCGCCGGGCTGCCGCAGACCTTCCAGATTCTGGACACGCAAGACCAGCTCTCCGCCGTGAAGCGCCTGCTCAAGGGCCTGAACGTGGACGAGCAGCGCGCGCCGCCAAAACAGGTGCTGTGGTTCATCAACGGCATGAAGGAGCAAGGATTGCGCGCCAAAGACTGCGAGGTGCGCGACGTCCAGAGCCGCTTGATGGCCGAGGTGTACGCCGCCTACGAGGCGCAGTGCCAGCGCGAGGGCGTGGCGGATTTTGCCGAGTTGCTGCTGCGAACCTACGAGGTGCTGCGCGACCACGACGCGATTCGCCAGCATTACCGCACGCGCTTTCGCCATATCCTGATCGACGAGTTCCAGGACACCAACCGCCTGCAATACCTGTGGCTCAAGCTGCTGGCCGGACCGAACGAGCCGCAGCCCAGCGCGGTGGTGGCCGTGGGCGATGACGACCAGAGCATCTACGCCTTTCGCGGGGCCAATGTCGGCAACATGGATGATTACCAGCGCGAGTTCCATGTGCACCACCTCATCAAGCTGGAACACAACTACCGCTCGCACGCCAACATCCTCGACACCGCCAACCACCTCATCGCCCACAACAACCGCCGCCTGGGCAAGAACTTGCGCACCGAGGCCGGCGCAGGCGAGCCCGTGCGTGTCATCGAGCAGCCCAGCGACCATCAGGAGGCGGCCTGGGTCGTGGAGGAAATTCGCCTGCTGCTGCGCGATGGTTGCAGGCGCGATCAGATCGCGCTGCTGTACCGCTCCAACGCCCAGTCGCGGGTGATCGAGGGCGCCCTGTTCAATGCCGCCATTCCCTACAAGGTGTACGGCGGTCTGCGGTTTTTCGAGCGTGCCGAAATCAAGCATGCGCTGGCCTATCTGCGCCTGCTCGACAACCCGCACGACGACACCGCGTTCCTGCGGGTGGTGAACTTCCCGCCGCGCGGCATCGGCGCGCGCACGCTGGAGCAGTTGCAGGACGCGGCCAGGCTGCGCGCCGTGCCGCTGGCCGATGCCGTCTCGGCCCTCGGCGGGCGCGGTGCGCTCAGTCTGCAGGCCTTTGTCGACCTGCTGGCCAAGGCCAGGCTGGACTGCGCCGCCATGAGCCTTCCCGACCTTGTTCGCCGCGCGCTCGATGACTTCGGCCTGCTGCAGCATTACCGCAACGAGCGCGACGGCCAGGACCGCGTCGAAAACCTGGAAGAACTGGTGAACGCCGCCACCGCATTCGTCACGCAGGAGGGCTTCGGCCTCGACGCCGAGGCGCTGCGCGAGCGGCCGCTGTCGGATCAGGCGCTGCAGAACCTGCAAGCCATCGACCCCGCCACCGGCGAGACGCTCTCGCCGCTCACCGCCTTTCTCACCCATGCCGCACTGGAGGCCGGCGACAACCAGGCCCAGGCTGGGCAGGACGCGGTGCAGATGATGACGGTGCACGCCGCCAAGGGGTTGGAGTTCGATGCCGTGTTCATCACCGGTCTGGAGGAGGGCCTGTTCCCGCACGAGAACGCGATGAACGAGACCGATGGCGTGGAGGAGGAGCGACGGCTGATGTACGTGGCCATCACCCGCGCGCGCAAGCGCCTCTACCTGAGCTACGCACAGAGCCGCATCCTGCACGGCCAGACGCGCTACAACCTGCGGAGCCGGTTTTTCGACGAATTGCCCGAAGCGACGCTGAAGTGGCTGTCGCCCAAAGCCGGCAAGCCGCCCTCGTTCTACACCCCCAGCCTGCGGGCGGCCTGGAGCGATGAGGCAGCCGTGCCGTTCACGCCTTCGGCCGCCGGCCCCTCCGTGGCGGGACACGGTTTGCGTGTGGGCCAGTCGGTGTTTCACACCAAGTTCGGCGAAGGCGTGATTCTCACGCTCGAAGGCCAGAGCCTCGACGCCCGCGCCCAGGTTCGATTCAAGCGCCACGGCGTGAAATGGCTGGCCTTGAACATCGCCAAGCTCACCCCGGTGAATTGAGCCGTGGCGGGCGCAGGCCATGGCCTGCGGCGCGTGATGCCCCGACGACTTGAAGCCCAAAAGCCTTCAAGCGGGCGTGCCGGGACCAGCCGAACCGGGACTGCAAGGACCGAATGGCAGCCGTGCGCCGCGAGGTTGCTTCGTCCAAACACGACCGGCACCGACCGGGGGGTTGAACGGCGTGATGCCGGCCGCCACGCCCGGCGGCTGGCCCAGGATCCCGCTGTCGCTGCCGGTGGAGACCTGCTCGGTGCACAAGACCTTCGGCAGTGCGGCCGAGGCGATGGCCACCGGGTGCATGCCAGGCGCGCGATGGCTTGGCATGCTCAACGGCCGATCAGTGCGTGCCACCGCCCAGGTAGGCCGCCTGCACGGCGGGATCGTCGCGCAACTGGTGTGCCGGGCCGTGCACCGAGATGCGCCCGTTTTCCAGCACGTAGCCGTAGTCGGCCACGGCCAGCGCGGCGGCCGCGAACTGTTCCACCAGCAGCATCGTCACGCCCTGCGCCTTCAAGCGGCCGATGATCTTGAACACTTCGTCGACGAGGATCGGTGCCAGTCCCATCGACGGTTCATCGAGCAGCACGACGTCCGGGTTCAGCATCACGGCGCGCGCCATTGCCAGCATTTGCTGCTCGCCGCCGGACAGGGTGCCGGCGAGTTGCGTGCGGCGTTCCATCAGTCGAGGAAACAGCTCCAGCGCACGCTCCAGGTCGCGCTGGACGTCGCCGCGCGTCCTCGATCCGGTCAGGCGCGGGAACGCGCCGAGCAGCAGGTTGTCGGCCACCGACATGGTCCCGAAGACGCGCCGGCCTTCGGGCGAGTGCGCCAGGCCCAGACGCGCGATGTGGAAGGACTCGAGCCCGGCGATGACCTTGCCGTTGAGAACGATGTCGCCCTCCTGCGGCGCGATCATCCCGGAGACGGCGCGCATGGTCGTCGTCTTGCCGGCGCCGTTGGAGCCGATCAGTGTCACGACTTGGCCTTTCGGCACCTCGATCGTGACGCCGTGCAGGACTTCGACCTTGCCGTAGCCGGCGTGCAGGTTGCGGATGGTCAGCATGTTGGGTTCTCGGTCTGGCGCCGCGCCGCCCCGAATCCGGCCGAACCCCCGCGGGGGGCGGCGCCGGAGCGTGGCGACAAGCGTGGGAGGGGCAGGTTCATGCAGCTTCGCCGCCCAGGTAGGCCTCGATGACCTTGGGGTCGCTGCGCACGGCAGCCGGTGGGCCATCGGCGATCTTCTGGCCGAAGTCGAGCACGCTCACGGTGTCGCAGATGGCCATCACCACGTCCATGTGGTGCTCGATCAGGATCAGGGTGATGCCGTGCGCCCGGATTTTGGCGATGATGGCCACCAGTTCCTTGATATCGGGCGCGGTCAGGCCGGCGGCCGGCTCATCGAGCAGCAGCAGTTGCGGGTCCAGCGCCAGCGCACGCGCAATCTCCAGCAGCCGCTGCTTGCCGTAGGGCAGGTTGCGCGCCTCCTCGTGAGCCAGATCGGCCAGACCGACAAAACGCAGCAGCGCCAGTGCGCGTGCGGTGGCCTGCGCATGCTCGCGCCGGTAGCGCGGCAAGTGCAGCGCGACGTCGAGCATGTGGCTGGCGAAGGTGTGATGCAAGCCGACCATGACGTTGTTCAGAGCGCTCATCTCGCCGAACAGCTGAACGTTCTGGAAGGTCCGGGCGATGCCCGACAGCGCGATGTCCGACGGCGTGCGACCGTTCACCGGCGTGCCGGCGAAGGTGATCGCTCCGGCGGTGGGCTGGTAGATCCCGGTGAGCACGTTCATCATCGTGCTCTTGCCCGATCCGTTGGGGCCGATCAGGCCGTGCACGGTGCCGCGCATCACCCGCAGGTCAACCTGGTTCAGCGCCTTCAGACCGCCGAACTGCATCAGCACCTGCTGTGCCAGCAGCAACTCGGCCGGCGCATCGGCGCGGGCGCGCACCAGCGCGTCCTCGGGTTGTGATGCGGACTCGGCCGCTTCGTTGACCGCCTTCGCCATCACCGGCCTGCCAAGTGCCTTGCGCACGAAGCCGACGATGCCATCTTGCAGGTAGTAGACGACAAACAGCGTGATGACGCCGAACACCGACAGGCGCCAGTCGGTCATCGACTGCAGCACGAACGACACGGCTGCCAGCGCGATGCTGCCGGCCACCGGAATCGCCACCCGCTGCACGGTCGTGCGGCGGCGAGCCAGCAACACCGCAGCGCCCAGCACCATCAGCACCGCCAGCGCCACGGCGCCGGTGCGGAACCACTGCAGATCGTCCAGCAGCTTGGGCAGCAGCACGATGATCGCTGCGCCCAGCAATGCGCCGGTGCGGCTCTTGCGCCCGCCCATGATCACGGCCAGCAGGAACAACACCGTGAGCTCGAAGTTGTAGGTGTTGGGGCTGATGTACTGCTCGGAATAGGCATACAGCGCGCCGGCGAGCCCGGCCAGGCCGGCACTGATGACGAAGGCATAGACCTTGTAGCGGTAGACCGAGACGCCCATGCAGTCCGAGGCGACCGGGCTGCCGCGAAGGGCTTCGAAGGCGCGGCCAAGGTGGGAGCGCAGCACCCGGTGCACGACCAGCAGCGCCAGCAGCAGCATCACCGAGACGAGCCAGAAGAACTGGGTCTCGTCGAGCCTGTGGCCGAACACCTCCGGCTTGGCGAGCTTGATGCCCAGCGGCCCCTCGGTGAGAAAGCTCATCTCGTTGATGAGAATCTGGATGATGGTGCCGAAAGCCAAGGTCACCATCGCGAGATAAGGCCCGCTGACGCGCAATGCAGGAAGCGCCAGCAGCGCACCGAAGCCGGCCGTGACGGCGATCGCGGCCGGCAGCGTCATCCACAGCGGCACCCCGAGCTTGAACACCAGCACCCCCGCGGTGTAGGCGCCGATACCGAACAGGCCGGCATGGCCCAGGGAAACCTGCCCGGTGTAGCCGACCACGATGTCCAGGCCGAACAGCACGATGGCGTAGATCAGGATCGTCTCGACCAGGTGCACGTAATAAGGGTTGTGCACCGCCAGAGGAAAGGCCGCGAGCGCGGCAATGGCCAGCACGCCGAGCAGCAGCGGGCCGCGGCCGACGCTGGCCAGCAAGCCGGGCGTGGACACCGGCGCAGCGATGGGGTTGGTCACGGTGTTCATGGTTTCAAACTTTCTTGATGGCGGTCTTGCCGAACAGGCCGGCGGGCTTGAGCGCGAGAACGGCCAGCAGCAGGACCAGGCCGGGCACGTCCTTGTAGCCGGTGGAGATGTAGTAGCCCGTCGTGGTTTCGGCGATGCCCAGGATCAAGCCACCGATCACGATGCCCAGGCCGCTGGTCAGGCCGCCGATGATGGCCACGGCGAAGGCCTTCAACCCCAGCACGGCGCCCATGGTGGCGCCGGTCAGCGTGAGCGGCGCAATCAGCATGCCGGCGAAAGCCGCGGTCAGCGAGGACAGCGCGTAGGAGAAGGTGATGACGCGGCCGGTGTCGATGCCCATCAGCTTGGCGGCGTCGCGGTCATTGAAGGTGGCGACCACGGCCTTGCCGTAAATCGAGCGGCGGTTGAACAGTTCCACCGCCAGCATCATGGCCAGCGCACCGAAGACCACCAGGATCTCCATCGGCATCACGTTGGCCCCCAGAACGTGCAGGGGCGACTCGGGCAACGGCGAGGGGAACTTCAAGTCGTCGCGGCCCCAGAGGTTCTCGGCCACGTTCTTGAAGATGATGCCCAGGGCGATGGTCGACATGATCCAGCCGAATTCGCTTTTGATCTTGATCGCCGGACGCACGCCGATGCGCTCGACGAAGGCCCCCTGCACGGCACCGAAAGCCAGCACCAGGGGGATCGCGAGCCAGTAGTTCATGCCCATGCGGTCGACCAAGGTCAGCCCCACCAGAGCCCCGAGCATCAGCGCATCGCCCTGGCCGAAGTTCAGCGTGTCCGAGGTCGCGAAGGTGAGTTGGTAGCCGAACGCGATGACGGCGTAGATCATCCCCAGCGCAATGCCGCTGAAGACGAGTTGGGTCAGGATCTGCATGGCGTGGAGATTCGTGGGGCCGGCGCGAAGCCGGACCTGATCGAGCAAACAAAGGCCGGCGCGCGACGCGCGCCGGCGGTCGGGGGACTGCCTGCCTTACTTCTTGACCGGGGCCACCAGCGCGCCCTTGGCATTGGCGTCCTTGACGCGCACCTCCGACGCCGTCTTGGCATCGGCTTCGTAGGCGTAGACCACACGCTGACCCTTGACCTCGCCGAACACCGGGATGTTGACGGTGATCGCCTCGTGATCCTTGGCGGTGTAGGGCTTGTTGTAGGTGGTGACGACGCCCTCGACCGGCGCCTTCAGGTTCTCGAGTGCGGCCTTGATCTTCGGACCGTCCGTGCTGCCGGCCTGCTTGATGGCCGCGGTCAGCAGGTAGATCGAGTCATAGCCCTGCGCTGCCGACACCGGTGAGTCGATGCGGCCGTTCTTCGGGTTGAAGGTCCTCAGGTAGGTCACGATGAAGGACTGGCGCTTGGGCGTCGTCGGCTGCTGGATGAAGGTCTGTGGCATGCGTGCGCCTTCGCCGCCGGGGCCAGCGTTGTCGATGAAGTTGGCCATCGACAGCGTCCAGCTGCCGATCATCGGGACCTTCCAGCCCAGTTTGGTCATGCCGTTGGCGATCTGCGCCAGCTCGGGGCCGATGCCATAGGTCAGGACCGCCTCGGCGCCGGCCTCCTTGGCCTTCAGCAACTGCGGCGTCATGTCGACGTCCTTGATGTTGAACTTTTCCACCGCCACGGCCTTGATGCCCTTTTGCGCCAGCGCGGCCTCGAGGTCGGCGCGGCCGAGCTGGCCGTAGTTGGTGGAGTCCGACAGGATCGCCACGCGCTTGTAGCCTCTGCGCGTCACGGCTTCCTCGACGATCATCGGGGCCTGGATGCTGTCGTGCGCGGCGTTGCGGAAGACGTAGTTCTCGGGCTGGTCATCGAACTGGTGCGTCACCAGCGTGCCGGTGGCGACGTTGTTCATGACCGGAATCTTGGCCTCCTGGAAGAAGCGCTGCGAGGCCAGCGCCACGCCGGTGTTGATGTAGCCGACGACGGCAACGACCTTCTCCTTGTTGATCAGCTCCTGGGCGATCTGCACGCCGCGTTCGTTCTTCGCTTCGTCGTCGCGCTCGACCAGGACGATCGGGCGCCCGAGCACGCCGCCGGTCTTGTTGATCTCGTCGACGGCCATGCGCACGCCGTCGCGCATCGACACACCCATGGACGACGAGCCGCCCGTGAACGGACCGTCGACGCCGATCTTGATCGGTTCGGCGGCCTGTGCGGCGACGGCTGAAAAGGCAAGCACCAGCGAGGCGGCGAGCGTGCGAATGGGGTGGTACATGTTGGTCTCCACAGTAGGGAAAGGTCAGCGTGCGACAGGCCCGCTGCTTGACCTACATGGTCGTGCCTGACGCCGCTGGCGACTTCCGTCGCATTACGCAGTGCGACTGCGCAGCAACACGTACTGGAAAACCCGGCAGCGCGCCTACGGCTGCGGCAATCCGCCTCGCGCATGCTCCACGGCGTAGCGGATGAGCTCGGCCTGGCCGGCCAGGTCGAGCTTGCGCCGGATCGCCTGGCGGTGCGTCTCGACCGTGCGCACACCGATGTCGAGCGTGCGCGCGATCTGCTTGCTGGACAGCCCCTGTGCGAGCAAGGCCAGGATCTGCTGCTCACGCTCGGACAGCTGGGTGCGTGGCGCAGGCGCCTGGCGGAAGAGTCGCTGCGCCAGTGCCGGGCTGAGGAAGGTGCCGCCGGCGGCGACGCTGCGCAGCGCCGCCACGATCTCGGCTGAAGGCGCATCCTTCAGCACGTAGCCGAGTGCGCCGGCGGCCAAGGCCTGCTGCGCGTAGTCGGCGCTGTCGTACATGCTCAGCACCAGCACCCGCAGCGAAGGGTCCAGCACCAGCAGCCGCCGCGTCAGCTCGATGCCGTTGACGCCCTTCATGCCGATGTCGGTGAGCACGATGGCCGGGCGCAGCCTGGGCACGCACGCGAGCGCGCTGGCGGCGTCGCCGGCCTCGCCGACGACCTCGATGCCGGGTTCGGAGCCCAGGCGCGCGGCGATGCCCTCGCGCACGAGAGGGTGGTCGTCGACCAGCAGCACGCGCAGCGTCGTGACGGCTTCGGTCACGCTCATGGCACCACCCTGCGCGGGCTCGTCACGCGCGGCACTTCGGCGACGATGCGCGTGCCCCCGGCGTCTGAAGTCACCTCCAGGCGCCCGCCGACATCGCTCAGCCGTTCACGCATGTTGCGCAGGCCGATGCCGCGACGCGGGTGCTGCGCCACGGCGCCCAGGTCGAAGCCGTGGCCGTCGTCCTGCAGCGTCAGTCGCAGCCCGGCATTGCCGCTGTCCAGCACCAACCGCACGTGCCGTGCCTGGGCATGTTTGAGCACGTTGGCCAGCGCTTCCTGGATGACGCGGAACAGCGTGGTGCGCACCTCGTCGGACAGGCCCTGCGGCTCCTCGGCGCTGCCTTCGAAGCTGAAGTCCAGGCCGGCAGCGGTGCAGCTTTCCTCGCCCAGTTGCCGCAGCGCAGCAGCCAGCCCCAGCATGTCCAGCTCGGTCGGGCGCACGCGGTGCGAGATGTCGCGCACGCCGTCCAGCGCCTGACTCAGCCGTGCCAGCGACCGCTGCAACAGCGGGCGCACGGTGGCCTCATCGTCGGGAAGACGCTGGATCGCGCTCTCGGTCAGCAGCTTGGCCGACACCAGGGTCTGGCTGGTGCCGTCGTGCAGTTCGCGCGACAGCCAGGCACGTTCGTGCTCCTGCGAGCGCACCAGGCGCCGCGCCAGCAGCATCAGCTTGGCATCGGCGGCGCGCAGTTCCGTGATCGACAGCCCCAGCACGCTGGCCAGGATGACACCGATCGACAGGGCCGTGGCCGCCGCAACCCAGCGCTGCGTCGTGCGCAGGCTGGCCGCGAGTTGCGCGTCGAGTTCCTGCGTCAGCCGCTCGATGTCGTCGGTGTAGGTGCCGGTGCCGATCATCCACTGCCAACGATCGAGCCCGGTGACGTAGCCGAGCTTGGGCGAGTCGCGGTGCAACGACGGCCGGTTCCACAGATACTCGACGAAGCCGCCGCCGGCTCGCGCCTTGTCGATCATCTGCCGGATCACCGGCTGGCCCCGGCCGTCGCGCAGATCGATCAGGTTTCGACCGACGAGCTCGGGCTGCCGCGGGTGCATGAGGTTGCGACCGCTGTAGTCGTAGAGAAAAAAGTAGCCGTCCTGGCCGTAGTCGAGGTTGACCAGTTGCTGCATCGCCAGCCGCTTCACGTCGTCGTCGTCGCGGCCGGTGTTGTAGAGCGGGCTGACCGTGCTCAGCGCCAGTGCCACGTAGTGGCGCAACTCGGCGCGCGTGGCATCGGAATAGGCAGCGCGCAGCAATTCCTGCTGGTGGCGCGAAAGGTCGGCCTCTTGCGCGTGCAGCACCCAACTCGTGAGCGCAAAGACCAATGCCAGGGGCACGGTGGCGACGAGCAGGAGTTTGAGGCGCAGATTCATGATGCGTCCGACCGCGAGCGGAGGCTACGCGCAGCAGCCGATCTTAGCTTGGTGCTTGCCCTGGGGAGCGCCATCGAGCCGGCCCTGGACCGGCTCGACGGCACCCGTAGCCACGGCGTGACGCGGCTGGGTTTGCCCGGCCCGCGAGCCCGTCTGGGCCACGCAGGGGACCGTTGCAGCGCAGCTGTCCAGGTCCGATCGCGGGCCCGAACCCGCAGACATCACGGCCACTCATTGCGGCAGTTCACGGCCTTTCGTTTCCAGGGCGAACGGGATGACGGCAAGGCCGGCGACAAAGGCCAGTGCCGTGTAGGCGACGGGTGTTCCGAGCGTGCCCATCGTGCTGACCGAGGCTGCCAGCACGAAGTTCACACCCGCGCCGATGAAGCGCCCGACCGACGTGTTGAAGGCGAAGGCCGTTGCGCGCACGCGTGTTTCGTATTGCTCGGGCAGCCACAGGCTGAACATCGCAAAATTGCCGCCGAAGAATCCCAGGAAGAACAGGGTCACGATGAAGGTGTCGAGCCCGTTGGGCAGGTAGAACGCCCAGCCGAAACTCAGGGCGATGAAGGCGGCCATCCCGAGAAAATAAAAGGCCAGGGTGCTTTTGCGACCGAAGCGCTCGGCCAGCAGGGGAAGGGCCAGGCAACCAAGAATGGTGCCGATGGAGAGGATGCCCGTGCCGATGGACGCCATGTGCACCGCCTGGATGAGCGTCATGCCTTCTTTTTTCGCCAGGATGATGATGGCCGCAGGCTCGTACACCGCGCCGGCCCACAGGCCGATGATGGCGACGGTCAGCAGCGTGGAATTCACCAGGGTGCGGCGCCGGTACTGCGGGCTGAAGATTTCGCGAAGCGGGCTGCGCTGCTTGGCCTGCTTTCCGGCCTGTTCCCAGCGCTCGGGCTCGCGGACCTTGAGCATCGTGTAGATGGAGACAACCACGGGCACGAGGCCGCACAGGAACATCGCCCGCCAGCCGTAGTGCGCGCCGACGGTGTAGTTGAGCGCCGCGGCGATGAAGAACCCGGCGTAGTAGCCAGTCTGGAGGAATCCGGCGCCCATTTTGCGGCGGTCCTCCGGCCAGGATTCGGCGACGTAGGTTCCCGCAAGCGCCCACTCGCCGCCGATGCCGATGCCGGCGAGCATGCGGAAGATCGCGAGTTCCCAGACATTCTGGGACAGCGCAGCCAGGCCGGTGAACAAGGCGTAGCCGAAGATCGTGGCCGCGAGCACGCGCGTGCGGCCGAATCGGTCGGCGATGGGCCCCCAGATGAACGACAGCCCCCAGCCGACGAGAAAGAGTGCAAACAGGACCGAGCCTGCCAGGCCGATGTTTCCGGGCGTGGCGGCGATCCCCGACTTGGGCAGCAATTCGGTCAGTGCCGGAACCAGGACCAGGGCGTAAATGATCGAATCCATGCCATCGAGCGTCCAGCCGAACCAGGCTGCCCAGAAACCTCGAATCTGGTCACGATTCAAGGGTGTGCGCGTCGGCCGAACTGTGGCGGCCAGGGTGTTGCTGTCCATCGCTTGTCTCCTTCGATTGTTCCGGGTTGAGATTCCCGGGTAGGTGATGCCGTGCAAACGGCCCCGAGCCGAACTGACAGGCACATGCCGGGGTTGCATCCGTTGGTGCTGCGTGCATGGTCATGTCCGGTTGGGTTCATCCTCCATGCTGGTTTGCCAACCGTCGCGCACCGAGAACCAGGGAGCGCAGGTCGGAACCCTCTGCGGACACGGCTTGCACCGTCTCGAAAGTCGACTGAGCCAGTTGCGTCAGCGTCTGCCCGGGGGGCAGTTCGATGAATTGGCGTACCCCATGCTCGTGCAACACCGTGGTGCCGTCATGCCACCGCACAGGGGCCATGACGTTGTCCGCCAGGTCGGCGGCGATGGCCTCGGCCGACCCGAGCAGGCGCCCGCTTCGATTGCCGACATAAGGCACCCGCGGGGCCTGAACAGGGCAGTCGCGCAGCGCGTCGCGCAGCGCTTGCGCGACACCGGCCAGCAGCACGCAGTGCGAGGGCACGGCCACGTCGAGCCGCTCGGCACGCCGCGCGCCGAGGTTGCGGGCATCGCGCAGAGCCTGGTCCAGCGCAGCGTCGGCGCCGGCAATGACGAACTGGGCTGGCCCGTTGAAGTTGGCCAGGTAAGCCTGTTGCTCGGCGGTGGCACCGGCCGGTACGGCCGAGCGCAGGATGTGCTCCACACTGCGTTGGCCAAGGCCCACGATCACGGCCATGCCGTAGCCCTGCGGGTAGGCCTGCTCCATCAGCGTGGCGCGCAGCAACACCACGCGCAGGGCCTGGTCGAAAGCCAGCGAGCCGACGATCACGGCTGCGGTGAATGCTCCCACCGACAGGCCCGCGACCGCGTCGGGACGCAGGCCTTGGGCTTCGAGAGCACGCGCCAGGGCAACGCCGGCCACCACGATGGACAGTTGGGCGGCCACGGTCGAGCGCAGTTCCAGGGCACCGTCCAGACGGCGCACGTCGCGCTGCAGGACGTGGCTGGCCTCGTCGAGTGTGCGCTCCACCTCGGCGTGTGGCGGCAGCCGACGCAGAAAACCGGGTGACTGCGCACCTTGTCCCGGACAAAGGAAGGCCAGCTTCATGCGACCTCGGCCCACGGCGTTTCGGCCCATGGATCGCGCGTCAGTCGCACGCCCCGGGCGCTGCGCAGCAGCATGGGGCCAGCGCCCATCGCATACTCGGACAGGGCCACGGCGCCGGCTGGCGTTTGCAGTTGCACGTCGATGCGAGCCTGACCCGGGTGCGGCAGTCGTTTCCACAGCGCCCGGGCTTCGGACCGGGAGATGGCGCGCGCGAGCCGCACCACCAGATCGAGGTCGCTGCCGTTGCCGACGCTGGCAAGGCCGGTCGCCAGCTCGAACCCCACGCTGCCGCCCGGGCCCCAGCACAAATCTGGCCAGTCGCTCCAGGCTTGTTCCACCGCGGCGAGGGCCTGCATGGCCGGCAGGGCGAGGCGCGATGCCTCCAGCGCGCTGGCCCGGCCGCGCAGTTCCCACGGTGCCAGCCTGCGTTCGACATGCCGCGGATCCAGCCAGGCGGCAGCGCGCTGGGTGCGGGCGCCACCGCGAATGCCGACCGGTATGCGGTTCGCGCGCCAGGGCGCACGCCGCACGACGACCCACGGCGCCTGGGACAAGGAGCGCACAACCCAATCGGGAGGCAAGCTGTCGAAGGCGAACGCCGCAAGGATCTGGTCGCGGCACAACAGGGCAGACCCCACCCCCGAGTTGCACAGGCTTCCTGGCCGAGCATCCCCTGGCGGGCTGTCCGAAGCGGTCGCAAGACCATGCAGGGCCGATCCGAAGTGTTCCTGCCCTCCTCGGAGGGGGCCTGCTGGCGGGCTGTTGGGGGCGGTCGCAAGACCACGAAGGGCCGCTCCCGAGTGTTCCTGTCCTCCTCGGAGGGACCCTGCTGGCGGGCTGTTGGGGGCGGTCACACACAAGAGGTCATGCGGCTGCCACATGGCCGGAGCGCTGTGGGGGCAGGCTTGCTGGTGCGGCTGCCACGCTGCGGTGCTTTCCATGGGTGCAGGCATCACGGGTCACCATTGCGCCGCCAGGCGCTCGCGAACCTCGCGCGATGCGGCCCGGCCGGTTTGCGCCGTCGGTGAGGTCAGCCTCGCAGCCAGGTCGGTTTCGTCGGGCCCGATGCTGGCCAGGGCTGCCAGGACCGCCTGCCGAACTTTGGCGATGTCGCGATCCGTTGGTGCCTCCGCCTGAACCCCGGTGACGAGTTCGTGCAGCAAACCCAGGCGCGCGTAGTCCATGATGCGGTAGGACATGGGGGGATTCGTGATGCCCAGCTGGTCGAGTTCATCAAGGCTGCGCCGCGTGACCCGCGCCGCCGCCTCGCGCCCCATCGCATGCACCATGACGGCGGCATCGTCGAGCGCCAGGATGCGGTGCGCCTGGTAGCCATGGGCTAGGAATGCTCCAGACATCGCGGCGCCGACGAGCAGCGCAATGACGGGGTGTCCGGCCAAGCGGGCCGAGGCATAGGCATCCACCGCTGCAGCGCAGGCCAGATGAATGCCGAGCAACTCTTCGCGGCGGCCGTAGGCCTGGCTGGGCACGTCGACGATGGCCAGCAGCAAGGGCCTGGGGCCGTGCGTGCTCAGCGCCATGGCGTCGCGCACGGTTTGCGCCAGCGCCCAGCCCTCGCGCAGCCCGACTTCGCCCCGGCGCGCACGCCGGAAGGGGCTGGCGGGGTCCGGAACCACGGCCACGAGGCGGGTGGGTTGCTCGCCCAGGAGGGCATCGGACGCCAGCACCGAGTGCGGCAGGCCGGGCAGGACGGGGGCGGTGCCGCGCAGGGCATCGAACCAGGTGCGTCCCCGCGTTGACAAGGGGCTCATGGCTCTTGCACCTCCGGATTCCACAGCACGCGCAAGCCAGGGCCATCGAGATGCTCGAGCGGAGCTGCACGTTCGATGCGACGCTGGTAGGCCGCCACGGATTCGCTGCGCGCCGGACCCGGGCGAGACTCGGTGCAGGCTTGCCGCACAGCGCTGCGCACCTGTGCGGCGTCGTCATCGACCAGGCGATCGGCCAGACCGGTGGCGCAGCGTTGTTCACCGCCGATCAGGCTCCAGATCAGGCGACGGTCGTGCGCGTCGAGTTCCTCCAATCCGGCTTCCTGCTCGATCACCTCCGGGCCGTTCATGCCGAGCCTTGCCTGCCGTGTGAGCACGAGACGGCTGCACAGCGCGGCCACCAGCGACATGCCACCGAAGCACCCGACCAGGCCGGCGACGACGCCGACCACGGGGACATGGCGCCGCAGGGCGACGATGGCCGACTGAATCTCGGCGATTGCCGCCAACCCGAGATTGGCCTCTTGCAGACGCACGCCACCGGTTTCCAGCAGCAGGATGGGCCAGACGGGCCGGCCAGCCTCGCAGTCGCGCAAAGCCAGTTCAAGCGTCCCTGCGATCTTGGCGCCCGAGACTTCGCCGATGCTCCCGCCCTGGAATCCGCTCTCGATGGCCAGCACGACCGCTGGATGGCCGTCGAGTGCGCCCTTGACGATGATGACCCCGTCGTCGGATTGGGGCACGATCCCCTGGCGCGCGAGCCAGGGCGACATCAGCCGCTCGAACGGCCCGAGCAGTTCGCGCTGGCTGCCGGGATCGAGAACCACCTGGGCGCGCTCGCGTCCTCCGAGTTCGATGAAGCTCGGCGTGTTCCGGGATGCGTTCATGCCTGGCTGGCCTCCAGCGCCTGCTCCAGGCGCAGGGTCACGACTCCGGGGGTGGCGCCGAAATCGTTGATCTCGACCCGCACGGCCGAGGGATGACGGGCGAAAAAGCGCTCCAGCACGCGTTGCCAGATGGCGGCGTAGCCATCCACGCTGGTGCGGACCGTGACCCGCGCCATCGCTTCGGCGGCGGGTTCGATCAGGACCTCCAGATCTCCTGAGCCGACCACGCCGATGTGCGCGCGTTGGCGCGTCGGCTGGCTGGCGGCGAATGCAAAGTCGAGTGTTTCCATGCTTGGGTCGGGGTTGCATCAGGCACTGGCGGGCAGAGGCGCGGTGCCGTCGAGAAAAAGGGTGACCGCCAGAAGATCGGCACTGCCACCGGGCGACGCATGCAGCAGCACCAGTGCGTGGTCGAGCCGCCTGAGAGCCTGCATGCCCTGCTCCGTGCCGCTGCCGCCCAGGTCGAGCACCGACTGCGCACCATGCCGCGCCGTCGCCAGCGCCAAGGGTCCGGCGCGATGCAGCAGGCAGGTGTCGGCGAGCCTGGACATGATCGCCAGCAGCGCGTCGAGCCTGGCGTGTTGCTCGCTGCCGCCGCGTGCCCGGGCTTGGCGCAGGCGAGGCAATCCGAGCCGCAGGGCGTGGGGAAAACCGTCGCAGGCTTCGGCCTTCGCTCCCCCCACGCCATAACGGCGGCCGACGCGCGCGCCATGCGAGTCGGTGTCGGCAGCGTCGCGATCGGGGTGGCGTGCGATGGCTGCAGCGGTCGAGGCCAGCCGCTCGGCCTCGATGCCCCGCTCGCCGTGCAGCGCTGCGGCCGCGACGAGCAAGCCCAGTGCCCAGATGGCCCCGCGATGGGCGTTCGCCCCGCCGGTGGCCATCAACATGCGCTGCTCGGCGCAGCGGCCGATGCCAGCCAGTTGCGTGCGCAGGGCGCACGAGGGGCTGGCCGCCTGCGCGGCGCGCGCCATCTGGGTGAAGGGCAGGCGCAGCGCCTCCGCCGAGCGCAGCATGCGCGCGAGGTCGAGATCATGGTGGGCGCCGCTGCCGCGCCTGTCGACCAGGGCCGGCTTGGGCGTCAGCAGGGCTTCGTCGCGCAGAGCCTGAACCGCACGCTCTGCCCAGTCTTCGGCCGAGGCGGCACGCGGCGCCGGGCAGGGTCTTGGCGATGACGCGAGCATGCGCAGCCTCACCAGCTTCGAAACCGCGAGGGCGGTTGGTACAGCCCCCCCGACCAGTCCACCAGATCCTCGATGCTGCGCGCCGCCAGCAGGGAACGCTTGGCCTGCAGCGGACTGACGCCGAGGTCGGCCGGATAGGCGACGATGCCGCGCGCATGCAGGTTGCGTGCCACGGCCGCGTCCGAGCGCTGGCCGATGGGCGTGACGCCGGCAATCGCCGCCAGCGCGGCACGGCGCTCCTCCTGGCCCTGCGCCTTGTACAGATAGGCGATGCCCTCTTCGGTCACCACATGGGTGACGTCATCGCCGTAGATCATGATCGGCGCGATCGGCATCCCGCTCTTGTGCCCCACCGCGATGGCGTCGAGCGAATCCACCAGCGCCGGCACGCCGCCCTTCTGGTAGGTCTCGACCAGTTGCACCACCAGCTTGCGCCCCCGAACAACCGGGGCGTCGGCGGTGATCAGCGAGAGCCAGGCCGGAGTGGGGTGGCGGCGGCCGCGCGGGTCATGCCCCATGTTCGGGGCCCCCCCGAAGCCGGTCAATCGGCCCAGCGTCACGGTCGAGGAGTGGGCGTCCGCGTCCATCTGCAAGGTCGAGCCGATGAACAGGTCCACCCCGTACTGCCCCGCCAGCTGGCACAGCACCCGGTTGGAGCGCATCGAGCCGTCGCGTCCGATGAAGAACACGTCGGAGCGTGCGGCAACGTAGTTTTCCATGCCGACTTCGCTGCCGAAGCAATGCACGCTCTCGGCCCAGCCGCTCTCGATCGCCGGAATCAGCGTGGGGTGCGGGTTGAGCGCCCAGTTGCGGCAGATCTTTCCCTTCAGCCCGAGTGACTCGGCATAGGTGGGGAGCAGCAATTCGATCGCGGCGGTGTCGTAGCCGATGCCGTGGTTCAGCGAGGTCACCTGGTAGCGCTCGTAGATGCCGCGGATGGCCATCATCCCCATCAGCACCTGCAGATCGGTGATGTGGCGCGGATCTCGGGTGAACAGCGGCTCGATGGCGAAAGGCCGGTCGGCAACGACCACGAAGTCGACCCAGGAGCCAGGAATGTCGACCCGTGGAAGCTCGTCGACCCATTCATTGACCTGGGCAATGACGATGCCCTGCCGGAATGCGGTGGCCTCGACGATGGTGGGCGTGTCCTCGGTATTCGGCCCGGTGTAGAGGTTGCCCTGCGCGTCGGCCTTCTCGGCGCAAACCAGCGCGACTTGCGGGGTCAGGTCGATGAACATCCGCGCGTACAACTCGACATAGGTGTGAATCGCACCGATCTCCAGCTTGCCGTCCTCCAGCAGTTGGGCCACGCGCAAGCTCTGCGGCCCGGCAAACGCGAAATCCACCCGTCGCGCGATACCGCTCTCGAACAGCGACAGGTGCTCGGGTCGGCTGATGCTCGAAATCAACAGGTGCAGATCGTGCACACGGCGGCTATCGACCTGTGCCAGGCTGCGCGAGAGGAAGTCAGCCTGCTTCTGGTTGTTGCCTTCGAGCGCGACGCGATCGCCGGGCATCAACAGCAACTCCAGGGCCTGCGTCATGTGCTGCGTGGGCAAGAGGCAGCCGCGCGCCAGGGGGGCGACAGCGTTCAGGCGCCGCATCTTCTCCGCGCGCCGGGTGTTCCACCCCAAGGCTTGACGCTCCATGGGGACGGATGCAGGGGTGGATTCCAAGGGTCCGGTCCGTAAAAATACAAAAATGATTCTTGTGTATTCTTTGTTGTAATTTATGTATGCGCAATACGGGGTTTTCCAGAACACAACAGGCGGCGCCTAGCCGTCATCATGGGCAAAACCGCTAGCATTCCAACGCATGGACAAGAGCATTTCCCTGGCCGATCGCCTGCGCGAGACCATCGAAGAAAACATCGCGACCGGCGAACTGCCCCCCGGCGCGCCGCTCGAAGAGGCCGAGCTGACGCAGCGCTTCGGGGTGTCGCGCACGCCGGTTCGTGAAGCCTTGATGCAACTGGCGTCGGCCGGCATGGTTGACATCCGGCATCGACACGGCGCGACCGTGGCCCGAATCTCGCCCCAGCGGCTGATCGAGATGTTCGAGGTCATGGCCGAACTCGAAGCCATGTGCGGCCGGCATGCTGCACGGCGCATGCCGGCCGCCGAGCTGCTCGCGCTCGAGGCGGCTCACACGGCCTGCGAGGCCGCGCGCAACGCGGGAGATGCCGACCGCTACTACCACCTGAACGAGCATTTCCACAACCTGATCTACGCCGGCAGTCACAGCAGTTTTCTGTGCGATCAGGCCCAGGCCCTGCACCGCCGTTTGCGCCCCTACCGGCGGCTGCAACTTCGCGTCAAGGGCCGTCTGCAAGCGTCCTACAGTGAGCATCAGGCCGTCGTCGACGCCTTGCGTGCCGGCGATGGCGATCGCGCCGCGCTGGCTTTGCGCGGGCACGTGATGGTCCAGGGCGAGCGCTTCGCCGACCTGATGGCTGTGTTGTCGCAAACGCCTGTCTAGCCAGCGTTGATCAGGGGCCGGGGCCGGATGCCTTGTTCCCGCTCAAGCTGGTGCCGAGTGCCGATCGAGGAGGGTTGCCGTGGCGGTTCGAGAGATTTTGAAAATGGGCGACGCGCGCCTGCTGCGCGTGGCGCCGCCGGTGCAGGCGTTCGACACGCCGGAGTTGCACGCGCTGGTGATGGACTTGATCGACACGATGAAGGCGGCCGACGGTGCCGGCCTTGCCGCGCCGCAGATCGGCGTCGATCTGGCCGTGGTGATCTTCGGTTTCACCCACAACGTGCGCTACCCGGACGCACCCGAAGTGCCGTTCACGGTGCTGTGCAACCCCGGGATCACACCCTTGTCGGATGCGCAGGAAGAGGGCTGGGAGGGTTGCCTGTCGGTGCCGGGGCTGCGCGGCGTGGTGCCGCGCCATGCCAGCATCCGTTACACCGGCCGCGATCAGCATGGCCAGCCCATCGACCGCACGGTGCAAGGCTTTCATGCGCGCGTGGTGCAGCATGAGTGCGACCACCTCATCGGCAAGCTCTACCCCATGCGCATGAGCGACTTCACCCGTTTTGGTTTTCTCGACGTGCTCGATGTGCCGAACTTGCCGAACGATTGAGGCCTTGGTCGGTTTTGCCGGATGCCGGGAATAAACCGGTGCGCCTGCCGTCCATGCAGGGAGTTCCAACCCTCATGGAGTGAGCAATGACCACCCTGCAAGCCTGCCGTACCCCACGCCTTGCCGCTGCTGTCCTGGCGTTCACCGCGGCTGTCGCCGCCAGCACGGCCTGGGCCGAAACCCCGACCGAAGCCGCCAAGGCCCATGCCGAGGCGATTGCCTCCGGCCATGTCGACGCCATCATCGTCGACTACGGCCCCCATGCGCTGCTCGAATGGGTGGGCGGCCCGCTCGACGGGCGCTATGCGTCGATGGCTGACATCCGGCAAGCCTGGACCCGGTTCACCAAGGCCAACGGCCCGCTGAAGGCCGATGTCGACCATCTGCAGGAAGCCGCCAATCCCAAGGGCGCGACGGTGACCGCCGACGTGGTGTTCAAGGGCAAGGCCACCGTGCCGGTGCGCGAAGTGCTCACGTACCGTGACGGCAAGCTGGTTGATGAAATCTGGCAAATCGATCCCAAGCTCGCTGCGAAGCCGGCGGGGTACTGATCCCAACGCCCCGCATGCCCCCGCCGCTCGCCGATGCCTGACCGTCACAGCCTGCTGATCGAGCAGATTCCGCACCTGCGGCGCTACGCCCGGGTGCTGCACAGCGGCCGCGTGGCCGATGCCGACGACCTGGTGCAGGACACGCTGGAGCGCGCCTTCAGCAAGTGGCGGCTGTGGCGCGGGGTGGGCAGTGTGCGGCCCTGGCTGTTTTCCATCATGCACAACCTGTTCGTCGACCAATGTGCGGTGCGCGGCAGCACGGGCGCACCGCAAGCGCTGGACGATCTGCCCGAGGCGCTGCATCCCGCGCAGGCCGCCACCCAGGAATTGCGGCTGCAGGCGCTGGAGACGATCGCCGCCCTGCAGCAGCTCCCGGTGCCTCTGCGCGAAGTGCTGCTGCTGGTCGCGGTGGAAGACTTGCGTTATGCCGACGCCTCGCGCATCCTGGACATCCCGATCGGCACCGTCATGTCGCGCCTGTCGCGTGCGCGCCGCCAGTTGCGCGCGCTCACCGACGGCGAGGCATCCGCCGCGCGGCCGCCGCTGCGTGTGATCGAAGCACAAAGGAGTTTGGGATGAGCGCACCGCGCCCCGACCGCGACACCCTCATGGCGTATGCCGATGGCCAGCTCGCATCGGCACGCCGCGCCGAGATCGAGCAGCGGTGCGCGCAAGACCCCGCGCTCGCGGCCGAGGTCGCCGCGCTGCGGGCGCAACGCCAGGCCTTGCGCGACGCGCTCGACCCGCTGCTGGACGAACCCGTGCCCGCGCGCCTGCTGCAGCGCCCGGCGTCGCCGGTGCGGCAATGGGCGCAGGCTGCCTCGGTGGCGCTGTGGCTGGGTGTGGGCGCGCTGGCCGGCAGCCTCGCCACGCGCAGCGACATGCCGCAGGCGCAGGACGAAGGCACCATGCACTTCGTGCGACAGGCCGAACTCGCCTATGCCGTCTACACCCCCGACCCGCGCCGCCCGGTGGAAGTGCGCAACGGCAGCGACCTCACCGCCTGGCTGTCGCGTCGGCTCAATCGCCCCATCGTCGCGCCCGACGCCCTGCCCGGCGGCCTGGTGCTGATGGGCGGGCGTCTGCTGCCCGGCATGCCCGACAAACCCGCAGCCCAGCTCATGTACCAGGACGCGCAGGGCAAACGCATCACCGTCTTCCTGCGCGCCATGGCCCAGCCCACGGCCGAGACCGGCTTTCGCATCGTCGACCACGACGGCACCAGCACCTTCTACTGGGTGGACCGCGACTGGGGCTACGCCCTCACCGGCGAGTTGCCGCGGGCGCAAATGCTGCAGGCCGCGAAAGTTCTCTACCAGCACGACGCCCCACGGGCACAGCCCGTGGCCACGCCAGCCGCGCGGCCGCTGTCCTGAACCGACCCGCACCCAAGCGGACCGACTCAAGCGGACCGGCTCAAGCGGACCGACTCAAGCGGGCTGACAGTTCCAGCCCGGCGGGGTTGCATTCTTTCGCCAGGCTTAAGATCGTCGGCCTTGCCGCACTTTATTCCCGAGTTTTGATCCCAGTTGGGTAAGCCTGCCGAAATGGGGTCGGCGGGTGCGTGTTTGAGTTCCTGCGCACCTGTGCCGGAGCGACTCGAGGGGAGATGGCCATGGACCACACGCTGATGCCCGCCGGGGTCTTGTCGACCGCCGGTGGCGGGGACCTGTCAGCCAGACTGCTGGACCTGGTGCGCGAAACCTACCTGGAGCTGAACCGGCAGGCGGTCGACCCGGTGGCGGTGAACCTCGACACGGTGCTCGACCGCGACCTGGGCCTCGACAGCCTGGCGCGGGTGGAGTTGCTGATGCGCGTCGAGCGTGCGTTCGGCCAGCGTCTGCCCGAGGCACTGCTCGCCCGGGCGCAAACCCCGCGCGATGTGCTCGCCGCCTTGCAGCCGGCACCCCACCTGGCAGCGCCCCCGAGACGCGCCATCTCGGCGACGCCAGAGGCCGCACCCGAGGCCGCACCTGAGGCAACACCAGAGCGAGCCGACCGCCCGGTCCGCGCCACGACCCTGCTCGAGATGCTGGACTGGCATGTCCAGCGCCACCCCGACCGCATCCAACTGGTGCTGTTGTCCGACACGGGGGAAACCCCGTTCACCTATGCCGAACTGCTGCGCGGTGCCCGCACGGTGGCGGCGCGGCTGCAGCAGCTGGGGGTGGTGCCGCAGCAGACCGTGGCCATCATGCTGCCGACCTGCGCCGATTACTTTTTCAGCTACTTCGGCATCCTGCTGGCCGGAGCGGTGCCGGTGCCGATTTATCCGCCCACGCGCTTGTCGCAAATCGAAGACCATGTGCGGCGCCATGCCCGCATTCTGGCCAATGCCCGCACCCAGGTGCTGATCACGGTGGCCGAGGCGATGCGCGTGGCGCATGTGCTCAAGGCCCTGGTTCCCGGCCTGCGCCAGGTCATCACGCCGCAGCAGGCGACGCAGGGCCTTCCGGCGTGGCGGCCGGTGCCGGCGCTGGCGGGTGACATCGCCTTCATCCAGTACACCTCCGGCAGCACCGGCGACCCGAAGGGCGTGGCGCTCACCCACGCCAATCTGCTGGCCAATATCCGTGCCATCGGCGACGTGTTGCAACTCACCGCCGACGACGTGTTCGTCAGCTGGTTGCCGCTGTACCACGACATGGGCCTGATCGGCGCCTGGCTGTGCAGCCTGTACACCGGCAACCGCCTGGTGGTGCTGTCGCCGCTGGCATTTTTGCTGCGCCCGCAGGACTGGCTGTGGGCCATCCACCGCCACCACGGCACCCACACCGCGGCGCCCAATTTCGCCTACGAACGGTGCCTGCGCCATGTGCGCGCACAGGACATCGAGGGGCTCGATCTGAGCAGTCTGCGCGTCGCCGCCAACGGTGCCGAGCCGGTGAGCCCGGAAACCGTCACCCGCTTCGCCGAGCGCTTCGCCGCGCATGGCCTGCAGCCGCAGGCCATGACCCCGGTGTACGGCCTGGCCGAGTCCACCGTGGCGCTGCTGATCTCCAAGCCGGACCACATGCCGCAGGTGGACTTCGTCGACCGCGCCGTGTTCGAGCGCGAGCGCCGCGCCCAGCCCGCCGTCTACCACGACCCGCATGCCTTGCGCTTCGTGGCCTGCGGCCATCCGCTCCCCGGTCACCGCGTGCGCCTGGTGGACGCCGCCGGCGTCGAGGTACCCGATCGCGTCGAAGGACGGCTGGAATTCCAGGGTCCATCGGCCACTGGCGGTTACTACCGCAGGCCCGAGGAGACCCGCAAGCTGATGCACGACGGCTGGCTCGACAGTGGCGACCGCGCTTACCGCGCCGAGGGCGAGATCTACATCACCGGGCGGGTGAAAGACATCATCATTCGCGGTGGCCGCAACCTCTACCCCCACGAGATCGAACAGGCCGTGGGCGAGCTGCCGGGCGTGCGCAAGGGCTGCGTGGTGGCCTTCGGCAGCGCCGATCCCATCAGCGGCACCGAGCGCCTGGTGCTGCTGGCCGAAACCCGCGAGAGCGGCTCGCAGGCACGCGCGCGGCTGCGCGAGGCAGTGCAGCAGCGCGTCGTCGAGGTGCTGGGCGAACCGGCCGACACCGTGGTGCTGGCGCCGCCGCATACGGTGCGCAAAACCTCCAGCGGCAAGCTGCGTCGCGCCGCCACGCGCGAGGTGTTCGAGCGTGGCGGCATCGGCGCCCATGCGCGCCCGGTGTGGCGGCAGTTCGCCGGCCTGGGCTGGAGCGCGGTGGCGCTGCACGGCCGCCAAACCAGCGCGCAGGCCGGCCACATGGTTTACGCCGCGTGGTTCTGGCTGGTGTTCGCGCTGCTGGCGCCACCGGCCTGGCTGGCCGTGGCGCTGGCGCCCGACCCGGCGCGCGCCTGGGCGCGGGCGCGGGTTGCAGCACGCCTGCTGCTGCGCGGCACCGGGCTGACGCTGCGCGTGCACGGGCTCGAGGCCGTGCCGCAGCAGGCGCACATCGTCGTTGCCAACCATGCCAGCGACCTCGATGCCCTGATGCTGCTGGCGGCACTGCCGGCGCCGCACCGCTTCGTCGCCAAGCGCGAGCTGCTGCGCCATCCGCCGGTACGCCTGTTTCTGCAGAGGCTCGGTACGGTGTTCGTCGAACGCTTCGACGCGCAACGCAGCGTGGCCGATGCCCGCCGCCTGACCGAGCTGGCCACGCAAGGCGTGTCGCTGTGCGCGTTTCCGGAAGGGACGTTCCGGCCCGAGCCGGGTCTGCTGGGTTTTCACCTCGGCCCGTTCGAGAGCGCGGTGCAGGCGCGCATCGCCGTGGTTCCCGCCACGCTGCAGGGCACCCGCGAGGTGCTGGGCGATGGCGAGCGCCTGCCGCATCGCCACCCCGTCCAGCTCGACTTCGACGCGCCGATGCGCGCCGCCGAAGCGCCGATCGAACCCTTCGCCGCCGCCGTGGCGCTGCGCGACGCGGCGCGTGCGGCGATGGCGCAGCGCCTGGGCGAGAACGTGGAGGGCGCTGCCGTCGGCGCATTCCCGTGAAGGTTCCACCGCCGCTGCTGCCTCACCCGACGAATCCCAGTCCCGCGCCAGCTCAACCGCCACACCAGCCCATGACCGATACCGCCAATTCCCAGGATCCCGGGGCGAACGACGCCAGCAAGATCGATCTGCAAGCCGCCTGGATTCGTCGCTCCGCGGCCGACATCCAGGCCTTCGTCGAGGGTTTGGCCGCACGCCTCGAAGGCGATCTTCCGGGGCAGGTGGATGTCGTGCGCAAGCGCGACGGCCTGTTCGCCAAGACCAGCCATGTGCAGAGCATCGTGGTGCGGACCGAGGACTTCCATTACCTGCTCGACAAGCAGCCTTCGGGCGTGCGCACGCAGCGCGCCAGGGTGGTGGGCGGCATCATCCTCAAGCGCGAAGACCTGA
>JAJZDV010000169.1:0-1149 GCA_021846025.1 Pseudomonadota bacterium
CCAACGGCTTCACACTGAAAACGCCTACACTGCAGGCAGCAGCACTGTGTCGAGTTGTACCGGGGAACTGGAACGCGGCACTGGCCTCTAAACGGTTGTTTGCCATCGGCAAACCGCATTGCTTTTTGGGAGAACTTCCATGAACGACCGCTTCAATCCACAACCTTCGCTGTACGCCCAAGGCGCTGGCGGCTATGCCGTCGACCGCAACCGTGTGCTGCGCAACACCTACACCTTGCTGGCCATTTCGCTCATTCCGACGGTGTTCGGTGCCTGGGCAGGCCTGAGGCTGGGCCTGGCCACGTGGATGGTGACCAACCCCGGCATGGGCATGCTGCTGTTCCTGGGCGGCGCCTTTGGTTTGATGTTCGCCATCGAGCGCAACAAGAACTCGCATCTCGGTGTTGGCCTGCTGCTGGGCTTCACGTTTTTCATGGGGCTGATGCTGTCGCAAATGCTCAGCTTCATCCTGGGAATGTCGAACGGGGTGCAGCTCATCGGCATGGCCTTCGGCGGCACGGCCATCATTTTCGCGGTCATGGCTTCGCTGGCCACGGTGGTCAAGCGCGACCTGAGCGGGCTGTCGAAGTTTCTGTTCGTCGGCGTGATCATGCTGATGATTGCGGGCATCGCCAACATCTGGCTGCAAATGCCGGCGCTGATGATCATGTTCTCGGTCGTGGCCATCGGCATCTTCTCGGCCTTCATGCTGATCGATGTCAAGCGCGTGCTCGACGGCGGCGAGACGAATTACATCTCGGCGACCCTGGCCATTTACCTCGACCTGTACAACGTGTTCGCCAACCTGCTGGCGCTGCTGGGCATCTTCGGCGGCCGCCGCTGATCCTGGTTTCACACGGCAGTCGTGAACAGCCCGGCCTTGCCGGGCTTTTTCATGCCCGCTCGAACACCGCGATGGACTCCACATGCGAGGTGTGCGGGAACATGTTCACCACGCCGGCCGCTTGCAGGACGTAGCCGGCCTGATGCACGAGCAGGCCAGCGTCGCGCGCCAAAGTGGCCGGGTTGCAGGAGATGTAAACGATGCGCGACGGTGGGCTGAAACCTCCGGCCTGGGTCTCGGCTTGAACACCAGCGGGTTGCACGCCGCCAGCTTGGACGCCGTCCGCTTGCTCGTCCGCCGCTTGC
>JAJZDV010000169.1:1249-4104 GCA_021846025.1 Pseudomonadota bacterium
CCGCTTGCTCGTCCGCCGCTTGCACAGCGGCAACATGCATGTCGGCCAAGGCTTTGCACAGGGCGAGCGCGCCTTCGCGCGGCGGGTCGATCAGCCATTTGTCGAACGGGCCGAGTTGCAGCAGGGCCTGGGCATCCATCTCGAACAGATTGCGAGCCTCGAACCGGGTGCTCTCCGCCAGGCCGTTGAACACCGCGTTGTCACGCGCGCGCTGCACCAGCGCCTCGCTGCCTTCCACACCCAGCACCGATGCGGCGCGGGTGGCCAGCGGCAGGGTGAAGTTGCCGAGGCCGCAAAACCAGTCGGCAATGCGTTCGCCGGGCGCAGGCGCCAGCAGCCGCAGCGCGCGCGAAACCAGCGCCCGGTTGATGCGGTGGTTCACCTGGGTGAAGTCGGTGGGCCTGAAGGGCATGCGCACGCCGAACTCGGGCAAGGCGTATGCCAGCCCGGGGGCTTGCAGATCCAGCGGCGCTGCGGTGTGCGGGCCGCCTGGCTGCAACCACCACTGCACGCCGTGCTGCGCCGCGAACCGGGCCAAAGCCTGCCGGTCGGTGGGACCAAGTTCCTGCAGGTTGCGCAGCACCAGCACGGTTTGCGCGTCGCCTTCGGCCAGTTCGATTTGCGGCAGGCGGTCAGGGCACGACAGGCCGGCGATGAGTTGGCGCAAGGGCAGGAGCAGGGCAGACACATGCGGCGGCAAGATGGCGCAGGTCTGCATGTCGGCCACATAGCTGGAGCCGCGCTCGTGAAACCCGACCAGGACTCCGCCCTTCTTGTGCACCAGGCGCACGGTGAGGCGTGCGCGGTGGCGATAGCCCCAGTCCGGGCCAGCCAGGGGACGCAGCAGCGTCTGAGGCCGCACCTGGGCAATGTGCCAGAGGTCGTCCTCCAGGGTGCGTTGCTTGAAGGCGAGCTGGGCTTGCGGGTCGATGTGCTGCATGCTGCAGCCGCCGCAGACGCCGAAATGCGGGCAACGCGGCTCGACGCGCGTGTGGGCCGTGCGCTGCCATTCCACAGCGTCGCCCTGCTCCCACTTGGCCTTGCTGCGGGTGACGCGCACGCGCACCACCTCGCCGGGCAAGGCGCCCGCGGCAAACACCACTTTGCCATCGGCGCGGTGGGCAACGCCCCGGGCCTCGAGGTCAAGCGCCTCGATGGTCAGCCATTCGTCGGAGATCGGTGTGGGTTTCATGGCAAGCCCGGGCTCTGCACCGCCCGAAATGCCATGGCATGCGGGGGTGGCAGCTTCAGGAATTTGGCGGATCGGGCTGGCGCCATGCCTGCAGGTATTCGGCCCAGTGCGGCTCGCTCTGTGCCCAGTCGGCCAGGGTGCTGCGCACCAGCGCGACTTCATCCAGGTGCTCTGCCGGGCTGAGGCCGCCGCGCATGAGCTGGAAGCGGCAGTACAGCAAATAGGTGTTGAGCACGTCGGTTTCGCAATAGCGCCGCACCGCTTCGAGTTCGCCCTGCCGCCAGGCAGCGTAGACCTGGCTGCCGTCCATGCCCAGCTTGCCGGGCAGGCCGCAAAGCTGTGCCAAGGTGTCCATGCCGGCATTGGCGCGCGGCTGGTAGAGGGCCAGCAGATCCATCAGGTCGAGGTGCCGGCTGTGGTAGCGCGAGATGTAGTTGTTCCACTTGAAGTCGCGGTCGTCTTCTCCCATGTCCCAGTATTTAGACGCCTGCACGCCGTGCACCAGGCCACGGTAATGCAGCACGGGCAGATCGAAGCCGCCGCCATTCCAGGAGACCAGTTGCGGCTCGTGCTTGTCGACGATGCGGAAAAAACCCTGCACCGCCGCGCCTTCCTGACCGCCACGGTCGACGAAGGAATGCACCTTCAGCCCCTGGGCGTTGCGGAAGATGCAGGAGATGACCAGCACACGCTGGCAGATCACGGGCAGGAAATCGCTGCCGGTTTGGGCCTGGCGCCGCTCTTGCGCCTGGGCGATGGTGGCGACATCGTCCAGGCCCGGGTCGGCCAGGCCCGCGGCGCGGATGGCTGGCGCGTCGGGAATGGTTTCGATGTCGAAGACGACGACGGGTGAGGCCATGGCGGGTGCGTTCGCTCGGGCTCAGAGCACCGAGGATTTGTCGACCCCGCCCTTGGACAGGCGGCGCTTGAGCTTGAGCAGGGCTTCCTGCTGGATCTGGCGCACGCGCTCGCGGGTGAGGTCGAGGCGTTGCGCCAGGGTTTCCAGGGTTTCGGTGTCGCGGCCGTAAAGCCCGAAGCGCGCCTCGATCACCTCGCGCTCGCGCTCGGCCAGCGTCTGCAGCCAGGCGTCGAGCAGGTGCGTGACCTCGTGGGCCTGCGCGGTGTCGTCCGGGCCGGGCGCCTGCTGGTCGGCGAACTGGTCCTGGTAGCTGTCGCCCGCGCTGGTTTCATGCATCAGGTCGAGCGAGGCGGGCAGCTCACCCAGGGTGAGCAGGTCGGCCACCTCGTCGGCTGTGCGGCCGGTCAGGCTGGCGATGTCTTCGACCGAGGCGATACCGTTGGTGCTGGACTCCTCCAGATGGCGCCGCGCTCGCAGCACCTGGTTGAGCTCGCGGATGACGTGCACCGGCAGACGGATGGTGCGCGCCTGCTGCATGATGGCGCGCTCGACGTTTTGGCGTATCCACCAGCTCGCATAGGTGGAGAAACGAAAACCGCGTTCGGGTTCGAATTTCTCGATGGCGTGCATCAAGCCCAGATTGCCTTCTTCGATGAGGTCGGCCAGCGCCACACCGCGGCCGGCATAGGCCTTGGCAATGCTGACCACCAGCCGCAGGTTGTGTTCGACCATGGCTTGCCGCGCCGTGAAATCGCCCTGGCGGGCGCGCGTGGCGGTGTCGAATTCCTGCTGCGGCGTGAGCAG
>JAJZDV010000170.1 GCA_021846025.1 Pseudomonadota bacterium
GACGCGGGGACGTCGAGGGGCGCGGTGATGTCGGTTTCCATGACGGCGGGCTCCGGGATTCAACCGCCCACGACCGGGGCGATGATGTCGACGCGATCGTCCGCCGCCAACACCTGCCCGGCCCAGCACGTGCGCGGCACGAAGGCGCCATTGACTGCGCAGACGAAGGCCTGGCGGGTCGGGTCGAGGCCGCGGGCATCGAGCAGGGCTTGCAGCGTGGGAGCGGCGGTTTGCATGGCCTCGCCGTTGAACCGGATGTTGCGCCGGACGTCGTCAGGCGCTGTGGCCGCGGCACTGCTCGCCGGTGCAGGGGTGGTGAGGTTGGCGTTGCGGGGCATGGTGAAGAGCCGCAGGCTTGCGCGTCAAGCGGCCTGGGGCTGGGTTTGGATTGGGGGCTGGAGGTTTGACGAAGCCCGCGACGCGCCCTGAGTCGCTGCGCCCGGCGGCGCGGCACGCGCCGCGGCGAACGCGGCGACGATGTCCGCCGCCACCTGCCGCACCAGCGCGGGAGCGATGAGGTAGCCGTGGCGGAACAGGCCGTTGATGCGCCAGACGCCGTCCGCGCCCTGCCCTGCCACGGGCTGATGGTCGGGCAGGGCCGGGCGCAGCGCGGCGGCAAGCCGCAGCACGCGTGCTTCGCCGAACTCGGGATGGAGGCTGTAGAGCGCACTGCCCAGCTCCAGCGTGGAGCGCAGCGTGGGCGGGCCGGCGTCTTCGCTGTCGAGCTCGGTGGCGCCGACGATGAACTGGCTGCCGGGGCGCGGCGCGACATAGATGGCGTAGCGCGGGTGGATGAGGCGCACCGGGCGGCGCAGGCTGATGCCGGGTGCGAACACCGTGAGCACTTCGCCACGCACGCCGTGCAGGCCGGGCCATTCGCCGCGGCTGCCGACGCCGCGGCAATCCACCGCCAGGTCGAAGCCGTGGCGCGTGCCGTGGGCATCCACCAGCGCGGCGGCCTGCACCTGCTCGATGGCCAGGCCCTCGTGCCAGGCACCGCCGCAGGCGGCAAGGCCGGCATCGAGCGCGGCGGCGAGCGCGGCATAGAGCTGGTCATTGGCGAGCTGGCCCTCCTGTGGCAGCAGCAGGCCGCGCGCAAAGCGTCCGGCCAGCAGGGGTTCGAGCGCGGCAATGCGCGCGCCATCCACCGGCTGCATCGCGGCCTCGGCCTGCCGCACCGAGGACTCTGCGGGCGGCAGGCCGCCAGGCAGGTTCGCGGCTGACTGCGGCCTCGCGGCAGGCCCCGCGGGGGCGATTGGCGTGTCCGGTGATGGGCCAGCGCGCGAGGCCAGGGCGAGCGGTTGGGCCGCAGCCGAGCCCGCCGGCAAATGCGCCCGCAGCAAGGCGGCGTAATGGTCGAGTGCGCCGGTGTCGGCCGCATGGGCCACCACCAGCGTGCCCTCGCGGCGGAAGTACACCTCGCGCCCGGTCTGCGCGTGCAGCTCGGCCAGCCACTGCGGCCAGATGCCGAGCGAGGCCACGCCCAGGGCGTGAATCTGCGCATCGGCCGCCGCAAGTTCGGCCGTGGGCGACAGCATGGCGGCGGCCGTGGGGCCGGCGCTGCTGCGGTCGGTGCGGGCATGGGCGTCGAACAGGCTCACGCGCATGCCTGCGCGCAGCAGCCGCCAGGCCAGCAGCCGTCCCGCCAGCCCCGCGCCGGCGATGCCGACATGCGGCGCCTGCCCCTCGCGGCCTCCCCCACAAGGCGGGGCGGTGAGCACGGCGCCGTGCGCGACGGCTGCTTGCTCCACCTGGCCCCCTGCGTGCGTTGAGGCGGCGAGCGCCGCGCTGTGCGACGTCGGCTGCGGCACGCCTTCCCCACCCTGTGGGGAGGATTGGGGAGGGGAGGCCCCGGCGCGGCGCGGCACGGCGTTCACAGATAGATCTCGCTTCCGGTCTTGCGGAACTCCTCGGCCTTGCGCGCCAGTTCCTGCTTGAGGTCGCCCGCCGCGACTTGCGCCTGCGCCGCGTTGCGGATGTCCTGGCTGATCTTCATGGAGCAGAACTTGGGGCCGCACATGGAACAGAAATGCGCCGTCTTGGCCGCTTCCTTGGGCAGGGTCTCGTCGTGGAAGGCGCGGGCGGTGTCGGGGTCGAGCGCGAGGCGGAACTGGTCTTCCCAGCGGAATTCGAAGCGGGCGCGGGAAATGGCGTTGTCCCAAAGCTGCGCGCCGGGGTAGCCCTTGGCGAGGTCGGAGGCGTGGGCGGCGATCTTGTAGGCGATCAGGCCCTGCTTGACGTCGTTGCGGTCGGGCAGGCCCAGGTGCTCCTTGGGCGTGACGTAGCACAGCATGGCGGTGCCGGCCCAGCCGATGTTGGCCGCGCCGATGGCGCTGGTGATGTGGTCGTAGCCGGGCGCGATGTCGGTGGTCAGCGGGCCCAGGGTGTAGAACGGGGCCTCGAAGCAGTGCTTGAGTTCCTCTTCCACGTTGACCGCCACCATGTGCAGCGGCACGTGGCCGGGGCCTTCGATCATCACCTGCACGTCGTGCTTCCAGGCGATCTGCGTCAGCTCGCCGAGGGTGTGCAGCTCGCTGAACTGGGCTTCGTCGTTGGCGTCGGCAATGGAGCCGGGGCGCAGGCCGTCGCCCAGCGAGAAGGTGACGTCGTAGGCCTTCATGATGTCGCAGATCTCTTCGAAGTGCGTGTAGAGAAAGTTCTCCTGGTGATGCGCCAGGCACCACTTGGCCATGATGGAGCCGCCGCGCGAGACGATGCCGGTCATGCGCTGGGCGGTGAGCGGCACGTAGCGCAGCAGCACGCCGGCGTGGATGGTGAAGTAGTCCACCCCCTGCTCGGCCTGTTCGACCAGGGTGTCGCGGAACAACGCCCAGGTGAGGTCTTCGGCCACGCCGTTGACCTTCTCCAGCGCCTGGTAGATGGGCACGGTGCCGATGGGCACGGGGCTGTTGCGCACGATCCATTCGCGGGTCTCGTGGATGTGCTTGCCGGTGGACAGGTCCATCACGGTGTCGGCGCCCCAGCGGATGGACCACACCATCTTGTCCACCTCGTCCTCGATGTCGGAGGTGACGGCGGAGTTGCCGATGTTGGCGTTGACCTTGGTGAGGAAGTTGCGGCCGATGATCATGGGCTCGATCTCGGCATGGTTGATGTTGGCCGGAATCACCGCGCGGCCCGCGGCCACTTCCTGGCGCACGAATTCGCCGGATAGCTCGTGCCGCATGCCGAACCAGGTGCCGCGGTGCTGGCCGCCGTTCTGCGCCAGGGTGTCGGGCAACTGGGCGCGCAGCAGGTTCTCGCGCAGCGCGATGTACTCCATCTCGGGGGTGACGATGCCTTGGCGCGCGTAGTGCATCTGGCTGACGTTGGCCCCGGCCCTGGCGCGGCGCGGCGCCGGCGGCTGGGCGAAGCGCAGCGCGGCGGTGGCCGGGTCGTGCGCACGCTGCTGGCCGAAGGTGCTGCTGGGGCCGGCGAGCTGCTCGGTGTCGGCACGCTCGTCAATCCACGCGGCGCGCAGCTTGGGCAAGCCGGCGCGCACGTCGATGGCGGCTTGCGGATCGGTGTAGGGGCCGGAGGTGTCGTACACCCGCAGCGGGGCGTTTTTCAGCAGGCGCGTGACGGTGGGCGTCTCCTGCATCAAGGTGTCGGACAGCGCGATTTCACGCCAGGGCACGCTGACGCCCTGCGGGCCTTCGGTGTAGACCTTGCTCGAGGCCGGAAACGGGGTGCGGGTGATGCGGCTGGACAGGCGCTCGGGGTCGACGGCGCGGCGAACTTCGGACATGGTGGCCTCCTGGGGGATGGTGGGCCTGCCGGAGCGCCTGGGTTTGCGGCCTGGCGACTTGGTTTCCTACGCGGGGATGGTCCCGATCAGGTTCAGCGGATTTCGCAGTGTTGCGATCTCAGCCAGGCAACTTGCGATGCACGGCACTCCGACAAGCAGGTTGAAGTATAGGTCGCACCGAGCAGGCCCGGCACAACGGCCGTGCCCGCCTCACGGGGCTGCCCTCACCGCTCAGAACCCTGAACCCGGCTGCTGCAGCAAGGCGCGCTCCTGCGCACTGCTGGCACGGCCGAGGATGGCGTTGCGATGCGGAAAACGGCCGAACCGGGCCACGATG
>JAJZDV010000171.1 GCA_021846025.1 Pseudomonadota bacterium
GGCGTGCAGAGTTTGAACACGGTTTCGGTGGTGGCGGCCGTGGTGGCGTTGGCCTCTTGCGTGTGCATGAAAATGTCGTAATACGTGGCGGTGAAGCCTGTATTGCCGCAGCTGTAGGCATCGGTCGGCTGGTTGGTGGGCACCACGGTGACGAGGGCGGTGTAGCCATCGGTCAACTGCGGCGGCGCGGGGCTGATGACCGAGGCGACGTTGGCCACCGTGTCGCAGGTGCCGGCGCCCTGACAGGTTTGCCAGTAGGCGGCGGCGGTGCCCGTGCCCGGCACCGGCCAGACGCTGCCGGTGTTCGGCGGGATGTAGAACCAGGCTTTGCCGTTGGCCGCAATTTCCAGCGGCACGTCTCCCGCGCTGTTGGCGGTTTGAATGATGGCCTGCTGCACCTGCCGCAGCGCCAGGTCGCTGGCCTGCACGTCTTTCTGGCGCTGCAGGGTGTTGCCGGTCATGGCGGTTTGCAGCAGCGTGCCGCGCATGGTGAACAGCACGCCGAACAGCAACACCAGCAGGGTGATGAGGGTGAGCAGCAACACAAAACCCTGCTCGGGCTTGCGCTGCGCGCGGTGGTTCAGTGCGGCCATATCTGGTTCCGAATGGCAACTTCGGATTCGAGGACGGAGAAGTGGTTGTGGCTGTAGGCGGTGGGCACTTGGTAGCTGGTGAAGCCATCCGGGCCGGTGCTGGGGCTGGCCATGGAGATGGTGGCAGGGGCCTGGTATTGCGTATTCGGGTCGACCTGCAGGGTTTTGGTGATGATGGCGAACAGCACGCTGCGCACGTTCGCGGTGTACTGGCCGCTCACCACGTCGGGCCAGGTGAGGTAGTTGGTCACACTGCCGGAGTTGGTTTCGTCCACACCGAACAGGGCTTGCAGGCTGACCACGCCGGCGGCCACGGGGTTGACGGACGTCAGCGTGTCGTTCTGCGCATTGATCACGGCGCGCATCAGCATGGGGTAGTTGCCAGTCGCCGTGCCCGCCGTGCCGTAGGTGCCGATGTAATACACCACGGTTTGCTGGTTGCTGCCGGCAGCCGGGCCGAGGTCGGTGAGGCGCGCGCCGATCAGGTTGCTGTTGACCAGGCCCGAGGCTGGCCAGACGCCGGCCGCCTGCATCTGGGCTTGAAAGCCGGTGTAGCCACTGCCAGGAAAGAGTTGCGTGTTTTTGCTGTCGATGGTGGTGGACGCGGGGGGGCCGCCAGGGCCAACATTGGCAATGGGCACGCGAAAACACACGAGCTTGCCGTTCAAGGGCATGCGCAGCAGGGCGCCGTCGCCGGCGTTGACGCCGGTGACGGACTGCAGGGGCAAGATCGTCGAGCTGATGGCGCCATTCGATCCGGGTGCGGTGGTGGTGGACGTTTGCTGAACCACATAGGTATTCGGGTTCGTGCTGATCGGCAGTTGCAAGGCACTGGTGCTGCCAGTGAAAAACAGCATGTCGGTGAACTGTGCGTTGCTGCCGTAGCCGTTCGGATCGGGCGTCGTGCTGGGGTAAGTCGGGCTGCCCACGGCCGTGCTGGTTGGCAGCGGCAATGGCTGGGGTTCCGCGGATACCGGGTATTGGAAGAATGGCTTGGTGCCGACGCTGCTGTTGTAGGCCAGGGTCACGCTGCAGCGCGACTGCACGCCGCCGAGCATGAATCCGGCATTGCTCAGGTCCTGGGTGATGAGGCCGAGCGCGGCGCGCGACTGGTTGTCGCGCTGGCTGACGTCGGACATGCTGACGTTTTCCTTGGTCAGCGCGATTTGCACCAACAGCACCGAGAGCGAGAAGATGATGGCGGCAACCAGCGCCACCATCAGTTCGATGAGGGTCAGGCCGCGCTGGCGAGGCAGGATGTGGCGGGGCAGGATCTGGCGAGGCGTGGTGCGACGGTCCGTTCCGCACGGCCGCTGCGAAGGAGCTGACACCCCCTGGGGGGGGCGAGGCTGGGCATGCGCGGCGGAACGCATCGCTCCAGCCGAGCGGCCCGGCACATGGGACGGGCCTCCACGGGCCAGCAAGTCAGGCGGCATTTTCATGTCAGAACCCCACCTGGTAGTTGTAGCTCTGCGACCGCGTGGTCGTGGAATTGGGTTGCCACCGGATGTTGAGCGTGATGCCGCACAGCGTGGTGGCCGGTGTGGGCGCGGTGCAGGCATTGCCGTCGGCACCCGGCCCCGGGGTGATGGTGACGCTGGCGTTGGGCAGCATGGTTTGCTGGGTGCCGGTGTAGGTGGCGCCGGTGAACACGCCTGGGCCGAAAATGCTGGCCAGCCAAGGCTTGAGTGCCGCCGGGGCGTTGGTGGCGCTAGTGCTGGTGTAGGTCGTCGCCGTGGTGGTGCCGAGCTGCCCCACCAGACCCGGATTGGCCTGCAGCAACGCCCAGAACTGGTTGCCGAAGGCGGCGGTGTCGGTGGCGGCTTCGTTGGCCGTGACGGCCGGCACCGCCATGGTGTAGATGGATGCGATGCTGAGCATGCCCAGACTGAAAATGACGATGGCCACCAGCACGCTGATGAGCGACAGCCCGGCCTGACGGCCGGCCCGGGCACGGATGGGTGAAGACAGGAGGGGCGGGCTCATGACGCGGTGTTGCTGTTGAGAATGACGCTGCCCGAACTGAGCACCTGCATCGTCCAGGTCTGCTGGCCGTTGGCGGTGCTCACGGTGATGGTGGGCGAGATGGGAAGGCCGCCGACGCCGTCGGTGATGAAGCCTTGCGAATTGAAGTCGAGGTTCCCGGTGGTTGGTGCATTTGCCGTGATGGTGCAACTCACACCCGGGTACTGCGTTGCGGCATTGGTCATGGAATGCTCCGCCACGGCGGGGCCGCCATTGACCGTCGCGACCCATTGGCAGTTGCCGTTGGACAAGGCGATCTGCACCGGCTGCTGCGACGTCACCGCCAGGTTGCGAGCCCAGGCCACGTCTTGTGGGAATTTGTTGACCAAGACCGAGGTCTTGCCGGACTGCACCATGCTCGCCAGGTTGGGCACCACCAGCATGCCCAGCAAGGCCGCCACCGCGATGGTGACCAGCAGTTCGATGAGGGTGAAGCCGCTCGGGGGGCGGGCCGCGTGGCGCATTTCAGCAGTCTCCGGACTGGTCGCGCACCCAGCAGGTGGAATTGCTGCCCACGTTGTTGCTGGACCAGCCGCCGGACGACGGCACGCTGAGCGTGCGCTTGGTGCCGTTCTGGTCGATGGAGTAGGTCATGCCGATGAGCGTGGGGGTGATGCCCGTGGCCGTGATGGTGAACTGCGTCGACGTGGGGGCCGGGCTGCAGGCAAAGCTGAAATCCGTTGAGGTCGGTGCGTTCCCCGAGGTGCAGACATTGGGACTGGCCGCGGTGGGAATGAACGTGCGGTTGTCCTGGGCATACTGCTGCAAGGCCACGCTGGCGCCCGACAGCCCGGAAAACGCCTCCGCCAGCTTGCTGCGCGTGACGTAACCGTTGTAGGCCGGCAGAGCGATGGCCGAGAGGATGGCGACGATCGCCACCACGATCATCAGTTCGATCAGGGTGAAGCCACGAGAGGTATTCATGCGCAGAACTCCTTGTGCAGTATTTTGGTGGAGTGAGGCGCAGCGCACGACAAAATCTGGATGAACGGTGGCATCCGGCCGATAAACGGCAAACTTCATACATTTATACACGAAATTAACAAAATGAAACATTAAATTCTCAATCCTCTCAACCTGGCCCCATTCACCCTGAGCCTGGGCCACGGCATCGACTGGCGGCAGCTTGCGGGCCGCGCTCGGCGGGCTGCGTCGTGGAGCGTCCGCGAGGGCATGGCCCGCCTGCGCAGCATGGGCCTGCCTCCACCGCCCGTGGGGCCGGCAGGGGCGTGAATCTCGGTGGCGCACTGCGCGCCGCGCCCACCAGCGGCCCGCTGGTGGGGAGGGGGGCTGCCGCACGTTCCTGATGCACGGCGCCGGGCGCGGTGCAGGGCGCGGCAGAATGGGCCGGCCAGCAACTGGCCGCGATAATCCCGGCATGAACTCCTCGACCCTCGTTTTCATCGGCGGCGGCAACATGGCCGGCGCGCTCATCGGCGGGCTGCTCAAGGCCGGGGCGC
>JAJZDV010000172.1 GCA_021846025.1 Pseudomonadota bacterium
TCTGCCTCGGCCCGGGCGCGTTGTGCGGCGAACCAGGCGACGAGCACATCGGTCAGCAACTGTTGCCGCGCACCGACCAACGCGGCTGTGGCCGCTGTGGTCAGGGCGTCCGCCAGGCGGTCGTCGGCCTGCGCCTGAGACGGCAGGCGGAACGGGCGGTTGAGCAGCAGTTGCCATTCGACAAAGTTGCCGTTGTCCGGCGGGGCGTCGATGCGGCGCTGCTGCACCTGCGCCTGGCCCGTGAACTCCTGCGTGCCGGAGCGCAGCGCCTGGCCGCGATGCTGGGCGGCCTGCTGCATGGCCTGCGCCTCGTGCAGCGCAGGCGTGTCGGCCAGCAGCCGGTCGATCCGGGCGAAGGGCGGCAGCGTCGGGTGCGGCAAGGCGCTCAACTGCGGCAGCGCGTCCTGCGGCATCGTGGCCGGAGGCGTTTGCGCCGATGGCTGGATGGGTGATGCCGGCTGGGGCGAACCGGCCAGCACCGGAGCGGACGTGGTCACCAACAGCGCCAGCGCAGCCACCAGGGCCCACCTGGCGAAGGGTTGTGGGTCGATGTGCATCAGAGGGACTCCCTCGGGTTGGATGTGGCCCCGGCGTCGGGCGAGCGCCCTCCGTGCGGCAGGCCGAAGCGGGCGAACAGCAGCGGCAGCAGCACCAGGGTCAGGGCGGTGGAACTCAGCAGCCCGCCGACCACGACGATGGCCAGCGGTTTCTGGATTTCCGAGCCCGGTCCGGTGGCCGACAGCAGGGGGATGAGGCTGAGCGCGGTGATGGTGGCCGTCATCATCACCGGCCGCAGGCGGCGCATGGAGCCTTCGCGCACCGCCTGCAGCAGCGGCAGGCCGCGCTGCAGCAATTCGTTGAAATGGCTGACCAGCACCACGCCGTTGAGCACCGCGATGCCCAGCAGGGCGATGAAGCCAACCGAGGCGGGCACCGACAGGTACTGCCCGCTGGCCCACAGCGCGAGCACCCCGCCGACCAGCGCGAACGGAATGTTGGCGAACACCAGCACCGACTGCCGCACCGAGCCGAAGGTGGTCATCAGCAGCACGAAGATGAGCGCCAGCGCCACCGGCACCACCAGCCCCAGGCGCGCGGCGGCACGTTGCTGGTTCTCGAACTGGCCGCCCCATTGCAGGCGCACGGCCTCGGGCAGCTTCACCTTGGCGGCGACGGCCTGCCTGGCCTCGGCGACATAGCTCACCAGGTCGCGCCCGCTGACATGGGCCTGCACCGCGGCGAAGCGGCTGCCGTCCTCGTGCGCCACCAGCACCGGGCCTTGCGTCGGCATCAGCCGGGCCAGTTGCGACAGCGGATAGGCGGTGCCGTCGGGTGCAGTGAGCATCCCATGCGAAAAGGCTTGCGGATTGCTGCGCAAGTCGGCGCCGCCGCGCAGCAGCAGGGGCGTGCGCCGCACGCCTTCGAGCACGATGCCTTGCGGCTGGCCCTCGACCAGGGCGCGCAGGTCTTGCTGCAGGCTCTGCACATCGAAGCCGGCGCGGCCCGCGGCGAGGCGATCGACCTGCACCGTGAGGTAGTGCACGCCCTCGGGCCGCGCCGCCAGCACTTCCTGCGCGCCGGGGACGGCCTTGAGCACCTGCGCGACTTGTTGCGACAAGGTGCCGAGCTGGGCGATGTCGGGGCCGAAGATTTTCAGCACCAGATCGCCGCGGCTGCCGGTGAGCATTTCCGAGACGCGCATTTCAATCGGCTGGGTGAAGCCGAAGTCCACGCCCGGAAAGCGCTCCAGCACCTTGCGCATGGCCGCGATCACCTCGTCCTTGCCACCCCTCCACTCCGACGCGGGTTTCAGGACCAGGAAGGCATCCGTCTCGTTCAGCCCCATCGGGTCGAGGCCGAGGTCGTCGGAGCCGCTGCGGGCGACGATGGACTCGATCTCCGGCACCTCTTTCAGCAGCGCCTGCTGCACCCGCAGGTCGAGCGCGGCGGTCGCGCCCAGGCTGATCGAGGGCAGTTTTTGCAACTGCACGATCATGTCGCCCTCGTCGAGGGTGGGCATGAAGGTCTTGCCGACGCGGGTGTAGGCCCAGCCCGCCGCAACCAGCGACAGCAGCGACACCGCCACCACGATGCGGCGGTGGGCGAAGCTCCAGTCCAGCACCCGCTGATAGCCCGCCGAGAGTTTGCGCACCAGCCAGGGGTCGCTGTGCGGCATGGTTTTCAAGACGAGCGACGCCATCACCGGCACGATGGTCAGCGCCATGAGCAGCGACGCACCGAGGGCGAACACGATGGTCAGCGCCACCGGGCGGAACAGCTTGCCCTCCAGCCCTTCGAGGGTGAGCAGGGGCAGGAACACGATGGCGATGATGGCCACGCCCGCCAGCACCGGGCCGGACACTTCCGACACGCCGAGCAGGATGCGTCCCAGGCGGTCGGTGGTCGCGGCGCCGGGGTTGCGGTCGGGCGTTTTTTCCGGGTCGTGCGCCATGTGGTTCACCAGGTTTTCCACCACCACCACGGCGGCGTCGACCAGCATGCCCAGGGCAATCGCCAGCCCGCCCAGGCTCATCAGGTTGGCGCTCAAACCCGCCCAGCGCATGAGGATGAAGGTGGCCAGCGCCGACAGCGGCAGCGTGATGGCCACCACCAGCGCCGCGCGCCAGTTGCCGAGGAACAGCAGCAGCATCACCACCACCAGCGCCACGGCTTCGCCCAGGGCCTTGGTCACGGTGCCCACGGCGCGCCCGACCAGCTGGCTGCGGTCGTAGAACACGCGCAGGGTCATGCCTTGCGGCAGGTGCGGCGCCAGTTCGGCGAGGCGTTGCTTGACGCCCTGAATCACCTGCTGCGCATTGGCCCCGCGCAGGCCGAGCACGATGCCTTCCACCGCCTCGCCCCGGCCATCGGCGGTGACGATGCCGTAGCGCGTGCTGCTGCCCACGCTCACCTCGGCCACATCGCTCACCCGCACAGGGGTGCCGCGCACGTTGGCGACGACACTGTTGCGCATGCCGTCGGCATCGGCGAAGGCGCCTTGCACCCGCACGATGCGCGTTGCTTCGCCTTCGTCCAGGCGGCCTGCGCCGTCGTTGCTATTGTTGGTCTGCAGCGCCGTGCGCAACTGGCCCAGCGACAAGCCCCAGGCCGAGAGCCTGGCCGGGTCGGGGCGCACCTCGAACACGCGCACGTCGCCGCCGAGCATGTTGACGTCGGCCACGCCGGGCACGGTGCGCAGCGCAGGGCGGATGAGCCACTGCAGCGCGCTGCGCTTTTGCTCCAGCGTCGCCTCGCCCTCGATGGTGAACATGAACAGGTCCGACAAGGGCGTGGTGATGGGCGCCAGCCCGCCTTGCGCCGATGCGGGCAATTCGCCGCGCACATTGGCCAGCGCCTCGGCCACCTGCTGCCGCGCCCGGTACACATCGGTGCCTTCGGCGAAGTCCACCGTGATGTCGGCAATGCCGTACTTCGACACCGAGCGCACGATGCGCTTGTCGGCGATGCCCAGCACCTCCTGCTCGATGGGCAGGACGATGCGCGTCTCCACCTCTTCCGGCGTCATGCCCGGCGCCTTCATGATGATCTTGACCTGCGGCGACGAGACGTCGGGAAAGGCGTCGACGGGCAGCGCGCGCCAGGCCACGATGCCGCCCACGACCAGCGCCAGCATGGCGCCGATGGTCAGCAGGCGCTGGCGCAGCGCGCCATGCGTGAGGAACAGGAGGTTCATCATGATTGGCACCCCCACGCTTCGCTTGTCCCCGCCGAGCGGGGGATTCGCCCGCTTCGGGCGGCCGTGCGCGGGCTCATGGCGCCACCTCGCCCGCCGCGGCCTTGATTGCCACCACGCCGGCGGCCGCGACCTTGTCGCCCGGCTTGAGCGCGCCGCCGACCATCACCGCGTCATTCAGGCGGCTGGCCACGGTGACGGGCACGATGCGAAAGCCATCGTTCGCCAGCACGAGCACGGCGTCACGTCCGTGGATCTGCGTCACCGCCGCGGGCGGCACGCGCCACATGCCGGCTTGTGCCGGCAGGCTCAGGCGCGCCTGCACCACGCCGCCGGCCTGCAGGC
>JAJZDV010000173.1 GCA_021846025.1 Pseudomonadota bacterium
GAACGCAGCTTCACGCGCGCCGCCGTGCAGATCGGCGTGTCGCAATCGGCACTCAGCCACCGCATGCGGGCGCTGGAAACCCGACTCGGCCTGCGTCTGCTCACCCGGACCACGCGCAGTGTGTCGCCGACCGAAGCCGGCGAGCGCCTGCTGCAAACCCTGGCGCCGCGATTCGAGGACATCGAAACCGAACTGTCCGCGCTGCGCGAACTGCGGGAAAGACCTGCGGGCACCATCCGCATCACCGCGGCTGGCCATGCGGCCGACACGATCCTCTGGCCCAAGCTCGGCACGGCGCTGGCCGACTATCCGGAACTGCAGGTCGAGATCTATGTCGACTACGGTTTCACCGACATCGTGGCCCAGCGCTTTGACGCTGGTGTGCGCATCGGCGAGAGCCTGGAGAAAGACATGATTGCCGTGCGCATCGGCCCGGATCAGCGCATGGCCGTGGTCGCCACGCCGGACTATTTTTCCAGGCGGGCGCCGCCGAAGACGCCGCAAGACCTGGCCACGCACAACTGCATCAATCTGCGTCTGCCCAGCGGCAAAATGCTGCCGTGGGAATTTTCGCTCGACGCCCGGACACTGAACGTGCACGTGCATGGACAATGGATCTTCAATGCCAGCGCACCCATTCTGCGCGCGGCACTGGCGGGCGCAGGCCTGGCCTACGTTCCGGAAGACATGGTGCATGAGCACGTTGCCGCAGGCCGCCTGTGTCACGTCCTGCAGGACTGGTGCCCCGGTTTCGCCGGCTACCACCTGTACTACGCCAGCCGCCGGCAATCATCGCGTGCCCTGGCCGTGGTGGTCGAGGCACTGCGGTACAGGCCGAGCTAAAGAGCTCCATGGGGACAGGCCCCTTCCCCCTTCCCCCTTCCCCCTTCCCTCATCCCACCCATCCACCCATCCGCCCATGCCCCCCGTTCCCCGGCGCCTGCGCGAGGGGCCCACGCTGCAGTCCCTGCATCGGGAACCATGCGCCGCGTGCGTCGGAGCGAGCCGGCTTGCGCGAACAAGGGTCAGCGCAGCCGGGCGGCGTCCTCGGCGGCGTGTTCAAGCTCGCGCAAGCCTTGCGCGTTCAACCGGCCCATGCCGTTGAAGTAGAGGTTGAGCGCGAACGCCACCACCGCAGTGAGCAGGATGCCGCTGTGGAGCATGGGCTCGAGCACCTTGGGAAAGTGGATGAAGAACTGGGGGGCGACCAGCGGAATCATGCCGAAGCCGATGCCCAGCGCGACGATGAGCAGGTTGTTGCGGTTGGTCTTGTAGTCCACCTCGCTCAGGATGCGAATGCCGGTGGCGGCGACCATGCCGAACATGGCGATGCCGGTGCCGCCCAGAACCGGTTGGGGTATGGCGGCGACCAGCGCACCGAGCTTGGGGATGAGCCCGAGCAGCACCATGATGACGCCGCCGGTGACCGTGACCCAGCGGCTGCGCACCCCGGTCATGCCGACCAGGCCGATGTTCTGCGAGAACGAGGTGGTGGGAAAGGTGTTGAACATCCCGGCGAGGATGGTGCCCAGCGCGTCCACCCGCAGGCCGCGCGCCAGTTCCACGCGGCCCACCTTGCGGCCGACGATGTCGCCGAGTGCGAAAAACATGCCGGCGGATTCCACGAACACCACCAGTTCCACCACGCACAGGGTAGCGATGGGGCCGATGGCGAACTTGGGCGCGCCGAACTGGAAGGGCATGACGAGATGGAACAGGTCCGCCCTGGCCACCTGGCCGAAGTGCATCAGCCCCAGTGACGCCGCCAGGATGCTGCCGACCACCAGCCCGACGAGCACCGAAATGTTCTTCAGAAAATGGCGCCCGTACTTGCTGATGGCGAGAATGACTACCAGCACGAACAGGGCAACACCGAGGTTTTCCATCGAGGCATAGGCCGGGTTGGGCACCAAGGCGCCGGCCGCGGCTTGCGCCGAAGGGTCGGGAATCATGGGCTTGAGCCAGGCCCCGCCAACGGCCCACTGGATGCCCACCTGCATCAGGGAGATGCCGATGATGGTGATGACCGAGCCGGTGACCACCGGCGGAAACAGGCTGATGAGGCGGCAGGCGAAGGGCACGATGAGCATGCCGAACAGGCCGGAGGCGATGATGGCGCCAAAGATGTCCTGCAGGCCCATCCCGGGTGCGGAGGCGATGGCGATCATGGGCGTCGCCGCCGCGAAGGTCATGCCCATCATCACCGGCATGCGAATGCCGAACCAGGGCGTGAGGCCGAGGGACTGGATGATGCTGGTGATGCCGCAAATGAACAGGTCGGCGGTGATCAACAGCGCGATCTGCTCCGCCGGCAGTTTCAGCGCCGAGCCGATGATGAGCGGCACGGCCACCGCGCCGGCGTACATCACCAGCACATGCTGGATGCCCAGCGCCGCGAGCTTGCCTGCAGGCAGCACGGCATCGACCGGATGGGGCTCGCCGGGCGTCGAGTGTGAAAGGGATGCAGCAGCCATGGTTGTCTCCTTGGAAGCGTTGTCGAATGAAAGATGTGGCATCAGGGGGAATCAGGGCTTGGCGCCCGCCTTCACCCATTGCCCGATCTGGGCGCGTTCCAGCTCGGTGATCTGCGTGGCGTTGTTCAGCGGCATGGCGCGCGTCACCACCACCTGCTGGTAGATGTCCTGCGCGTGGCTGACGATGCCCTGTGCCGAATCGAGCCTGATGCCCTTTTGCGCGCCAGGCCCGGCGTGGCAGAGGATGCAGCGCTGCTGCACGATGCGCTGCACCATGGCGAAACTCACCGGCTTGGCCGCGGCCAGCACCGGCTGGGGCCTGGGTGCCAGGGCGATCGCCACGGCGAGGATGATGACCACCGCCACGCCCCAGTACGGCCACTTCCACGCCCCCTTGTGCTTGAGCACGAAGAACTGGCGAATCAGCGCGCCGGCCAGCATCATCAGCACCAGCACGATCCAGTTGTTCTTCGCGTCGTACACAAAGCTGTAGTGGTTCGACAGCATGGCGAACACCACCGGCAAGGTGAAATAGGTGTTGTGCACGCTGCGCTGCTTGCCGCGCTTGCCGTCCATCGGATCGGGCGCCTGGCCGGCGCGCATCGCCGCCACGACGCGGCGCTGGCCGGGGATGATCCAGAAAAACACATTGGCACTCATCATCGTCGCCAGCATGGCACCGGTGACGAGAAAGGCGGCACGCCCGGCGAACAGATGGCAGGCCGCCCAGGCGGCAAGCACCACATACAGCGCCACCAGGACACCGACGGTGCGGTCAGCGTTCGCCCGCTGGCCGAACAGGCGGCAGATGCCGTCGTAGACCAGCCAGCCCACCACCAGAAAGCCCAGCAGCGCCAAGCCTGCAAGCGCCGGGGAAGGCCAGGCGTACACCTGCGGATCGACGATGAAAATGCCGGCGTGATAGAGGTAGAGCACCGACAGCAGTGCAAAGCCCGACAGCCAGGTGGTGTAGCTCTCCCAATAAAACCAGTGCAGATGCGGCGGCAGATCCTGGGGCGCCACCAGGTATTTCTGCGGGTTGTAGAAGCCGCCGCCGTGCACCGCCCACAACTCCCCGTCCACCCCCTTGGCCTTGAGCTCCGGGGCTCGGGGTGGCTCCAGGCTGTTGTCCAGCCAGACGAAGTAAAACGACGAGCCGATCCAGGCGATGGCTGCGATCACATGCAGCCAGCGCAAGAGCAGATCGGCCCAGTTCATCGCGTAAGGCAAGAGCGTGGCGAGCAAGTCGTTCATCATGGTTCCTTCCAACAATCGCATGAAAACGACCTTTGCCACGGCAGGCTCTGCAAAAGTCTTCAAGCTCGCGTGCCGCGGGTGTCCGCGACGGTCATGCTCTGCTGCGAGCTGCGTTCAGGTCGGTGCAACGGTTGCGGCTCCGACCCGGATGTCTTGGCGTGTTTCCGATCTCCGCGCCATTTCAGAAGTGGTATTCCACGCGCAGCATGGGGGTGGAGGCCTTGGCGCCGGGCACGGTGGAGGCGGGGTTGCCGAACTTGTTGCGCCAGTACTGGTACTGCACCCCCGCCCAGAGC
>JAJZDV010000030.1:0-2170 GCA_021846025.1 Pseudomonadota bacterium
GCGCCACCTGACCCTCGATGTCGGTGGGGTCGACCTGGAACAACAATGCTCCCGCCTTCACCGTCTGCCCTTCCTTCACCGTCAGGGTGCGGATATAGCCCATCAGGCGCGAGGCCACTTGCACCTGATGGCTCGACACCACCGTCCCCGACAGCAGAGTGAGATGCTGCTGCTCGCTGGAGGTGAGCTTGAGGGTTTGCGCCGTGATCCGGCGCGGGGCTGCCGCGGTGCTGGCCGTTTCGTCGGGGCGGCCGCAGCCGGACAGCAGCACGGCCGCGAGCAGCAGGGCCAGCGGCGTGCGTTTCAGGCGCAGAGCAGGCAGGCAGCGTGATGGGGCATGGGGCATGATGTCCTCGACGAATGGGGCGGGGCGACCGGGTGTATCCGTGGTCATCAGGGATGGGCCGAGGTTGAGGTCGGCTGCGCTTGCATGGCGGATGCAGCGTCAGCGGCCGTGGCGGACGCGACGACAGGTTGCAGGCCGTCGAGCGTGAGCTGACCCAGGGCCAGGCGCAGGGCGGCGCGCTGCATATTGATCCGGTTGCGCGCCAGCACGAGGTCGGCGCGAGCCTTGTCGAGCTGGGCTTGCGCACGCTGCACCTCCACCAGCGTGCCGATGCCGTTGGCGTAGCGCTTGCTGACGATGCGAGCGGCTTCTGCCGATTGCTGCACCGCGAGTTCACGTGTCTTGATCTGGTTCTGCGCCTCTTGCGCTTTGCGGTAGCTGTCCTGAATCTGCATGCCGAGCTGGTTCTCCGCCGACTGCAGCCTCGCCTGCAGCTCCAGGCGCTTCGCCACGGCCTGATCCACCCCCTGGCGGACGACGCCACCATCGAACACCGTCCAGGTGAGCTGCGCGCCGATGGTGTAGCTGTGGGCGCGAAAGCCCACGCTCGGGTCGGCGGTGTCGACGCGCGCCAGCGCACCCACTTGCGGATACAGCTCCGAGCGGGCCACCTCCACCTGGCCCGAAGCCGCCTGAAGCTGCTGCCGCAGTGCCTGAATCTGCGGATTGCTGTCCAGCGCCTGACCGATCCAGCCCTGCGGGCTGCCTGCGGGCAGGCTCACCTGCACCGGCGGCCCGAGCTCGACGTTCTCGCTGAGCGGCAGTCCCATCGCCACATGCAGCGCATCCATCGCCTGGGCTTCCAGGTTGCCTGCCTGCTCTTGCTGCAGCTTGGCGTCTTCCAGCCGAACCTGGGCCGACAGCAAATCGCTCGGGATCACCACGCCCTGCTTGAGCAGGCTGTCCACGGTGGTCACCTGGCTCTGCGCCGCCTCCACAGCCTTGGCCGCCACCCCCTGGAAGGCCCGCGCGGTGTAGACACCGTCATAAGCCTGCAGCACGCGCGCCACGATGTGCTGGCGGGCCGCGGCGTCGCCCGACTGCGCCGCCAGCAGCAGGGCGCGTGCCTGCTGCCGATAGCCCTGCAATTTGCCGCCGGTGTAGAGCGGCAATTGCGCCTCGAGCCGCGTGCTGAAGTTGTTCGTCCAGACGGGCTCGTTCAGATTGGTGGGAGCGACACCGAGTGACGCCGGTCCCGAGAACTGGTTGGCGCCAAAATCGTTGAACGTGGCCTGGCGCTGCGACAGCTTCATGCCGAAAGCGCTCAACGCATCATTGGTGCGGGCGACTCCCACGGTGGCCGTGATCTTGGGCAGCCGCCCGGCTTCGGCTTGTGACACACCAGCCCGCGCCTGGGCGATTTGCGCCTGGGCTGAAAGCAGATCGGGGTTTTGACGCAAGGCCATGTCGATGGCTTGTCGAAAATCCAGCGTCCATGCGCTGGCCCAAACGGGCCAGAGCGCGAGCAGCCAAACAACACCGACACCCCTGCGGCGTGTTGCGAAATCGGCCATTGGAAACCCCCCGTTGAACAATGCGGCCCAGAACGCCAGTGCAGGCTTGTGCCGCACCGAAACACAAGTCCGAGGCCAGGATCCCTCCACCCGCGGCACGCCCGACAACGTCGAACCGTCGAACCGTCGCACAGCACGAGAGATTGGGATTTGATACACCATGCAGTATATCAATACTGCATGGTGTATGCATGCGCCATGTCAGCCGTCTGGCTTGCCTGGGTTTGCGCCTTGACGGGCGAGACCGGTCTCCGCACACCGCCGCGTGGAGGCCAAACGGCTTGGGAGCGGCCCGGCGCTTCTTGGGTGA
>JAJZDV010000030.1:2270-27162 GCA_021846025.1 Pseudomonadota bacterium
GCCCGAGAAGCTTGGGGGCGGCCCGGCGCTTCTTGGGTGACGCCAAGCTGCGCGGCGCTCTGCTTCAAGGCGCGGTCGACGAAGGCTTGGTAGAAGTCGGGCTGGCCTGCGCCCACGAGGCGGTCGGCCACTTCGCGGCCGCCTGGGCCGAAGAACAACACTGTGGGGGCGAGCTGCACCCCGTATGCTTGCGCCAGGGCCTGACCGGTCGTGGGCTTGCCGTCAAAGCCCAGCAATCGGTCGTCAGGCTCCATCTCCACCTGCTGCACCATGTAGCCATCTCGCACCAGCCATTGGTAGGTGCTCTTGCGCAAACGTTCGCAATAGGTGCAGCCTGGAAGGCTGAACATCACCACCAGCGGTTGGTGCCGGCTCGCGGCCTTGGCCGCGCTCGACTGCAGATCGCGCGCAGGCGGCAATGGCGTGTCGGCACGCGACACGCCAGCGAGCGTGAACGACAGCCCGACGGCGATCACACCCGCCCAAAGCCAGACGCGCGCCTGGGCTTGGAGTCGAAGCGCAAACTGCGTCATGAGAGACACCAGGATCTCGGGGGGCATCGGGTTGCGCTGCATGGGATGCGTGCCGTTGGTCTGAAAATTCATACCGGATAATGCGCATATGCTAAATCTTCAGCGACACCCCCACTCCCGGAGTGGCTGGCCATGGCCCGTCATGCTGGCGATCGTGGCAAGCGGCTTGCTCGGCGCCTGCTCACCCGCGCTGAACTGGCGGGAGACGCGCCCGAAGGACATCGACATCCTGCTGACCTTCCCCTGCAAGCCGCAGCAAATCGCCCAAACCGTGCAACTGGCCGGCAGCATGGTCAAGATGAGCATGACCGGCTGCGCGACCGACGGCATGACCTTCGCCCTGGCGCACGCCGACATGAAGGACCCGACGAAGGTCAGAGCCGCTCTGGCCGCGCTCCACCAGGCTGCGGTGCGCAACGTGGCCGGCAACGTGACCCAGAGCCAGCCCGCCGACGTTGCCCATGCGACCCGCGGCCTGGCCGATGCCTTGGACCTGAAGATCGTCGGCCAAGCGCCCACGGGCCAGCCACTGCGCGAGCGGGTGGTGCTGTTTGCCCAGGGCACCCAGGTGTTCCAGGCGACGACCTTTGCCGGCAGCTCGCAGTACAAGGACGAGGCGGCACAGACCTTCGCCAACTCGATCCGCCTGCCGGACGGGGGTTGATGGGGAGATCGAATCCATTGGATTGGCGCAATGTTGCGCCGCAGCTAAACTTGGATACGTTGCGGTACGACGCTGCTTGGCGCGAAGCTGCTGCCCGCAGTCAACCGCCCTTCTCCCCGGCCGCCCTCTGGAGTTCGCCGCATGCCCGGCATTCTCATCATCGCTCATGCCCCGCTGGCCAGCGCCCTGCGCGACTGCGCGGCCCATGTCTACGCCGGTTGCCCCCACCGGCTGGAGGCGCTGGACGTGCCGCCCGACGCGCCACCCGAAAGCCTGATGCCCCGGGCACAGGCGGCACTGCAACGCGTGACCGGGAGCGACGGCGCCGCGCTGCTGCTGGTGGATACTGCTGGGGCCTCCCCTTGCAATCTGGCCCAGCGCCTGGCGCGAACTTCAGTGCCGGCAACCACGGTGCGGGTGGTTTCGGGCGTCAACCTGCCCATGTTGCTGCGCACCCTGTGCTACCAAAAGGAGCCGCTGGACGCTCTGTTGGACCGGGCCCTGGCCGGTGGCGTGCGCGGCATCGCCGAACTGCACAACGACGAGACCCCGGACCCTTCCCCATGTTGAAACGCGAACTCCTCATCAGCAACAAACTCGGGCTGCACGCCCGTGCCTCGGCCAAGCTCACCAAACTGGCCTCGGAATTCGGCAGTGAGATCTGGATTTCCAAAGGTTCCCGCCGCGTCAATGCCAAAAGCATCATGGGGGTGATGATGCTGGCCGCTGGCCAGGGCACACGCATCGGCGTCGAGGCCGATGGCGCCGACGCCCAGCAGGCGCTGGACCAACTCACCTTGCTGGTGGACGACAAGTTCGGCGAAGGCGAATAAGCCACAAGCTGCAAGCTCGGTACACGGCCGGCGCGTGGGCGATGAGCCCGGGTCACGGCGCCGGCGCCAAAGGGCCCTGCCTGCCCGGCTGCGGCAGAGCAACTCCAACTCCGCAACATTCCGACATCTGCGCGGCAAACGTCGGCAATGCGTGAGGCGCATCATGCAGGCATTGTCCTCGCAGGGCCCTTTTGGAGATTGACCATGTCACGGCACACCACCCCCCGCCCCAGCCGCCGGCCACATCACCGTTCGGCCAAGTCCGTACTCGGTGCACTCGGCCTGAGTCTGAGCCTGATCACGGGTTCAGCCCTGGCCCAGAGCGAACCGTCGCCATCACCCGCCACCCCCATGCAGCCCGGCGGCCCGATGGGGCAGGGTCTGCAGCCCGGCATGCACCATGACCACGATCAAGCCTGGAAACATCATGGCATGAACCGCATGATGCAGCGCATGCTCGAACGCGTGCACGCCACACCGGAACAGCGCGAGCGCATCCGCGGTTTCCAGAAAAGCGCCATGGAACGTAACCGTCCGCTGATGGAGCAGATGCACCGCTTGATGCAACAGCGCATGCAGGTGTTGGCCGCTCCCCAAATCGACCTCGGTGCCCTGGAAAATCTGCGCAGCAAGCAGATGACCGTTGCCGACCAGATGTCCAAGACCATGACCCAGACGCAATACGAAATCGCCCTGGTCCTGACCCCGGCACAGCGCCAGCAGATTGCGCACATGCTGGAGAAACGCATGGGGCACGGAGCGAAGCCGGGCGTCCATGGCGACATGGACCACGGCTCGATGAACCACTCCATGGGTGGCGCCCAGTAAAGCAAAGCTGGCCGCTGGCGACTCGCAGGCCTTGGATGCGCACCCGACCGGGAAACTGCCCATGAACCCTCGCCTGCTGCTGGTCGAAGACGATGTCCGCCTGGGGCAGATGGTGGATGACTACCTGACGACGGCGGGCTGGCAGGTCACGCGCGCCGCGAACCTGGCCCAGTCTCACACGGCGCTGGGGCTGGACGAGGCTGTCGGCCGCGGACCCGGCTTCGACGCCATGGTGCTGGACCTGATGCTGCCCGACGGTGACGGCCTGGACCTGTGCCGCCGGCTGCGCAGCACCGGCAGCGACCTGCCGGTGCTCATGCTCACGGCGCGGGGCGATCCGCTCGACCGCGTCATCGGCCTGGAGCTCGGCGCCGACGACTATCTGCCCAAGCCGTTCGAGCCACGCGAACTGCTGGCGCGGCTGCGCGCCATCGTCCGCCGCCGGCAGGGCGCATCCGAGCCGACCCAGGTGCTGCGCTTCGGCCGCCTCGAAGTCGACCCCGCCGCGCGCCAGGTGCGGGTCGATGGCGAGGCGCGCCAACTCACCGGCTACCAATTCGACCTGCTGCTGGCCCTGGCGCGCCATCCCGGGCGGGTGTTGTCGCGCGACTTTCTGCTCGATGCAGTGAACAACACCGACGCGCCCGAGGTCTACGACCGCTCCATCGATGTTCACATCAGCCGCATCCGCGCCGTGCTCGAAGATGATCCGCGCCACCCACGGCGCATCCTCACCCTGCGCGGCGCCGGCTACGTTTTTGCCCGCAGCCAGGATGCCGCATGAATCGGCCGCAAGCTGCCATGGCAACCGCTCCCGAGCACGCCGCACCGGCGGCATCGCCTCAGATGGCGGACGCTGCGCCCACGGCCGCTCCGGCGGCGTCAGGCCCTGCTGCAGCCTTTGCCGTGCGCACCCCGCTGTGGGCGCGCATCGGCCTGGCGCTGGCCATCGCCTTGCTGGTGCAGGCCGTAGCCTCAGCCGTGCTCATTCACTGGCTGTTTTTCTCCAATCCGCAGGAGGTCGCACTGCGGCACGCCATGTTCCGCGCCTTCATGCATGTCTACGGCATTCATCCCTCGCCGTGGCGGCGCCTGCTGCTGTCGCCACTGACCACCACCGTGATCACGGCGCTGGTGGTTGGCGCGGTCACCTTCCCGCTGATGCGCCGACTCACGCGCCGCCTGCAGCGCCTGCAACGCGGGGTGCAGGCGCTGGGCAATCTCGATCTGGGCGCACGCGTGGCGGTCGAGGGACGCGACGAGGTGGCGGCCCTGGCCGTGGCGTTCAATCAGGCCGCCGGACGCATCGAAACCCTGGTGGATAGCCACAAATCGCTGCTGGCCTATACCTCGCACGAGTTGCGCACACCGCTTGCGCGACTGCGTATGGCGCTGGAGACCCTGAGCCAGCCGTCATGGCCCGGCGCGACCCACGATGCCGCCATGGCCGAGGCCAGGCGCGACCTGGCCGAGCTGGACGAACTCATCGGCACCATCCTGTTGTTCAGCCGGCTGGACGCTGGGGGCACGCGCGTCCTGGATGTGCGCGAAGTCGACCTGCTGGCCTTGGCCGCCGAGGAAGCGGCGCGCGACGACATCGAAGTCCAGGGCGACTGGGTGCGTTTCTCGGGCGACGAGCGCCTGCTGCGTCACGCCATCCGCAACCTGCTGGACAACGCGCGAAAACACGCCCCCGGCAGCCCTCCCGAACTCAGCTTGCAGCGCACGGCAAGCGGTGCGCGCATCCGCGTCTGCGACCGCGGCCCAGGCGTCCCCATGGCCGAAGCCGAGCGCATCTTCGAGCCGTTCGTGCGGCTGCATCGGCGTGGCGACGGCAGCGGTCTGGGCTTGCCGCTGGTGCGCCGCATCGCCCGTCTGCACGGTGGCGATGTGCGCTACGTGCCCAATCCTGGCGGGGGCGCCTGCTTCGTGCTGGATGTTGCCGCGCTCGACAACACCACGGCAGCGTCCCCCCGGCGCGCATGAAAAAGCCGGCTCGAGGCCGGCTTTTTCATGCGCCGAAAGCTGGCTTACATCGACTTCTTGATGTCGCCACAAGCCACATACTTCTTGATGTCAGAAGCACTCTCGTGCACGTTGATCGCCATCGGCTCCTTGAGCACGTCCTCCAGACTGACCTCGGGCAACTTGGTCACCGACATGCCATCGACCACGTTTTCCAACGGATACTTCGGCACCGGATTCAGGCTCGCGCAAGTGCCTGGATGGATATGGTCCGGCTGAGCCACGCCCTTGGGCCCACCCTTGAGATGGACGGTGACTTCGATGCCCTTGCCCATGGGCTTGATGATGGCGTAGCCGGTTTCGCCGGAGTTGTTCTGCGCCGCGAGTTCGACCTTGATCTCGTGGTGCATGGCGAAAGCCGCAACCGGGGTGGCGAGCAAACCTGCCAGGGCCAGAGACATGACGATTTTGTGCATGAATTCACCTCGTGAAGTGGAGCAAAGAAGGACCGGATTCTGGCGCCTTGCCCGGAAAATCGCCGAAGCCCGCTGAATTCCACATCGAACCGTAGGGTTTGGAAACATCGTTGCGAAACAACGGCGCTCGTGGCGACCTCGCGCAACGCACCGGCGGCCTCAGCCGCCATCTAAGATGGAGTCATGGCTCTGCAAATCTTCGGTATTCCGGTGTCTCGCGGTGTGGCTGTCGGGCGCGCCGTGCTCATGTCCTCGGCGCGGCTGGACGTGGCGCACTACTTCGTCGACCCCGGGCAGGAGGAGCAGGAGGTCGACCGTCTGCGCGCCGCACGCCAGGCCGTGCGCGCCGAACTCGACGCGCTGCAGAGCGAATTGCCGCATGACGCGCCGGCCGAACTCTCGGCGTTCATCGACGTGCACAAGATGCTGCTGGACGATCCGCAGATCGGCCGTGAAACCGCGGTATGGATCCGTCGGCGGCGCTACAACGCGGAGTGGGCGCTCACAGCGCAGCTCGAAGTCATCGGCCGCAGCTTCGATGACATGGACGACAGTTACTTGCGCGAGCGCAAGGTGGACGTCGAGCAGGTGGTGGAACGGCTGCTGCGCGCGCTGCGCGGCACGGGCGGGCTGGCGCGCGGCATGAGCAGCGACGAAGACCTGGTGCTGGTGGCGCACGACATCTCGCCGGCGGACATGATGCAGTTCAAGCAAGGCGTGTTCCGCGGCTTCGTCACCGATGTCGGCGGCAAGACGTCGCACACCGCCATCGTCGCCCGCAGCCTGGATATTCCGGCGGTGGTGGGCGCGCGCGAAGCCAGCCGCCTGATCCGGCAGGATGACTGGGTCATCATCGATGGCGACGGCGGTCTGCTCATCGTCGATCCGTCGCCCATCATTCTCGAAGACTACCGCGTGCGCAAGCAGGAGTCTTCGCTCGCGCGCGAGCGTCTCAAACGCCTGAAAAACACCCCGACACGCACGCTCGACGGACAAATGGTGGAACTGCTGGCCAACATCGAACTGCCCGACGATTGCGACACCGCGCTGCAGTCGGGTGCCGCCGGTGTGGGGCTGTTTCGCACCGAATTCCTGTTCATGAACCGCGCCCACGATCTGCCCGGCGAGGAGGAGCAGTTCGAGGCCTACCGGCGCGTGTTGCAGAGCATGCAGGGGCGCCCGGTCACCATCCGCACCATCGACATCGGCGCTGACAAGCCGCTGGACACCGAGGCGGATTACCGCGACGGCGATTTCACGCACCTCAACCCGGCTCTGGGACTGCGCGCCATTCGCTACAGCCTCTCCGACCCCGCCATGTTCCGCGTGCAGTTGCGTGCCCTGCTGCGCGCCGCGTCATTCGGGCCGCTGCGTATCCTCATTCCCATGCTGGCTCATGTCGGCGAAATTCGCCAGACCTTTGCCCTGCTCGATACGGCTCGCGCCGAGCTGACGGCCTCCGGCCAGGCCTATGGGCCGGTGGAAGTGGGAGCGATGATCGAGGTGCCCGCCGCCGTGCTCATGCTGCCGCTGTTCCTCAAGTCCTTCGACTTCGTCTCCGTCGGCACCAACGACCTGGTGCAATACACCCTGGCCATCGACCGTGCCGATGAAAGCGTGGCCGCGCTGTATGACCCGCTGCATCCGGCGGTGCTGCAACTGCTTGGCCAGACGATTGTCCAGAGCCACGCCGCCGAATCCTGGAAAGGCCGCGCCGTGCACGTGAGTGTCTGCGGCGAGATGGCCGGCGACCCCAGCCTCACCCGCCTGCTGCTGGGCATGGGGCTGCGCAGTTTTTCCATGCATCCCGCGCAAATCCTCAGCGTCAAGCAGGAGGTTCTGCGCGCCGACTGCGCCCGACTGGCCCCCTTGGCCAAAGCCGTGCTGGCCGAGTTCGAGCCCGAGGGTCAGCAGCGTGCACTGGCGGCGCTCAGCGCCTGAGCCTGGCCCAGGCGCCCCAGCATCTGGCCCTTGCCTGACCTTGACTGACCTTGCCTGACCTTGTTTCGCCATGCATCGCATCTCCACAGCACGCCGTGAGCCATGACTGACTTCGCCGGCCGTCGCCAACTGCTGCGCTGTGGCCTGTGCGGGTTTTCGCTGCTGCTCGGGCTGCCGAGCGCGAGCCTCGCGGCGGAAAACGAATCCATAGCCAGCCTGCCCGCGCTGGGCGACGCGGCGCAGGGTTTGCTGCCGCCGGCGGTGGAAACCCGGTTGGGCGAGCGCATCATGGGCGAGATGCGTCGCCAGCCCGAATACCTGCACGACGTGCTGCTGCGTGATTATCTGCAGTCCATCGTCCAGCGCCTGACCCAGGCGGCCGATGCGACCGCCGAGCCCGATGCACCGCACCGCTTCGAGGTCTTCGTCCTGCGCGTCGCCAGCTTCAACGCCTTTTCCCTGCCAGGCGGTTATGTCGGCGTGCACACCGGCTTGGTGGTGGACGCACGGGCCGAGGCGCAACTGGCTGCGGTGTTTGCGCACGAGCTGTCGCACATCACCCAGCGTCACATCGCCCAGCGGCTGGCCCAGGCCAGCACCAACAACATCCTGTCCATCGGCTCGCTGGTGCTGGCCATTCTTGCCGGCGCCACGGGAAGTGGGCAGGCCGCGGCGGGACTGGCGCTGGGCGGACAGGCCGCCGCGGTGGACCGCGCATTGCGCTTTTCGCGCAACAACGAACGCGACGCCGATCGCGTTGGCACCGGCATCTTGCGCGCCTCGGGCTACCCGCCCCAGGCCATGGCCAGCATGCTCGAGCGATTGCAGAACATGTCGCGCCTGGACAATGCCGACGTCTATGCCTTCCTGCAGGACCACCCACTGACCAGCGAGCGCATTGCCGATGCTCAGGCGCGTGGCGGCGACCAACCGCTGCCGCCGGACCACAGTCTGCGCTTCTGGCTGATGAACGCCCGTGCCCGCGTGCTGACCCAGGATCGCAGTGACGCCTGGAACCGACTCGCGGAGGAACTGGCGACCAAGCCTGCCGGTTTCCCTGCCCAGCGCGCCGCCTGGGCGTACGGCCAGGCGCTGGCACTGCAGGCCATCCACCAGTTCGGGGCTGCTGCGCTGGCCTTGCAGCAGGCGCAAAACGAAGCCGCCACGTTCAGCCCCGCCGAGCGCCTGCCGCTGGATCTGGCGCACGGCGACTGGCTGCTGTCCCAGCAGCACGCTCAGCCCGCCCTGGCTCTTGCCCGCCAGTTGCTCCAGGTCGATCCGGCGTCACGCGCCGCGCTGCACTTGCAAGCTCGCGCCCTGCTCGCGTTGCCCGACAACGACGCCACACGCAATTTTCTGCGCGAGCAAACCGTGCTGCATCCCCACGACATCCAGATGTGGAAATGGCTGGCCCAGGCCTACGCTGCAACCGGCGAATTCGCCGCCCAGCACCGCGCCACCGGCGAGGCCTACGCCCTGGAAGACAACCTCGAAGGCGCCGTGCTGCAACTCAAGATCGCCCAGCGCACACCGGGCGCCAACTACTTCGAGGCGTCCATCATCGACGCCCGCTTGCTGGTGTTCCAAAATCGACTGCGGCAAGACCGGCGGCTCGACAAGCTTCTACCCCAATGACCGCCACTGCGCAAACCCAAGACCCTCGCATCGGCGCCACCCCGGCACCAGCCCTCGCCGGCTCGCGCTACGACCTGCCGGCGCAAATCCTGCTCATCCTGGCGCTGTCCGTGCCGTTCTTCTGGCCGTACGACCCTGGCCCCAGCGCCAAGACCGGAACCATGTTGCTGGCCGCCGCTCTCTGGAGCCTGACCCTCATGGCTGCGGCGGCGGCCGGCTGGTTACCACGCCTGGGCACGGCGGTGTGGGGTTTCGTCGTGCTGGCCGCGGTGATCGCGGCGCAAACCCTTGCAGGCCGCCTGGCTTACCCAGGACAGGGCTGGATGGCCGTCGCGCTGCTGCTGGGCGCTGCCCTGGTCGCCGGGTTGGGCCTGGGCCTGTCGCGCCAGACAGTCTGGCTGCGACTGGCTTGCACCGCCTTGCTGGCGCAGGGCTTGGCACAAGTCCTCATCGGCCTGGTGCAATTCAGCCTGTGGCAGATACCGGCGTTGGGACAGTGGTTCAACGCGCACGCGGCGTGGTTCTATCAAATCATCAGCTTCCCCGGCGACGGTCGCATCTACGGCAACCTGCGTCAGCCCAACCACTACGCCACGGCCGTGGCCATGGGCTTCGCCGGGCTCGCCGGACTGGCACCGCGCCTGCGCCTGCGCACCATCTGGACTTTCAGCGTCATGCTGGCCTGGGCTTTGGTCGTGAGCGGCTCGCGCACCGGCACCGTGCACGTGTTCGTGGTCGCCTTGCTGGTGGCACTGGCCGTGCCTGGCGCGTGGCGCAATCGGTGTTGGCAACCGTTGCTGGCCGCGCCGCTGCTCTATGCGGCCTGGTGGCTGGTGCTGCACGAGGCCGACCATCTCGGCTGGATCAGCTACCTCGACGCCGTCACGCGCCAACTCGACCAGCCGGTCAACGCCCGTTCCATCATCTGGCGCAACGCCTGGCAAGTGTTCCAGATGCACCCCATCAACGGCTGGGGCTGGGGCCAGATCGGCTGGGGCCTGGAGCAGACCACACTGGCTGGCCATCTGCACCCATTGCCGCTGGACAACATCGACAACGCCCACGATCTGATCCTGCAACTGCTGGCCGAAACGGGGGTTGCGGGCACCTTGCCCGTGGTGGTCGCCGCACTGGTCTGGCTGTGGCAGGTGGTGCAACCCTGGCGCGCAGGGTTGGCGGGTGCGGCACGGCGCATTGCGCTGCTGCCAGGCTTGATGGCGGCCAGCTTCATCGGTCTGCACAGTCTGGTGGAATACCCACTCTGGTATGTGTATTTTCTCCTGGCGTTTGCCTTCGCCCTGGGATGGACCGAGGGCGCCGCAGCCCCCGCGCAGCGCGTGCCGACACCATGCAAGCGCCAAAACTCGGGGCCGCGGCGCAGCGCAGGCCTTGCCGCCGGAATGCTGGCACTGCTGCTCACCTGCAAGGCCGGGATCGACTACGCCCGCACCGCCGAGATCTACAACGCCGACCCCCAGCGCAGTGTGTCTGCACGCAGCACCGCCTTGCGTGAGGACTGGTTCTTCCTGCCGCTGGCCCAGTTCACCGAGGCCGCGTCCGTCTTGCCGGCGCCGGACGCCAGCCGGGGTGAACTGCTGGCCGATCTGGCGCTGCTCGATCGTTCCTCCCATGCCTGGGGCGATCCCGGGCTGCTGTCGCGCCGCATGATCGTGCTCCTGCGGCTGGGCGAACCAAGCCAGGCGCTGGAACTGGCGCGCTACACCGCGCATGCCTTCTGGCGCTACGCGCCGCAAACCGCCAGGAGCTTCGACGCCCTCGCCAACCAAGCCGGGCTGCAGAGCAACCCGAGCGTCGCGCGCATCGTGGACGTGCTGCACAACGCGCCGGTGCTTCGCCGCATCGTCGTGCCACGGCAATGATGCTGGCCGCCTAGGGTCGGTCGAGTCGCGTGCCCGCAGCGGCCCTGCCTTCGGCGACGGACGTGGTGTTGATGCGCCAGGCAACGCGCCCGTCGTCGCGATCCTGCAGCTTCAGCTTGCAGGGGATTTTGCGGCGGCGCAAAATATTTCCAGTCGCGCAGCTCCACGTGCATCGTCGTGGGTGTGCAGACTTGGCACGCATCGGCCCGACCCCATCGGGCGGCATCGGAACCTTCGGAGACTGTCCTTGCTATCCCCTCGCTTGCGCCAATTGCTGGCGGACCCCGACTTCCGCGAAGGGTTTCGCGACATGCGTGCCGTTGGCCTGGGTATCAGCGCCTGGGGATTGGTCACCGGCGTGGCCATGGTCAAGTCAGGCCTCAGCGTCTGGCTGGCACTGGTCATCAGCCTCACGGTGTATGCCGGCAGCGCCCAGCTCGCTGCCCTGCCCTTGATCGCCGCCGGGGCCCCGCTGGCACTGGTGCTGGGTGCGGCTTTTTGTGTGAATCTGCGTTTTGTCGTCTTCAGCGCGCAAATGCGCCCTTACCTGGAGCGCCTGTCGCTGCTCAAGCGTGTGGCCTGCGGCTACCTGATCGGCGATGTGAACCTGGTGATCATGCTGCGCCGCCATCCCGTGGCCCACGGCACCTCCGAGCAGACGCGCTATTTCCTCGGCGGCGGCACCGTCAACTGGCTGTTTTGGCAGATACCGTCGGTTGCCGGCATTTTTCTCGCCAACCTGTTTCCCGACTCCTGGGGCGTGGGCTTCGCCGGCACCCTGGCCCTGCTGGCCATCGTGCTCGGGCTGATGGCGAACCGCGCCGTGGCCGGAGTCATCGTCCTGGCGTCTGCCCTCAGCACCGCGCTGTTCTGGTTGCCTCTCAAGCTCAATCTCGTCCTGGCCATTGCGCTGGCACTCGTGGTCGGCATGAGTTGGGACGCATGGAGCCAGCACCGTACCGGTCTGGCAATCTAAACCGCACAGCCTCAACCCGCATGCATCTCGAAGCCGAAATCGCTCTGGTGGTGGGCCTGACCGCCGTGACCATCGTCACACGCGCCATGTTCCTGTTCCCGCACAAGGCCTGGAATCTGCCCTCGCGCCTGCGGCTGGCCCTGCGTTATGCCCCGGCTGCCGCCCTGGCTGCGGTGGTGGCGCCGGAGTTGCTGCTGGCGACCGATCTCGGCCCTCCCTGGGTCAAGCTCGGTGCCGCAGTGGTTGCCAGCGGCTACTACCTGTGGCGCCGCGGCATCCTCGGCACCATCGTCAGCGGCATGACGGCCTATTGGATCTTGATCGGACTGCGCGCCTGGCTGGGTTGAAGCGGACACGGCGTCGGCTCCGGCTTGGCGCATCGCGTTCAGTCGATGCAAGAGCGGCCCGGGAACTGCGCTGGTGCCACCTCCGGGTTGGGGAAAATGACCCAACGGTTCTTGCCGCTGCGTTTGGCCGAATACATGGCGTCGTCGGCACGCTGCAGCAACTCGAAGTTGTTGTGCGCGTGCTGCGGCACCATGGCCACGCCGACGCTGGCCGTCACCTGCGCGCGCGGATGCAGCCCGTGCGACGCTTCGCGCACCGCGCACACCAGTTTTTCGGCCAGCACGCCGGCGTCGCGCTCGCTGCGCAGCAGCGCCACCACGACGAATTCATCGCCGCCGAGGCGTCCGACGACATCATCGCCGCGCACGCTGGCGGCCAGCGCCTTGGCCACATGCATGAGCAGGCGGTCGCCCTCGTGGTGGCCGAGACTGTCGTTCACCGGCTTGAACCCGTCGAGATCGATGAAACACAACGCCAGCAACTCGCCGGGCTGGCGCCGCTCCAAGGCAACGTCAAGCCGGTGCATGATGGCGCGGCGGCTGAGCACGCCGGTCAGCGCGTCGTGTTCAGCCTCGCGCTGCAGGCGCGCATGGCGGCGCACTTGGTCGGAGACATCGCGCACGAAACACAGCAGCGAGACCATGCCGCCGGCGGCGTCGTGCAGCGCGGACAGCGTCCATTCGCTCCAGATCCGATGCCCATCGGGCAAGTGGTGTGGCCGCTGCACCACAGAAGATTGCAACTCACCCTGCCGGATGCGGCGCAGCGTGTCGTGCCATGGCTGCAGGTTTGCAGGTGCCACGCCTCGGTCGAGACAGTCCAGTTGCAAGCTCTGGCTGGCGGTGTAGCCGAGGATCTGCTCGGCGGCGCGTGACCAGCGCGTGACGCGCAGGTCGCCATCGGTTTCGACCACACCCCAGGGCGCATTGAGCATGTGCTGCTCCAGCAGCCAGTTCGACCGGCGCAGCGATTCGGCAAGCACGACATCGTTGTGAATATCGAACGCCACGGTGTAGACGGCCGTCACCTCCCCCAGCGCCGTGAATTCGGGAAACACCTGGACCCGGCCCCAGCGCGGCGGCTGCAGGTGGGTCAACAGGCGTTCGTACTCGGCGTGCAGACCGCCGAAAGCGCGTGCGAAGGCGTTCTGGGCGCGCCCCCAGGCCTCGACTCCGTAGAGCTCGACCAGGGTTTTGCCCAGCAAGGCCTGCGCCGGCAAGCGGGCCCAGCGCAGGTAGGGCGGATTGCAGAAGGTCAGGCGCGATTGCGCATCCCAGCGGCCGATGGGGAGGTCGACGGCCTCGAGCAGGCGGCGGACTGCGGCCGAGTCGGTGAGATCGTCCAGTGGAAGGGTCGTGTTCATGCCGGACTCAAGGGCCTGCGCGCCAAGTCCAACGGCCAGGGCGCTGCGATTTTCGGCACCACCCCGGCGTGATCCAACCCGATTGCCCCATACCGCCCCCTTGGCCTCGTACATCGCGCCCGGATCTCTTGGCCCGGTGCACGTGTCAAAGCATACGTCCAGATTCAGACTCTTTTGTGCGCAACGACCCTGATGCAGGCCTACACTGCTGTTCAATTGTTCACGCTTTGATGGTCTTTTTTGCCTGTTGCCTTCCCGCTTGCTGCCTGCCGCTGCGGACGCCGCCTTCCAACGACCCCAACAGTCCCGTTCCATGTCCCGTGCAACCAAAATCGTGGCCACCATCGGCCCGGCCAGCTCCTCACCCGAAGTCCTCGAACGCATCATCCGCGCCGGGGTCGATGTGGTTCGACTCAATTTTTCCCATGGCAAGGCGCAAGACCATATCGACCGCGCCATGATGGTCCGTGACACGGCCAGGCGCTGCGGTCGCGAGGTCGCCATCATGGCCGATCTGCAGGGGCCGAAAATCCGCGTCGGCAAATTCGCCGATGGCAAGATCATGCTGGACAAGGGTAGCCGCTTCACCCTGGACGCAGCGTGCGAACTGGGCAATGCGGAGATCGCCGGGCTGGACTACAAGGATCTTCCCAGCGACGTGAAACCGGGTGACCGCCTGCTGCTCAACGATGGCCTGATCGTGCTCGCGGTCGATGCGGTTGAGGGCTCGAAGATCATCACCACGGTGATCATCGGCGGCGAGCTGTCGAACAACAAGGGCATCAACAAGCAGGGCGGAGGCCTCTCGGCGCCGGCCCTCACCGCCAAGGACATGGAGGACATCCGCACCGCCATGGCTTTCCAGGCCGACTATCTGGCGGTGTCGTTCCCGAAGAGCGCCACCGACATGGAACTGGCCCGGCAGTTGGCCAATGTGGCCGGTGCCGCCCATGCTCACAAGCCGGCGCTCATCGCCAAGATCGAGCGTGCCGAGGCGATTCCGGCGCTGGCCGAGATCCTGAAGGCGTCCGACGGCATCATGGTGGCTCGCGGAGACCTGGCGGTCGAAGTCGGCAACGCTGCCGTACCGGCGCTGCAAAAACGCATGATCCGCATGGCCCGCGAGATGGACCGCGTGGTGATCACAGCGACGCAGATGATGGAGTCGATGATCACCAACGCCGTACCCACCCGCGCCGAAGTGTCGGACGTGGCCAACGCCGTACTCGACGGCACCGACGCGGTCATGCTCTCGGCGGAAACCGCCGCCGGCAAATACCCGGTTGAAACCGTGGAAGCCATGGCCAGCATCTGCGTCGAAGCCGAGCGCTTCGAGGAAATGAAACTCGAGCGCGACTTCGTCGACAAGAGCTTCACGCGCATCGACCATTCCATCGCCATGGCGGCGCTGTTCACGGCACACCATCTCGGCTGCAAGGCCATCGTGGCGCTCACGGAGTCGGGCTCGACCGCGCTGTGGATGAGCCGCCACCGTGTACGCATGCCCATCTACGCCCTGTCACCGAAGGAAAGCTCGGTGCGCCGCATGACGCTGTACCGCAATGTGCGTCCGGTTCACATGCAGTATTCCAGCGATCGCGATGAAGCACTGAAGCAGGCCGAAATCCTGCTGGTGAAGAACCATGCACTCGCCATTGGGGACAGTTACGCCATCACCTGTGGCGAACCCATGGGTGCTCCGGGCGGCACCAATATGCTCAAACTCATGCGGGTCAACCGCTGAGTCCGTGTCCAGGCAACCCTGAGGCGTTTGGGGCGGGCGAAGGCCTGACAGAATCGAGCCGCAAGACGGCGGCTCGAGCACAGGCTTCAGGCGGGGAGGATTTGCAGCCGCGTGCCGCCAGCCAACTCGACCACGTCGCCCGACGTCAGCACCGCCGGGACCAGGCCAAGCGCGGCGCCGTTGATGCGCACACGCTGCTCGCCCTCGACTTGGGACAATTCGTAGCCGCGCGGATTGCGCTGAATCGACACGACCATGACACCATGCTGGCCGAAGGTCGTTTGCGGCTTGCTGAGCACCAGTTCGGTCCCCGCTGCGGCACCGCTGACCACGCGGATCTTGAACGCCGGCAAGCCGCCGTCCTGGTGTTGCGTGGGGCTGTAACTGGAGGTGGTCGCTCCGCTGCGCGAATTGCGAAAGCTGGTTCCGGTCCCACCCGAATTGGTGAAGCCTGTGGGACCGAAGCGCGAGTTGCCGAACCGCGAACCGGCAAAGGCGGATTGCTTCGAGTCCGACAACAGACGCAGGGTGTATTTGCCGATATCCAGCGAATCACCCTCGTTGAAGGCGGCGCGCTTGATGGGTTTGCCGTTGATGTAGGAACCATTGGTGCTGCCCAGGTCCTGCACCACATAGCCTTCGCCTTCGCGCAGCAACACAGCATGCTCGCCGCTCACGGCCAGGTTGTCGATCACCACATCGTTGTGCGGTCGCCGCCCCAGCGTGACACGGTCCTTGTTGAGAACCACTTCCTTGAGCACTTTGTCGTCGAGAAAGATGACCAGTTTGGCCATGGCGATCTACCTTGTGTGTTGGAGTTGAGGGCGAGGAGACAGTGGGTGTCGCAATCAGCTGGGAGGATGCTGGTGTTTTTGCAGGATCAAACGAATGCGCCCGGGTGCAGCGTCACGATGATGACCGAAATATTATCGCGCCCGCCAGCCATGTTGGCCTCCTGCACGAGGCGCATCGCAGCAGCTTCAGCGGCGTCCTCATAATCATTCAGGATGGTCTGGATGCTGTTGTCGGACAACATGTCACTCAGCCCGTCGGAGCACAACAGGATTCGATCTCCCGGCAACACCGGGGTCATGCCCAGTTCCGGCTCGAGTGACAAATCCACACCCAAAGCCCGCGTCACCAGATTCTTGACCGCCTTGGCCCCGGCGTCACCCACGCGAACCAGGCCCATGTCGATCTGCTCCTGCAGCAACGAGTGATCCTTGGTGATCTGTGTCAGACGCTGCTGGCGCAGCAGGTAGGCCCGCGAATCGCCGGCATGGCCGAGCACCGCCACGTTGCCGGTAAAGGCCACGGCCACCAGGGTCGTGCCCATGCCTGAGTAGCGCAAGTCTTGCTTGGCGGAACGGTAGATCTGGGTGTTCACGCGCCGGATGGAGTCGCGCATGGCGTTCGATAAGTCCACGGCGCTGATGCGCGGGTACTCGGCCTTGAGGCGCGACAGGTCGGCATTGATTTGCGCCGCAGCCACGCCGCTGGCCACTTCGCCGGCCGCGTAGCCACCCATGCCATCGGCCAGCACGGCGATGCCGGCGACCGCATCGCAGGCGATGGCGTCTTCGTTGTGCTCGCGCACACGGCCCATGTCGGTGCAACTGGCCATTTCCAATTGCAGGGCGCGCGGCTTATCGGCAAGGCGTGGCATGGAGATCGCGGCTGGACAGGGTTGTTCGGTTGAAGCTCAGGAGCCGTGGGCGGTGATGGTGCTGCGGTGGCGTAACCATTGCCCGGCACCCCAGACGATGGCAGCGCCCACGGCACCGGCCAGTGCCGTGGCTTGCTTGGCCCAGGGCTGTTGCTGCACCCACGACTCAGTCGCCGGGTCCGTCACCACCAGGCCCCCGGCGATCCAGCCCAGCAGCATGGCACCGAGTGTGATGATGATCGGAAAACGCGTCATCAGCGTGATGACCATCTGGCTGCCCCAGACGATGATGGGCACGCTCAGCACCAGGCCGAAGATCACCAGAACCATGCTGTGGTCCGAGCCAGCGTTCTGCGCCGCGCCGGAAATGGCAATGACGTTATCCAGACTCATGACAAAGTCGGCGATGATGACCGTCTTGATGGCGGCCCACAATCTGTCCGGCGACTGCACGTCGCCATGCGCACCCTCGTCATCCTCGGGCTGCATCAGTTTGATGCCGATCCACAGCAACAGCAGGGCGCCGACGATTTTGAGGAACGGCAGCTTGAGCAAGGTGAGGGCGAAAAAGATCAGCACCACACGCAAACCGATGGCACCTGCAGTGCCCCAGACGATGGCTTTGCGCCGCTGCGGCGACGGCAGCTTGCGGCTGGCCAGGGCGATGACCACGGCGTTGTCCCCGCCGAGCAGGATGTCGATCAGGATAATCTGGCCCAGGGCGGCCCAGAACACGGGGGTGAGAAAGGACTCCAGGGTCAAGGCAAGGCTCCGAACGAATGCTGGGGACACCGTGCACATTCAAGTGCATCACGCCGCAGCATAGCGGGAGAATGCCTGGAAAGTGAGGCTGAGCGGCGCCACGGCCGGCACCGGCCTGACTTGTGGTGCGATTCAGACGCTGGTGGATCCAGGCGGCTGTCGACCCGACACGGCGCGCCGTGCCACGGGCGCGCGTCAGACCCCGATCAGCCCAGCCGTTTTTGGATGAGTTTGCCCATTTCCGACGGGTTACGGGTGACGGTGAAGCCGCAGGCGTCCATCACTTCCAGCTTGGCCTCCGCGGTGTCGGCGCCGCCGGAAATGAGCGCGCCGGCGTGGCCCATGCGCTTGCCCGCAGGCGCGGTGACGCCGGCGATGAAACCGACGATGGGCTTGGTCATGTGCTGCTTGGCCCAGAGCGCAGCCTCGGCCTCGTCAGGTCCGCCAATCTCGCCAATCATGATGACGCCATCGGTCTCGGGATCGTCGTTGAACAGCTTGAGCACGTCGATGTGCTTCAGGCCATTGATCGGGTCGCCGCCAATGCCCACGGCACTGCTCTGCCCCAGGCCCAACTCGGTCACCTGGCCCACGGCCTCGTAGGTCAGCGTGCCCGAGCGCGACACCACGCCGATGCGGCCCTTGCGGTGGATATGCCCGGGCATGATGCCAATCTTGATTGCATCGGGCGTGATCAGCCCGGGACAGTTCGGCCCCAGCAGCAAGGTCTTTTTCCCGCCGCCGGCCTCCTTGACGCGCATCTTCGCCCGCACCTCCATCATGTCGCGCACCGGGATGCCCTCGGTGATGCAAATGACCAGATCGAGATCGGCCTGCACGGCTTCCCAGATGGCCGCGGCGGCTCCAGGGGGCGGCACGTAAATCACGGAAACCGTGGCCTGCGTCGCCGCCTTGGCGTCGGCTACGGTGGCATGGATGGGAATGCCTTCGAAGTCTTCCCCCGCCTTCTTCGGGTTGACCCCGGCGACGAAGGCGGCGCGGCCGTTGGCATAGTCACGGCACATACGTGTGTGGAACTGGCCGGTCTTGCCGGTAATGCCCTGGGTGATGACTTGGGTGTTGTTGTCGATGAGGATGGACATGGATGGCTCCGGTCGGGGTCAAGTTGGGGTCGCTGCGTCACCGCGAGACTTGCCCCGGATTGAACAGCGTCGAAAGTTTGGGGACGACCCCGTGCTTTTGACGAACATCAAATCATGGGGACGACTCAATCAAGCAGCGGCGGCGACCACTTTCTCCGCAGCCTCGGCCAGGGTTTCGGCGCTGATGATGGGCAGGCCCGACTCGGCCAGCAACCGTTTGCCGAGGTCCTCGTTGGTGCCTTTCATGCGCACCACCAGTGGCACCTTGAGCGACACCGCCTTGCTGGCGGCAATCAGCCCTTCGGCGATGGTGTCGCAACGCATGATGCCGCCGAAGATGTTCACCAGGATGGCTTTGACATGCGGGTTGTGCAGCATGATCTTGAAGGCTGCAGTGACCTTCTCGGCCGTGGCGCCACCGCCGACATCGAGGAAGTTGGCCGGCTCGCCACCGAACAGCTTGATGGTGTCCATCGTCGCCATGGCCAGGCCGGCGCCGTTGACCAGGCAGGCGATGTTGCCGTCGAGCTGGATGTAGGACAGTTCGTACTTGGAGGCTTCAATCTCGGCCGGGTCTTCTTCATCCAGGTCGCGCATCGCCACCAGTTCCGGATGACGGAACAGGGCGTTGTCGTCGAAGTTGAACTTGGCGTCGAGCGCCTTGACGCCACCGTCGCCCTGCAGGATGAGCGGGTTGATCTCGGCCAGCGAAGCGTCCTTGTCCCAGAAGGCGCGGTACAAGCCTTGCAGCGCACGGGCGCCTTCGGCCTGGCTGGTTTCGGGTAAGCCGATCTTGGCGCACAGTGCGATTGCGTCGGCGTCTTGCAGGCCAGTGAGCGGATCGACCCACACTTTGTGGATTTTCTCGGGGGTCTCGGCCGCAACCTCCTCGACGTCCATCCCGCCTTCGCTGGAGGCCATGACCACGACCTTCTGCGCCGCGCGGTCGATCACTAGGCCGGCGTAATACTCCTTGCGGATATCGGCACCTTCCTCGATCAGCAGTCGCCGTACCGTCTGGCCCTGAGGCCCGGTCTGATGGGTGACGAGTTGCATGCCGAGCATCTGCCCAGCCAGGGTGCGCACTTCGTCGACCGAGCGCGCGAGCTTGACGCCTCCGCCCTTGCCGCGCCCGCCGGCGTGGATCTGTGCCTTGACCACCCAGACCGGACCGCCGAGTTGCTGGGCCGCATGCACGGCTTCATCCACCGTGAACGCCGGCGTACCGCGTGGCACCGACACACCGCATTCGCGCAAGATCTGTTTGCCCTGGTATTCGTGAATTTTCATGTTGGGGGTCTCTGGCAGGTGATGGAGTCTGGTGGTGGATCAAGCGCTTGGGGTGGATTGGAATGCGCGGCTTCAGCCGGACCGCGTCGCACCGGCGACGCTGTCGGAATTGTGCGCTGCGGGCCTGACCCAACGCGGGTAATAGCGCAGCACGGCAGGGCCATCGAGGCGCAGCGCGTGGCAGCGATCGAGCTGGAAGGGCTGCTTGCCGTCGCTGGCTTCGGGTCGCACCACTTCTCCGGCAAACGCCTGGATGGCGGCCGTGGGCAGGACGCGGGTCAACTCGGTGATGTGGGTGCAGCCCAGGGCGCCGTGCAGACGTTGCCTGACGGCTTGCGAGAAGCCGTGCAACAGGTTCAGGCCGATGAGGCTGCGGTAGGCGTCCCCATAGTCCTCGCAGTAGCCCGGATAGGGCGCGGCCAGCGTGCGCGCCTCGATGTCGACGATGTGGAACGCGATGTCGATGGTCAGGGTCAACCGCATGTGGTGGATGGGCTGCCCGGCGCGGCGCAAGCCGGTAGCCAGCTCGAAATCGCGTGTTTTGGTGTCGATCAGTTCGGCCTCGATGTCCCACAGACCATCGGCGCGGGCATAAACCTGCAGATTGATGGACCGCCTTTGCACCAGACGACGCGCGGTCGAGCCTTCGGCAAGCGCGAGACCTTCCGCGGGCGCTGGCGGCGCGAGTGCAGGCGCTTGAGTCTGGTTTTCGGTCGGTGACACGGGAATTGATGCAGCGCAAAAAATTAAGTTTAGCAGTGCGCACGGTGGGGATGCCGCCCGATCAGTCGGCCGTGTCGGGCGGTGGAGAGTCGTCAGAAAGCGCGTGCGCGGCGTGGTGCGGGTCTGGGTCCTGAGCATCGTCCACGGCGCCCGTGCGGTGCGCCGCGGCATGCAGCTTCATCGCCTGCCGAATCACCTCGTGCGGGAAACCGCGCGCCGCCAGGAACCGTTGCTGCCGCGCACGCTCCTGGGGGCTGCGCAGCGATTCGGGATCGCGTTTGCGCAGGATCTGCAACGCCCGCGTCAGATCGCCCTGCAAGGGCGCGTTGAGCGCATCGAGGGCACCGCTCACGGTGCCCTCGTCCAAGCCGTGCATGCGCAGTTCCTGGGCGATGCGCTGGCTGCCGTACTTGTCCGATCGCCTGCGCACCAGGGATTCGGCAAAACGCTGTTCGTCGAGCAGACCAAGCGTCTGCAGTTCATCCAGCACGGCGGCGAGTTCGGCCCGATCGGGCGGAAGGGCGCCTGTTTTGCGGGTGCGCGAGAGCTTGCGTTCAAGCTCGGCGCGGCTGTGCTCGCGCATGGCCAGCAACCCCAAGGCCCGCGCCTTGAGGTTGCCGCTTCCCGCGGGGGGTTTGCTTGGCGCCAGCCCGTCGCCCGAAGCCGATGGCAAGCCGCGAGGCGTCCCGGCGGCTTGTTTGGGGATGCGCCTGTCGCTCACGCGTCCACGGGAACCACGGCAGCTTGCAGGCCGGGCACGCCGAGTTGTTCGCGCACGGCGTTTTCGATTTCCGCGGCGATGGCCGGATTCTCTTTCAGAAACTCACGGGCGTTGTCCTTGCCCTGGCCGATTTTTTCGCCCTTGTAGGCGTACCAGGCGCCGGATTTATCGACGATCTTGGCGTTCACGCCCAGATCGATGATTTCACCCTCGCGCGAGATGCCTTCGCCGTACAGAATGTCGAACTCGGCCTGCTTGAACGGCGGCGCCACCTTGTTCTTCACCACCTTGACCTTGGTCTCCGACCCGATGACTTCCTCACCCTTCTTGATGGCGCCGATGCGGCGGATGTCCAGGCGCACCGAAGCGTAGAACTTGAGCGCGTTGCCGCCGGTGGTGGTTTCGGGATTGCCGAACATGACGCCGATTTTCATCCGGATCTGGTTGATGAAGATCACCATCGTGTTGGTGCGCTTGATGCTGCCGGTGAGCTTGCGCAACGCCTGGCTCATCAGCCGGGCCTGCAGGCCCGGCAGCGAGTCACCCATTTCCCCCTCGATTTCAGCCTTGGGCGTGAGCGCGGCGACCGAGTCGACCACGACCAGGTCGACCGAGCCGGAGCGCACCAGCGCATCGACGATTTCCAGCGCCTGCTCGCCCGTGTCGGGCTGGGAGATGAGCAAGTCTTGCAGATCCACACCCAGCTTCTGCGCGTATTGCGAGTCCAGCGCATGCTCGGCGTCGATGAAGGCGCAGATGCCACCGAGCTTTTGCATCTGGGCAATGACCTGCAGCGTCAGCGTGGTCTTGCCCGAGGATTCGGGGCCGTAAATCTCGACCACCCGGCCACGGGGAAGACCGCCAACACCGAGTGCGATGTCCAGTCCCAGGGAGCCGGTGGACACGACCTGGATGTCCTCCACCACCTCGCCCTCGCCCAGGCGCATGATGGAACCCTTGCCGAACTGTTTTTCGATCTGCGACAGCGCGGCAGCCAGTGCCTTGGCCTTTTCCGCGCTCACCATGGTCTTGCCCTGTTCCATTTGTCCTGCCCCGGTTGTTTCACGATGGATCGAAATTTATCACACCTGTATATAAAAACAGCCGAAAACAAATGCCAGCCCAAGAAAAAAGGGGCTTGCGCCCCTTTTGAAACAAGCTCGGTACCACCGGCTCTCCAGGAAATGCGGGGCCGCCTCAAAATTCCTTGCCCCCGCGGGGGCAGTTGGCGAGCCGACCCTGGGAGCGCTCAGAAGCTGTAGCCCACGGCCACGGTGTAGACGATGGGGTGGAAGTTGATGTGCGTCTTGGCCTGCGAGGTGATGAGGCTGGGGTTGATCGGCGAGTAGGACGTGGACGTCAGATCGCTCTGCACATCGGCGACGGCCACGGTTCCGACCACCGACCAGCGCGGGTCGATGTGATAGATCAGCCCGGCGTGCGCGGCGGCGCCCCAGGAGTCCGACAGACTGATCTGGGTCGGGCCGAGATGGCTGGTGAGCGAACTCAGCGCCTTGGTGTTGGTGAAGCGCGTGTAGTTGATGCCCAGGCCGACGAAAGGATCCCACTTCGATTGCTTGCCGAGGATGTGGTAGTTGATGAACGCCGTGGGCGAGATGACGTCGACATCGATGATGCCCACTCCCGGCGTGACGCCGACTTTCGCCCAGTTGGCGCCCATGGAGTCGGTTCGCACCCGGGGCGGATAGCCCAGCACCAGCTCGAAGCTCCAGGGCCCTGGAAGGTCGCGGACAAAGGTCAAGCCGAGCGTCGCGGCATTGCCGACGTTCAGGTTCAAGCCGGGCGGCGTGTTGTAACCGCTCAGGTCGGCCGAGCTGGAATGGTTTTGCAAATAAGCCAGGCCGACGAACACGGTGTTGGGCGTGGCCGGATCCGCATGGGCGCTGGGCGCGGCAAGCACCGCAGCCAGGGTCAGCGCTGCCGCAACCGGAGCCAGCGACCAGGATGATGGGCGCAGAAATGTTGTCATGTGAGGTCTCCTCGTCGTGGTGTCAATTCCAGCCAAAACCCTTCATCGCCTGCAAGGTTGCGTTGGCGATGACTTGATAACCGGCGGGTGTGGGGTGAACCGAGTCGGCGAACAGCCAGGTGCCCAGATTGGCCGTGGTGGCGCCAGCAGCCGTGAAGGGGGTGTTCACGTTGCACAGCAGCGAACTGGTGGTCGCCGGGTTGCACCAGGGCGTGGTGGTGTTGGTGAAGCCGAACTGGGACGGATTGGCGATTTCCTGGTTCAGCAAGGCGAAGCCATCGAGCATCTTCACCGGCTGACCCTGCAAATCATTCGTCAAGCGCTGGTTGAACACCTGGACCAGGTTGGACAGCAAATAGCAGGGCTGGGTTGGATCCTGGTTGTTGCAGACATAGCCGGCCGGCGGTGCGGCGGGTGGCGTGGCGCCGGTGTAAGGCAGGCCACGGCCGAATGGCGTGACCGAGGAATCCGGCAAGGTGTAGACCAGAACATACTGTCCGCCTTTGGCGATGATGTTTTGCACCACGCCGGCCAGTTGATCGGCGGCCGCGCCAACCGTGGCTTGAGCCCCCGCCACGGCCTGCGACGTTGCCTGCTGCTGCACCGAGGCGATCTGCGCCGGAGTCAGCGGGGTGCCGGCCTGGGCCGCCTGGGTTACGGCTTGCGTCACGGCCTGCGTCACCTGCGCGCTCACAGTGCCCAAGGCGGTGAAGATGTCGTTGTTGCCGGCCAGCACGGTGATCAGCTGGCCGTTGCTGAACGTGCTGAACTGGGTCAGGTAGTTCTGCACCTGCAGCGTCACGGGAATGGTGAGCGCGCCGGTGCTGTGGCCGATGCCGTTCGGGTTGCTGACCATGGAGCCGCCCTGGGCGAAGTCGTAGCAGCTCGATGCCGGCCCAAAGGGGCAGTAAACCGGACTCGTGCTCGGCGTCGTGCTCAGCGGATTGAGGTAGCTGCCCGCGTAGCCGATGAGGTTCGGAGACAAGCCAAGGCCCAGGCTCTTGGCCAGGACATTGGTCCAGTTCCCGGTGGCGGCACCGTTGACGGTGAACTGACCACCTGCCGGATACGGCAGCCCGGTAAACGGCACTTGAGCCCCGTAAGTGCCAACGGCCGCAAGGGTGTAGGCGCCATCGTCTGACAGGCTGTCACCAAACACCACCATGGCCTTGAAGCCACCTGCAGGCGCTGCGGCCGGCGCCTTGCTCGCCGCGTTGACGCTGCTGACGGTCGACAGGGTCGGGGCGCTGGAGCCGCCTCCGCCTCCGCCGCAACCTGCAAGAGCCAATGCGCTGGCCAATGCCAGCGCAGTCCAAATGGGATAACGCATGCCGATGTCTCCAGAATGTTGTGGTCAATCGGCTGCAGCGCATGTGGAGCCTGCAGCCCTGTCACGGTAAAAGCACGACCGTTCGTTTAGGTTAAGCGAAGTGGCGAAGGGTGGCAAGTGC
>JAJZDV010000031.1 GCA_021846025.1 Pseudomonadota bacterium
CTGGTGCCGGGAGGGGGACTCGAACCCCCACGCTTTTAAGGGCGGCGGATTTTGAGTCCGCTGCGTCTACCGATTCCGCCATCCCGGCAAAGCACATCATTATTCCACAGTATGCGGCCCCGGCCGGTTGCTGTCAGGAGCGCGCGCGAGCGGCGAGGGTGCGCCGTGGCAGTCGTCTGGCGCGGTGGCCGTGGGCGCAAGCGCCAGCTGGCTGTAGCGCAGGCGCAGGCCGCCATCGGGGCGGTTGTTGAGGGTGATCTGGCCGCCGAGGTTTTGCGCGATGTTGCGCATGATGGCCAGCCCCAGCCCGCTGCCTGTGGGCTCGGCGGCGCGGTCCAACCGCTCGAAGGGCAGGAAGGCGCGCTCCATGTCCTGCGCTGCGATGCCCGGGCCGGTGTCAGCAATGTCGATGTGCACCCAGGACTTGCCGTCGCCCGCGCTTTCGGTGCTGAGTGCAAGGTCGACGCGCCCGCCCTCGGGGGTGTAGCGCAGGGCATTGTCGAGACCGTTGCGCAGCAAGGTGTAGAGCTGGGTGGCGTCGCCCAGGATCGCGGCGCCGTCTTGACGTTCCAGACCGAGGTCGATCCGGCGTTGCTCGGCAAGCGGCATCAGGTCTTCGAGGACGTGGCGGACCACCTGGACAGGATCGATGCGTTGCAGCGTGCTGGCCGGGCCGGTCTGCACCCGGGCAAGGCTCAGCAACTGCTCGACCACGGCACGGGTGCGCGCCAGTCCTTGCTGCAGACTGTGCAGTCGACTGCGGGTTGCGGCGGGCAGCGTGGCGTGGTCCAGGTTTTCGGCCTGCAGAGTCAGGGCGGCAATCGGGGTGCGCAGTTCGTGCGCGGCGTCGGCGACGAAGCGACGTTCGCGTTCGAGCATGCTCGCCACCCGCGCCAGCAGGCTGTTGATGGAGGCGAGGAATGGGCGCAGTTCGAGCGGAACTTCGTGCAGCGGCAAGGGGTCGAGGCGGTGGTCGTCGCGTGCATCCACCACGCTGGCGAGGTGGCGCACGGGGCGCAGTGCGCGACGCACCACCCAGCTCACCAGCAGCACCAGCAAGGGCACCAGGGTCAGCATGGGCACGAGGGTGCGCAGGCCGCTGTCGACGGCGGCCTCGTTGCGGACGCTGGTGCGCTGGGCCACGGCGATATCGCCGCTGGAATCTTGCCGCACGAACACGCGCCAGGAGTGCCCACCGGCCTCGATGGTGTGCATGCCCGGTGTGAGCTTGCTCGGCAGCGCCAGCCCGTTTGCCAGCTTGTGGGGGCCGGAGCCGAGTGCGCGCAGGCGCTCGATGATGAAGCGGGCGTCGCGGTCAGCGTCTGCGCCGTGGGGCTCGATCACGCTCGTCGGCTTCAAGCCATAGCGGTGCACCAGGCTGGCGATCTGGCGAAGCTGCGCGTCCTGCAGTTCGTTCGCCTCCTGGTAGCCGAAAATGTAGGACACGGCGCCGGTGCTCAGTCCGGCAACGGCGATGATGATGGTCATCCACAGCCACAAGCGACGGCGCAAGGACTGTGCTGCCCAGTGGCGCAGCAGGGGGATGGGGTTCAAGCGCATCGGGGCGGGTCGCGATGGTGGCGCTGGGCGGGGCGTGCTCAATCCCGTTGCCGCTCGGCCTGCGGGCCGGACTGCACCGAGCCTTCGCGGTCGACCATCCAGCCCACGCCGCGCACGTTCTTGATCGCGGCCTGTCCGAGCTTCTTGCGGATGCCGTGAATGAGGAACTCCACCGCATTGCTCTCGACTTCTTCATTCCAGCCGTAGATGCGCTCCTCGAGTTCGCTGCGCGAGAGGATGGCACCCGGGCGCAGCAGCAGCGCGTGCAGCAACGCGTACTCGCGCGCCGAAAGCCGTGCGCTCGTGGCGCCGGTGCCGCCGCCGACGCTGGCCTCGCGCGTGGTCGGGTCCAGGCTGAGGTTGCCGTTGCTGAGCACGGGCTGGCCCTGGCCGCCTTTGCGCCGGGCCACGGCGCGCAGCCGCGCCAGCAGTTCGCCGGACTCGAAGGGCTTGATGAGGTAATCGTCGGCGCCGAGGTCGAGGCCGCGAATGCGGTCGTCCACGCCATCACGTGCGGTGACGATGATGACCGGCAGGTTGTGACCGCCCTGGCGCAACGCCTGCAGCACGTCCAGGCCGTCGCGTTTGGGCAGTCCCAGATCCAGCAACATGGCCTCGTAGGGCGTGGATTTGACGGCGCTCAGTGCCGATTCACCATCCAGCACCCAGTCCACGGCGTGGGCGGCGTCGCGCAGCGCCTGCTGCGTCGCGGCGCCCAGCATGCGGTCGTCTTCAACCAGCAGGATGCGCATCGGGTGTCCTCTCGTCGATGGTCATGGAATCATTGTCCTCGCTGGCGAGGCTGCCGCCCAGCAGCTTGAACAGCGCCGGCATGAGCAGCAGCACCAGCGGCAGTTGCACCGCCAGGCCGGCGATGATGGCCACCGCCAGCGGCTGCTGCATGGCCGAACCCTGGCCGATGGCCAGCGCCAGTGGCGCCAGCGTCAGCATCGCGGCCAGCGTGGTCATGGCAATGGGGCGCATGCGGTTGATGCCGGCCTGCACCAGCGCGGCGTCGAGCGAGATGTCGGGATGCGCCTGTTGCAACTCCTGCACCTCGCTGAAGTAGAAGATGGCGACCTCGGTGACGATGCCGACGATCATGGTCATGCCCATCATGGCCGAGATGTTGAGCTCGATGCCCGAGATCCACAGCCCGACGAACACTGCCGGCAATGCCGCCAGCGGCATGGCGAGAATGGCCAGCGCCACCTTGAAGCGCTCGTACAGGAACAGCAGGAGGAAGAACACCAGCAGCACCGCGGCCACCAGCACCTGCAGCAAACCCTTGAAGGCGATTTGCTGCTGCTTGTACAGGCCACCGAGCTGGATGTAGACGCCGGGCGGATAAAAGTCGGGCACGTCGATCACGCGCTTGACCGCAGCCACGGTGGAGCCCAGATCGCGCCCGCTGATGCGCGCCGTCACCGCGGCCATGCGCTTGAGGTTCTCGCGAATGATCTCCGGCTGACCGGTGAGTATGTCCACCTGCGCCACTTCGCCGAGCATGAACACATGGCCGTCGGGGGCGCGCAGCGGCAGCGTGGCGATGGCTTGCGGGGTCTGCCGCAGGCTTGGTGCATCCCAAACGCGCACGCCCACCATCTTCGACCCCTGCTCGATCTGCGTCGCCACGCTGCCGCCGATGAGCGCCGCCAGTTGCGCCTGCACCTGCTGCGCGTCCACGCCCTGCAACGCCATGCGTGTCGGGTCGAGGCGAATGTTCAGCGCGTCGCCGGCCACGCGGATGCCGCTGCGGATTTCGACGATGCCCTGCACCTTGGCGATGGCCGCGGCGGTCTTGTGCGCCAGCGCGGTGAGCTGTTGCGCGTTGTCGTCGAAGATCTTGATCTCCACCGGCTGCGGCACGGCAGTGAGGTCGCCGATCAGATCCTGCATCAATTGCGCCGTATCGATCTTGATGCCCGGCACCCGGGCTTCGATGCGCTGGCGCACGCGGTCCATCACCTGCCAGATGGGTGCGCGTGGCAAGGGCTTGAGGCGCACGAAGAAGTCGCCTTCGTTGGCATGGGTGATGCCGCCACCGAGTTGCAGCCCGGTGCGGCGCGACCAGGTCTGCACCTCGGGCGTGGCGCGCAGAATGCCTTCGATCTGCGTCAGCAGCCGATTGGTCTCGGTCAGTGAAGTGCCCGGAGGGGTGCGGTAATCCAGCACGAAGCCGCCTTCGTCCATGCTCGGCAAAAAGCCGCTGCCCACCTGGCCATACGCCAGCCAGCCGGCCAGCAGCATGGGCACCAGCCCCAGCAGCAACAAGGCCGGCCGGCGCAGCAACGCCGGCAGCAGGCGGCCGTAGCCGCGCTGGAAGGCCGACAGCAGCCGGCCATGCTCGCGCTGCTGTTCCTTTTCCACGTCGCGCCGGGTGATGAAGCGGTCGGCCAGCAGCGGCACCGCCAGCCACGAGACGAAAAAGGAGATGACCAGGGCCGCGGCCATGGTCAGTGCCAGCGCCTTGAAGAAGGCGCCGGTCACGCCCGACAGAAAGGCCAGCGGCACGAAGATGATGACGGTGGAGGCGCTCGACCCGGCCAGCGGACGGAAGAACTCCATCGCCGCGTGCATCACGCCGCTGTGGCGCGCCGTGTCGTTGACCGTATGCCCCCCTTGGGGGGCGGAGATGGCGTAGCCGTCTCCTGGGGGCGGCATACCCAGGCGTCGCACGATGTGTTCGCTCATGACGATGGCGTCGTCGATCACCAAGCCCACCGCAGCGGCCATGCCGCCCAGGGTCATGATGTTGAAGCTCATGCCCAGCGCGTACAGCAGCACCACGGTGGCGGCCAGCACCGCCGGAACCGTGATCATCGCAATCAGCGTGATCTTGAAGCTGCGCAGGAACAGCAGCAGCACCAGCCCCGCCAGCACCACGCCGATGAGGATGGCGTCGCGCACGCTGGCGGCAGAGGCCACCACCAGCCGGCTCTGGTCGTACCAGTTCGCCAGCTTCACCCCCGGCGGCAAGGTGTAGCTGGCCAGAGCCTGGCGAACCGTGCGCGCGATCTGCACGCTGTTGCCGCCGGGCTGCTGGTAGATGTTGAGCAGCACGGCATTGTGGCCATCCGCCGTCACGCGGATCCACTGCGGAACCGTGCTGCGTGCCACCACCGCCACGTCGCGCACGCGCACCACGCCCGCAGGCGTGGCCCGCAGCACCAGATTGCCGATTTGCGTCGCGTCGTGCAGGCGCGAGTCGGCCAGCGCGAGCAGCAGTTTGTAGCGGTCTTCCAGCCGGCCCAGTGTCTGCACGCCATTGCCGCTGCGCAAGACGCGCTCCACATCACCCAGGCTCAGGTTCAGCGCCTGCAGCTTCGCAGGGTCGACGATGACGTGGTATTCCTCCTGCGCGCCGCCTTGCACCTGCACCCGCGCCACGCCATCGATGCTGGAGAGCAGAGGGCGCAGTTGAAACTGGGCCAGGTCGTACAGCCCGGTGGGGGGCAGCGTGGCCGAGGTCAGGCTGTAGGCGATGATGGGGTCGACGGTCGGATCCATGCGCTTGCTGCGAATGGCCGTTCCCAGGGGCAGTGTCGGCAGGATCTGGGTAGCCGCCTCATTCACCTGCACCGCCGCCAGATTCATGTCGGTGCCCCAGTGAAAACTGACGTCGATGTCGGTGGCGCCACGACTGGTTTTGGAACGCACATCCACCACGCCGGGCACGCGGCGGATCGCCTCCTCCAGCGGTTGCGCCACTTGCAGCACCATCTCGCGCGTCGGCCTCACGCCGGCGTCGGCGCTGACCACCACGCGCGGAAAACTCACGTTCGGGAACAGCCCCACCGGCAGCTTGAACGCTGCCATCACCCCGCCGGCGGCCAGCAGCGCGAGCAAAAACAGCACCGAGCGGCGATGCCGCTGCAACCACACCGAGACATTCATTGCGCCACCCGCAAGGCCATGCCCGGGCGCAGTTCGTCGTTGCCCAGAACCACCAGCGGCAGGCCGGGGTTCAACGGCCCGCTGATGCCCGTGTGCTCGGCCTGATCGAGTTCGATCTTCACGTTCACGCGCTGCGCCTTGCCGTGGTCGTCCTGGAACACATAAGCCTGGCCCGAGGCGTCACGCAACACGGCCTGCCGTGGCACGACCCAGCCCTGCCAGTGGCGCAGGTCCATTTGCGCCTGGACCGCCAGGCCGGGCAGCAAGCCTGCGGCCTGCGGCGACAGCGCGAGGGTGACGTTCACGAGGTGGCTCTGCGGGTCCACCACGCCGGCGATGGCCAACACCGTGGCCATGTCCGTCTTGTCGGGGTCGAACACGGGTTGCAGGCGTGCCGGCTGGCCCGCGACCAGCGCGGCCGCGACTTCCGGCGTCACGCCGACGACGGCTTGCAAGCCGGCCGATGGCGCCAGTGTCAGGGCGGCGCTGCCGGCGGCCAGCAAGGCACCGGGCGTGGTCTGCACCGCCGTCACCACGCCGGCGAATGGCGCCGTCGTCCGGTGCGCGCCGCGGCCCAGGCCCTGCTGCTGCGCGGCGGCCAGTTGGGCCTGGGCATCGGCCAGGGTCTTGCGCGCGGCGTTCACCTGCGTCTCGGTGGCGAGTTGTTGCGTGGCCAGTTGCTGCACGCGCTGCAAGTCGGTCTGGGCGTAGCGCACCGCGTTCCGGGCCTGGGTGTAGGCCAGATCGGCGCCTGGGGCGGTCTGCACCGTCAACAAGGGCTGGCCCTGCTTCACGCGCTGGCCCGTGCGCACCAGAACCTGCCGCACTTGCACCTGACGCGGAAATGCAATCGCCAGGGTCCGGCTGCTGGCCGTGGTGACGCTGCCGAGCGCATGCACCGTTTGCGCGAGCTGTCCCTGGCGCAGCGGTGCCACTTGCGCCAGCACCGATACCGTTGGGGCGGTCTCGGCATGGGCGCGGCCTGGTACGGCGGCTGCGAGCGTCAGACCGAGAAAAAGCAGCGGCAACAGACGGCGCAAGGGGTGACCAGGACAGGATGCGCAGGGGAGGGAAGTCATCGGGAGGGGCTCCGCAGTTCGGACGTTGTCCGGGGCAGGTCGGCAGGCTGTGCGGCCGTGGTCGTGACGGCAGCCGGGCGGTACACCCCGGTGCCCGTCAGCAGGTCCAGGGCCACGGCCTGCTCGGCGGTTTGTTGGGCGTTGGCCTGCAGGGCCAGGCGCTGCTGCAGCAAGGCCATGCGCTGGGCCTGGGCCTGGGGCAGGGTGATGGCGCCCGCATCCAGCGCCGAGGTGGCGGCGCGTTCGGCGCTTTCGAGCTGCGGCAAGCCGGCTTCCAGGTTGCGGCGCTGGCGCTGCAACAGGTCGAGGTTGGCGAGGGCCTGGGCGACATCGGCGCGGGTCTGGTCCAGACGCAACTGGTAGGCGTCGAACAGCGCTTGCCGCGTCGCGCGCTGCACCGCGATGGCGCCGCGGCTGCCGTTGAAGATGGGCAGGCTGAAACTCACGCCGAAGCCGAGGGTGTTGACGTTGGCCGTGTCGCGCGTCCGGTTCAGACCGACGCTGAACGAGGGGAACTGCGCCAGCACCGCCTCGCGCAGTTTCTGCTCCTGGCTGGCGTAGCCGGCGCGCAAGGCCATGAGGTCGGGACGGATGGCGGCGATATGCGCCAAGGCAAGGTGTGTGGTGGCGGCGTCGTGCGCCGGAAGGGGCGGCAGCGGCGCCAGTTGCAAGGGCACGTTGGGTGCCAGGCCGAGCAGGGCGTGGAGCCTGGATTCGAGCTGGAGGCGCAGTTGCGCGTCGCTCGCCAGGCGCTGCTCCACGGCTTGGAGTTCGACCAGGGCCGCGTCGGCGTTGGTGCGTGGCAGGTTGCCGGCGGCAACGGCTTCACGGGTGCGCTGCAGCCCGCGTTGCACCAAGTCGCGCTGGCTCTGAAGCAAGGCGTCGCGCTGCTGCAGGCCGCTGAGTTGCGCGAACAGCAGTTGCGCCTGGCCCACGGTCTGCCATTCCTGCCACAGCAGTTGCAGGTCGATGTCGCGCACATGGGCCGTGGCCGCGGCACGCGCGGCCGGGCGGGTGATGAGGCTGCCGAGGTCGAAACTCAGCGAATAGCTGTAGGCGCTGCTGGTGGCTCCGGCGCTGTTGCCGGGGAAGTCCTGCGTGGTGGAGAACTGCGGGTCGGGCAGCAGTCCTGCGGCAAAGGCCTGCGCCTGGGCGATGCCGGTCTGGTCGCGCGCCAGTTGCAGTTGCGGGTTGTTCAGCACCGCCAGCGTGGCCACGGCATCCAGCGTCAGCGGGGCATGCAGGTCGATGGCTTGCGCCGCAAGCCGCGGCAGGGCCAAGCGGCTGCGATTCACCTGGAGTCCGGCCAGACGGCGCTGGAGTCGTGCCTGCTCGGGGAGTGGCTTGGGGGCATAACTGGCGCAGGCGCCCAGCGCCAGGCTCAAGGCCACCAGACTGGCCGAGAGCAGCAGGTGGCGGGCGCGGTGCCGTTGCTGGCGCTCGGCAACGACGAAAGGGCGCAGCGCCGAGGCCGGCATGGCCACCGCACCGGGCCGCTCGAGCCGGGATGGACGTGCTTCCGGGTTTTTGCCTTGCAACCGCGGTGTTGCCACGGGGTTGGGCAGGTTTGCGATCGCTGCGCGCTTGTTCATGGTTGGCGCACAGCTCATGCCCGGATCCAGCGCCTGGAAATCAGCGGCTTGCCAAGCTTGAGGTAGGCCAGGTTCATTGCCGCGGTGAGGTTGCCCACCGCTGCATGCCAGGGCTGGATCAGCAACGCGCTGGCCAGACCCACGGCGGCGGCGCCGATCATGTCCAGCGGCCAGTGCACGCCGAGGTAGATGCGCGCCCAGGCCACCGGCAGTCCGAGCAGGGCCAGGCCGAATCCGGCACGGCGCCAGTCGCGATGCAGCAGGAGTGCGAAGGCCACGCCCCAGATGACGGTGAGGTGGTCGCTGGGAAAACTGCTGTCGGCCGCGTGGGCGAGGAATTGGTGACCAACGCCGAGCACGAAAGGCCGGGGTTCGGTCCAGGCCAGGCCGATGAGCTGGTTGAGCCCCAAACCCGCAAGCGCGGCCAGCGCCGCATGCACCAGCGCCGCGCGCGGCGCCTGCCGGCGCCACAACCAGCCGGCCACCAGCAGCAGGGGCGCGGCGAAGATCAGGTCTTGCGCTGCAAACCGCGCCACAGCCAACCGCCACGCCGCGGGATCTGCTGCAGCGTTGAGCCAGAGAAAGACGGTGGTGTTGAACGCAAGCATCTGCACCCTGCGCCGGCACGCAACAAGCTGCCAGCGCCTCCATGAGGCCCGCCCAATCGGCGTGAGAAGCAGCCTAGGCAGCCAGACTTAGAGGTTTCTTAGCGCGCTGCCCGGGTTGTGCTTGCGGGCTCAACCCGTGTTGCGCAGCCCCGCGGCGATGCCGTTGATGCTCAGGTGGATGCCGCGTTTGGTGCGCTCGTCGGTCTGGCCTTCGCGGAAGCGGCGCAGCAGCTCGATCTGCAGGTGGTTGAGCGGATCGATGTAGGGGAAGCGGGCGCGGATGGAACGGGCCAGGGTGGGGTTGCTTTGCAGGAACTCCTGTTCACCGGTGATCTGGCGCATGGCCTGCACCGTGCGCTGCCATTCCTGCTCGATGGCGGCGAACACCTGTTTGCGCGTGCGCGTGTCGGTGACGAGCTGGGCGTAGTGCGACGCCACGGCCAGATCGGATTTCGCCAGCACCATGTCCATGTTCGACAGCAGGGCGCGGAAAAAGGGCCACTGCTTGTGCATGCGCGCCAGCAGCTCGGCGCCGTTGTCCGGATGGTCGGCGATGAATTGCTCCGCCGCCGAGCCGAAACCGAACCAACCCGGCAGGGCGACGCGGCACTGGCCCCAGGAAAAACTCCAGGGGATGGCGCGCAGGTCGGCGATGCTCTGGCTGGCCTTGCGCGAAGCCGGCCGGCTGCCGATGTTGAGACCGGCGATTTCGCTGATGGGCGTGGCCGTGTAGAAATACTCGATGAAGCGCGGATTGCCATAGACCAGATCGCGATAGGCGCTGATGGCCACCTGCGATAGATGTGCTGCCGCCTGCAGGAAGGGCAGCGGTGCACCCGTGCGCACGCCCTGGCGCGGCGGCGCATCGCCGCTCTTGCCGCGCGAGGACAGCAGCGTGGCTTCCAGGGTCGCGGCCACCAGCGTCTCCAGGTTGTGGCGGCCGATTTCGGGGTTGGCGTATTTGCTGGAGATGACTTCGCCCTGCTCGGTCAGGCGAATGCTGCCCCCCACGGTGCCGGCCGGCTGGGCGAGGATGGCCTCGTAACTGGGGCCGCCGCCACGGCCCACGCTGCCGCCGCGGCCGTGGAACAGGCGCAGTCGAATGCCGTGGTCGGTGCCCAGTTGGGCGAACAACTCGGCCAGGGCCACCGAAGCCTTGTGCAGTTCCCAGTTGGAGGTGAAGTAGCCGCCGTCCTTGTTGCTGTCGGAATAGCCCAGCATGATTTCCTGCAGCGCGCTCGATTTCTGCACCAGATCGACCATCCCCGGCAGGGCGAAGAAGCCGCGCATGATCTCGGGCGCGTTGCGCAAGTCGTCGATGGTCTCGAACAACGGCACCACCAGCAGTTCGGCGCTGGCACCGGGCAGGCCCAGGGTGCCGTGGAACAGGCCGCATTCCTTTTGCAGCACCAGCACTTCGAGCAGATCACTGACGCTTTCGGTGTGCGAGATGATGGTCTGGCGGATGGTGTCTTCCCCCAGCAGCCGACGCGCGGCGCGAGCCTGCTCGAACACGGCAAGCTCCGCGCGCGTCCAGTCGGAGTAGGTGGCGTCGGGCACGCGCAGCGGACGCGGGTCCTGCAGGGTGTGCAGCAGCAGTTCGATGCGCGCGGCTTCGTCCAGCGCGCTGTAGTCGGGGCACAGGCGGGCCGTGGCCAGCAGCTCTGCCACGACCTGCTCGTGCTTGTCCGAGCTCTGGCGCAGATCCACCGTGGCGAGATGGAAGCCGAACACCTCGACGGCGCGGATCAGCGGGTCGAGACGGGGTTGCGCCAGTGCGGCGGCATGGTGGCTGGCGAGCGAGTCGCGTGCGATGCGCAGATCGGCGGCGAAAGCCTCGGCGCTCGGGTAGGGGGCGGCCTGGCCCACCTCGTGGCGCAGCACATCGGCATCACCGAGCTGGCGCAAGGTGGCGGCGAGGCGCGCGTACACGCCGATGAGGGCGCGGCGGTAGGGCTCGTCCTTGCGATGCTCGGAGTTGTCGGGCGATGCCTCGGCCAGCGCCAGCAGCTCCGGGCTGCTCGACGCCAGCATCAGCGAGACCGACAGCTCAGCGCCGAGCGCGTGCACCTGGTTGATGTAATGCTCCAGCGCGGTGCGCGCCTGCTTGCGCAGGGCATAGGCGAGGGTTTCGGCGGTGACGAAGGGGTTGCCGTCGCGGTCGCCGCCGATCCAGTGACCCATGCGGAAAAAAGGCCTCAGGCGCCAGGCTTGGCCGTCCTCGCGCGGAAAGAGTTCGTCGAGGTCGTGTTCCAGTTCGATGTACAGCCGTGGCACTTCGCTGAAAAAGGTGCAGTCGTAGTACGACAGGGCATTCTTGATCTCGTCCGATACGCGCAGCTTGGTGAAACGCAGCAGGCGCGTCTGCCACAACTGCGTGACGCGTGCGCGCAACTCGGCGTCGATGTCGCGCTGGCGTCTGGGAGGCAAGGGCTGGTCACGCTCGGCCAGCAGCCGCGCGATGACGCGCTCGGCGTCGAGCAGGCTCTTGCGCTGCACCTCGGTGGGGTGGGCCGTGAGCACGGGGGAAATCAGGGAGTGGCTGAAAAATTCCTCGATCTGCGCGGGCTCGACGCCGGCCTTGCGCAGCTTGTCGAGCGCGGCACGCACGCTGCCCGGCTGTGGCTTGTCGCCCGCCAGTTCGTGGGCATGGCGGCGGCGCAGGGCGTGCCGGTCTTCGGCAATGTTGGCGAGGATGGAGAAAAAGCTGAAGGCGCGAATCACGCTGACGGCCTGATCGCGCGACAAGCCTTGCAGCAGCCGGTCGAGCGCGCGTCGCTGCTGCGCCTCGCCCTCGCGGTGGAAGGCGACCGATTGCTGCCGAACTTTTTCCACGATGTCGTACATGGTCTGCCCCTCCTGCTCGCGAATCACGTCGCCGAGCAGGCGGCCGAGATGGCGAATGTCGTCGAACAGGGCGTGGTCGGAAGGCTGGGTTGTGGAACGTTCGGACATGGTGTCGGGTTGGTGAGCGCGTCGGTCAGGAGCAGCTGCGGGGAGTTGGCAAGAGGATCGCCGAAGGTGCGCAACGGTGAGCCTTCAGCAAGCAAGAATCGGGCAAGCGAAGGGCCGTCGATGGAGCAAGCCCAGCAAGAATCATGCTATCAGTCGCTACGTCCGGTGGCGGCGTGGTGCTGGCATCGCGGCCCGGACCCTGGACAGGCTTTGCGCAACGGCGGATTCGGCGCCGTCGGTCGAGGTGCCGCTGCTACGATTCCCGCATGCATCACACGCCCTCGACAGCCCGGCTTCCAGCCATGCCCGCACGCCTCGTCATCGCCACGCGCGAAAGCCGCCTCGCCCTGTGGCAGGCCGAGCATGTGCAGGCCCTGTTGCGCGGGCTGCACCCGGGTTGTGCCGTTGCCCTCAACGGCATGACCACGCGTGGCGACCAGATTCTGGACAAGACCTTGTCCAAGGTTGGCGGCAAGGGCCTGTTCGTCAAAGAGCTGGAAACGGCGATGGAAGCCGGCGAGGCCGATTTGGCGGTGCACTCCCTCAAGGATGTGCCCATGGTGTTGCCGGCAGGATTCGCCTTGCCGATCATCATGCAGCGTGAAGATCCACGCGACGCCTGGGTTTCGGGCAAGGCCGCGCATCTCACGGCGCTGCATCGGGGTGCGGTGGTCGGCACCTCCAGCCTGCGCCGGGAAATGCAGATCCGCGCACTGCGCCCCGACGTGCAGGTGGTGCCGCTGCGGGGCAACCTCGACACCCGCCTGCGCAAGCTCGACGAAGGCCAGTACGACGGCATCGTCCTGGCGGCTGCCGGGTTGAAGCGACTCGGCCTGGAGAGCCGCATCCGCGCGTTGATCGACACCACCGACATGCTGCCGGCCGTGGGCCAGGCGGCGCTGGGCCTCGAAATCCGCGCCGACCGTGCCGACGTGGCTGCAGCATTGGCGCCGCTGGACCATCTGCCCACGCATCTGTGCGCCGCCGCCGAGCGTGCGGTGGCGCGCGCTCTGGGGGGCAGTTGCAGCACACCGCTTGGGGCACATGCCGCCTGGTCAGGATCGACCCTGCAGTTGCGCGCCTTGCTCGGACTGCCGGATGGCAGCCGCATGCTGCGCGCCGACATCGCCGCCGAGGTGGGCACCCTGCAGGCCGCCGAAGCGCTTGGCCGCGAGGCGGCGCTCGTCTTGCAGGCGCAGGGCGCACAAGCCATGCTCGAGCAGTTGCAGGCGATCTGAGCCGTCGCGGGCAGTCAAGCCGAGGCAAGGCCCATGCCCGCCCATCTCCATCTCCCGCAGGCACCCAGCCTCATCCTGACGCGCCCGCCGTCCGATGCCGGCGACGATGCGCGCAGCCTGGCGTTGCGTCAGGCGGGCGTCGTGCTGCACGCCTTTCCTCTCATCCGCATCCTGCCGCCACGGGATGCGGCACCCGCGGCGCAGATGCTCGCGGCGCTGGCCGATTTCGATCTGGCCGTGCCGGTCAGCCCGGCGGCGGTTCACGCCGCGCTCGGCATGCTGCGGACTCCCTGGCCTCAAACCTGCGCGGTGGGTCTGCTCGGCCCCGGAAGCCGTGCCGCGTTCGAGCAGGCGCTGCGCCTGCGCGGCGAGTCGCCCGAGGCGTTGCGCATCCTGGCGGCGCCTGCGGACGCGGCCGACTCGGAAGGGCTCTGGCTGGCGCTTCAGGGGTTTGGCGCCAGCTTGCCCCAGCGTTGCTGGGCCGATGCACGCGTCTTGCTGCTGCGCGGCGACTCGGGGCGCGACTGGCTGGCCGACACCCTCACGTCGGTCGGCGCCCGGGTGTGCCGCGTCAGCGTCTACCGTCGCGAGGCACCTGCACCCGATGAGGCCACGCTCGAGCGGTTGCGCAGCCTGCTGGTGCATTCCGGGAGTTCCGCCGGCCGAGCGAGCTGGCTACTCACCGCATCCGAAGGTGTGCGCAATCTGCAAAAGCTGCTCGCCCCGGCCGGCCTCCAGGCCAGCGTGCTGGGGCAACATCGCGCTCTGGCGACGCACGCGCGCATTGCGGCGTCGGCGCGGGACATCGGCTTCGGCCGGGTCGAGCTGTGCACAGCCGACACGGCGTCCATCCTCCAGGTCTTGCAGGGTTCTCGCGGCCGTCCGGCCTGACCCTGGCCGATCGGTTTCGGGCCGCAAGAGGCGTCATGCCCTGCCGCGTCGCTTGACAACGCATGCAGCGGGTCGCGCTGTCCTCGTCGTGCGGTCCCCGGGCAAGGGCAAGATGGGCCCAGAACTGGGGTGAACAGGCCCTAGAATCAGCCGCATGTCCGAGCCGATACCTCCTCAAGCCGCTGGCCTGGCGGCGCCATCCGAGCCGACGGACGTCCATGCCGGCGAGCCAGCGCCGACCGCGGCCATGCCACCCCTCGAGACGCCAATGGCGCCAGGCTTGCCGCCTGCGGGATGGCCCGAGCAGCGTCAGGCGGAGACGCACGGCCTGCGACGGGTGTGGCTGGCCGTGGCTGTACTGCTCCTGCTGCTGGCGTTGGTGGCCTGGTGGCTGGATGGCCGGCTTTACGCCACGCAGGCTGAAATTGCCCGTCGCCTGCAGAACGCCGACACCGCGTCCATCGAGGCGCGCACGATCGCCAAGCAGTCGGCCGAGACCTCGCGAGAATTGATGGCCAGAGTGGCCGTGCTGGAGTCGCGCGAACAAGACCTGGTGGCCCAGCGCCAAGCTCTGCAGCAGATCTACCAGGACTTCGCCAAGAGCCGCGATGATGCCTTTCTCGGCCAGACCGCCGAACTCATCGCGCTGGCGCAGCAGCAGGCCGAACTCACCGGCAGCCTGAGCCCGCTGGTGAGCACGCTGGAGTCATCCGTGGCGCGGCTCCAGCGGGCCAAAAATCCGCGTGCCGCCCTGGTGTTGCGCGCCGTGCAACTGGATCTGAGCCGGCTCAAGAGCAGTGTGGCGCCCGATGTCCCCGCCGCCGCGCAGCGTCTGGACGCGCTGGCAGCCCTGGTGGACCAGCTCCAGCCGCTGTCTTCGGCTGCGCCGCTGCAAGGCGCGGCCGCCGAGCAGGCCTCGGTGCACGCCGAGCGTGGCGCACAGGGACCTGGCTGGGCGCCTTGGCTCGGGCACTGGGCGCACGTTGCCTGGGAGCAGGTGCGCCAACTCGTCAGCATCACCCGGGTCGATCACCCCGATGCGTTGCTCATGGCGCCGACGCAGACCGATTACCTGCGTGAAAACCTCAAGTTGCAGGTGCTCAATGCCCGGCTCGACCTGCTGTCGCGCAACGCCTCGGGCTACAGGGCTGACATGCGCAACATCCAGCAGGCGCTGCGCGTCAGCTTCAACCTGCACCAGCCTCGCACCCAGACCGCCATCGCCCTGGCGCGGCAGGCGGGGCAGATCGATCTCGCCGCCCAGCCCGCCACCAATCTGCAATCGCTCGCGGTGCTGGCCACGCTCGGCCTGGGGAGCAACTGATGCGCTGGCTGGCCTGGGTCGTCGCACTGGCGCTGGCCGCGGCGCTGCTGGCCATGGCGGCCAGTGGCAGGCCCGGCAACGTGGCCATCCTGCTGCCGCCCTACCGCATCGACCTGTCGCTCAACCTGGCCGTGCTGTTGCTGTTGCTCGGCTTCGTCCTGTTCTACATCGCCATCCGTGCCTTCAGCCTCCTGCTGGCTCTGCCGCGCGCTGCAGCCCTGTTTCGTTCCCGCCGCCGCATGCAGGTGGCGGCGGCCGCGCTGCACGAATCCATCATGCATCTGCTGGGCGGGCGCTTTCGCCGCGCCGAGCGGGCGGCCGGCAAGGCTGCGGAAGTGGAGGCTTTCAAACCCGGTGCGCTGCTGACCGCGGCCCAGGCGGCGCAGGCGATGCAGGCCTATGAGCGGCGCGATGCCTATCTTCAGGACTTGCCCGGCCCTGCGCGTGAGACCGGCACCTTGATGCAGGCCGACTGGCAGATCGAAGCGCGCGACGCGCAAGCCGCGCAACTGGCCTTGCGCCGACTCTCCGGCGGCATGCAGCGTCGCACCCAGACCATGCGCCTTGCCCTGTCGGCCGCGCGCGCGCTGCACGATCACGCCGAAGTCTTGCGCCTGGCCACCGCATTGCGCAAGCATCATGGGTTGCACCCCGCAGCGGCCCAGGCCATGATCCACGGCGCGGCGCTCGGCCTCATCCGCCAGGCCAACCACGACGCCGAAGCGCTGGACGTCCTGTGGAAGTCCTTCGACCAGGCCTTGCGCCGTGATCCTCAAATTGCCGTGGCCGGCGCTCGCGGCCTGTTCGCCGCCGGCCAGGCGCAGCAAGCGCGCGCCCTGTTGGTCGAGGCCTTGCGCGCCCCAGGCGCCGAACCGGCCGCGTTGATGCCCGCGCTGCGCGGCATGCTCGCCGGCATCGACGCCCATTTCGTCGCCCAGGCCGAAGCCTGGATCGATCGCTGGCCGCAGGAAGCCCAGGCCTTGTTCCTTGCCGCGCGCGCCTGTGCCGAGCTCGAGCTCTGGGGCAAGGCGCAGCAATATCTGCACAAGGCGCTGGAGCTGTGCCAGCCCGATGAACGCCGCCTGCGCGGGGCCATTCATGCGGCCTTGGCGCGTTTGCAGGAGCGCATCGAGCGTGAAGACCAGGCCGCGCGGCATTGGCGACTGGCGGCGATGGACCTCACCAGCGACGACTCCGCTGCCAGCAGTGGCGCCTGAGGTGCTGCGGGCCCCGCTGCGGCGCTGGTTCGCCGCCTTGCTGCAGGAGCGCCTGCTGCTCATGTTCGGCCTGCTCGCCCTGGTGCTCGGGGTGGTCGATCCGCGCCCCTGGAGCCATTACCGTGTCTGGCTCGATCTTCCCACCCTGCTGGGGCTGGTGGCCTTGCTCGTCAGCATCGAGGCCATCCGCAGCAGCGGCTACGTTCAGCAGGCAGCGCAGGCCCTGACCCGGCGCATGCAGAGCCTGCGTGGGCTGGCGCTGTTGCTCGTGAGCGCCGCCGCCATGCTGTCGATGCTGCTGACCAATGACGTCAGCCTGTTCCTGATCGTCCCCCTGACCGTGGCGCTCGGCCTCGAGGCCGAGATTCCGGTGCTCAGACTGGTGATCTTCGAGGCGCTGGCGGTCAATGCCGGCTCCACACTGAGCCCCATCGGCAATCCGCAGAATCTGCTGCTGTGGCAACGCTCGGGCGTGTCGATGGTCGCGTTCCTCGCTGCCATGGCTCCCGCCTTCCTGGTGATGACGGCCTTGCTGCTGGCCCTGACCTGGTTGGCCTTTCCAGCCCGGGCCCTGCGACGGGACGAAGGCGGCGCGACGCCGGCGCCGGAGTCGGCGCGCGATCCCGCGCCCAAGCGCCCCTGGCTTGGCACGCTTGCTGGCTTGCTGCTTGCTGCCACGGTGGTCTTGCTTCAGCAAGGACGGGCGGCGCTGGCGTGTGGCGTGGTGCTGGCCGTTTTCATGCTGGCCGACCGCAACGTGCTGAAGCGGGTGGACTGGCTGCTGCTGGCAACCTTTGTGGCCATGTTCCTGGGGCTGGGGCATTTGGCGCAATGGCCTCCGGTGCAGGCGCTGCTGCAGGCACTCGACTGGAAACAGGCCTGGGTCATGTTTCTGGGCGGCACGCTGCTGTCGCAGTTCATCAGCAACGTGCCCACCGCCGTGCTGCTGTCGCACTACACCACGGACTACACGGCGTTGGCCGTGGCCGTGAATGTCGGCGGCTTTGGCCTGGGCATCGGTTCGCTGGCCAACCTGATTGCACTGCGCCTGGAGGGAAGCCGTGGCGCACTCGCAGCCTTCCACCGCACCAGCGTTCCGTTCCTGCTCGTGTGTGCGCCACTGGTCTGGCTGGCGCAGCACGCCATGGCCTGACGGTCCGGGCGGCATCGTCGGGCTGGCGTGTGACAGGGCTCGAGGGGTGGCGCCACGCGTCGGGCAGCAGTTCGCAGTCGGCAAGCGCAGCCGCTGCGATCGTTGGCGGAGGCCGCCAGCGCAGACCATGGTCGCATGCCAGAATGCGGCTTTGCGCGGGATCTGGCCGAGCGGCAACCCTGCCATCACATCCCTCGGGATGGCGCCGCCATGCCGGGCGGGCCCCGAGCCGTTCATCCGGAGTCGTCATGCCTTACCTCACCCTCGAACAAACCGTCGGCAACACGCCTTTGGTGCAACTGCAGCGCGTACCCGGCGCGGACAACGCCCGGCGCGGCAACGTCATTCTCGGCAAGCTCGAAGGCAACAACCCCGCAGGCTCGGTGAAGGATCGCCCGGCGCTGTCGATGATTCGTCGAGCGCAAGAGCGCGGCCAGATCAAGCCGGGTGACGTGCTGATCGAGGCCACCTCCGGCAACACCGGCATTGCCCTGGCCATGGCCGCTGCCATCCTCGGTTACCGCATGATCCTCGTCATGCCCGAAGACCTGAGCATCGAACGCGCCCAGACCATGAAGGCCTATGGCGCTGAACTCATCCTCACTCCCAAGGCCGGCGGCATGGAGTACGCCCGCGATCTGGCCGAGCAGATGCAGCGCGACGGCAGAGGCCTGATGCTCGACCAGTTCGCCAACGCCGACAACCCGCGCATGCATTTCGAGACCACCGGCCCGGAAATCTGGCGCGACACCGAAGGCCGCATCACCCATTTCGTCAGTGCCATGGGCACCACCGGCACCATCACCGGCGTGTCACGCTATCTCAAGACCCAGAACGAGGCCGTGCAGATCATCGGTGCCCAGCCCGACGAGGGCTCACGCATTCCAGGCATCCGCAAGTGGCCGCAGGAATATCTGCCCAAGATCTACGAGCCGCAGCGTGTGGACCGGCTCGAATACGTCAGCCAGAGCGCGGCCGAAAACATGGCGCGCAAACTCGCGCGGGAAGAAGGTTTGTTCTGCGGCATCAGCGCCGCCGGCGCCTGCGAAGTCGCCCTGCGCATCGCCCGCGAGGTGGACAACGCCACCATCGTGTTCATCGTCTGCGATCGCGGGGACCGCTATTTGAGCACCGGTGTGTTTCCGGCGTAGCGGGTGACCTCGACGTTGCACTGCAAGCTTGGGACGTCCAAGGCGTAGGGGCCGTCGCGCCCGCCATCGGCTGAGCGGTCAAGCCCCATTTGCTGCGAAAGTTGGTCTGCCGCTCCAAACAGCGGTCGAACGGCAGAACTTGCCTGCAGAGTGGCAGTTGTACTCAGCGCCTTCTTCCGCTGCCAGCCTTCGAAAGCCGCCATGTTTCACGCCCGGAGGCGCCAGAGCTAGCGTGCGGGATCCAGCGCTAACTTTGATGCAGGTCAGCCTGCGATGGAATGGCGACCCTAAACTAGTATTAAAAATACCGCTTAATGCTTTGACGTTTACCAGCACATTTGCATGGAACTCACAACATGCGAATTGTGAAAGGACGTGTCTCCGGAGCGTCCTGCTGGGGGTTGGCGAGTGGATTTTCTACACCCTCATCCCAACGCAAAAATGCTGAGGCGAGCAGCGGCCCACCCGTGATCCGGAGGGTCTGATGATCAATATCTATGCGGGCATGATCGCGATGGTCGGGATTTTTCTGATCATGGGCATCGGTTTTTTCGTCATTTCCCAAAGCACGGCTGACGACGATGCCGCGAAGGTGACCCGCAGTGTCTACCGGGTGCGGAAATATTGGTTTTTCGCGCTCACGCTGATCCTCCTCGTCATTCTTGGCTTCACGATGCCGCGTGCCCCGAATCTCGATCGGTTCAGGGAAGCACCGCAGGCGGTTGTCGCGGTGAACGGGACCATGTGGCAATGGACTCTCAAGCCGGTGTCGGGCGCGACCACGGCCGACGGCATGCTGGTGCTCGGCTTGAACCGGACAGTCGAGTTTCGCGTCACGTCCAGCGATGTCAACCATGGCTTTGGCATCTACAACGCCGCTGGAACCCTGTTGACACAGGTGCAGGCCATGCCCGGCTACACCAACCGCTTGCTCTATACGTTTCATCAACCAGGGCTCTACAGCATCTTGTGCTTGGAATACTGCGGCGTCGGCCACCAAGTGATGGTTTCCCAATTCAAGGTCGAGTGAGAGAACTTCCATGAAACGCTCCGATTTGCTGCTCTACGCCATCACAGTGCCTCTGGTGTTTATCGTTTTGCTGCTCGCCGGCATCGTCATGCGGCTGAACCAGGCGGATGTGCTGGCCATCGGTCCGACACGTTTCTATGCGCTGATGACACTCCACGGCCTGGGCATGGTGGGCACCCTGTCGGTCGGCGCCACCGCAGGGCTCTTCTACCTGCTCAAGGAGTATGTCGAGGTGCGGGCGTCCATGGTGCGCTTCCTCTACGTCTGTTATGTGCTCGCGGTCGTGGGCTTGCTGGCGGCCACGCTGCTCGGCAACTTCGGCCCCGGCTGGTACATGCTCTATCCGCTGCCTTTCGACTCGATGGGGGTGTGGACGACCTGGAGCGTCGGCGTCGCGATCATCGCGTTGATGATCCTGGACAACGCATTGCTGTTGTCCCAGTACGCCATGCTGAGCGCGATCGTGAAGCGGTACGGATTCGCCAATGCCATGGGCTGGCAGTACTTGCGCGGAACTCCTGCAGTGGAAACACCAGCGCCGATCATCATCGCCATGTGCAGCTACATCCTGCCGGGAATTGCGACGTCTTTTGCCGGTTCCGTTCTTCTGATCATGTATCTGGGTCAGTGGATCCAGCCGAGTCTCCATTTCAACCCCTTGTTCGCCAAGAACCTTGTCATGCTCTGGGGCCACACCATGGCCAACATCTCCCTGTACGTCGGCGTGGCATTCGTCTACCGGATCTTGCCGCTGTACACGGGACGTCCGTGGACAAGCAATCGCTACGTCGCGCTGGCGTGGAACGCCGTTTTCTTCTTTGTCCTGCTCGCCTTCCCCCACCACCTGTATCAGGACTTTGCCGAACCCTTCGCGCTTGCCGTCGTCGGACAACTCGCGTCCTACGCCTCGGCGGTGCCATCGACGGTCGTCACCGTGATGGGCGTTGTCGCACAGATCTACAAATCGAACATGAAGTGGAGTTTCGCGCCTTTGGCGGTCGTCATCGGCATCATCGGCTGGATCGCCGGGGGTTTCGCGGCCGTCGTGGACTCGACCATCCTGGTGAACAACGTTTTGCACAACACGCTATTCGTCCCGGCACATTTTCACACTTACTACCTGCTTGGGCTGCTGCCGATGTTGATTGGTTATTTCTACCACGCGCTCGGCTCCCGCTCGGAAAAATGCGGCATGTGGGGGCTATCGTTGCTGATCGGGGGCAGTTTTGGTTTTCTCGCCATGTTCTTCATCGCGGGGTCATTGCAGGTGCCGAGGCGATATTCCGATTACAACGCGATCCCCCTGGAAGCTGTTCGTGCCATTGGCCAAAATACAGCCGCTTTCGGGGCCGTTTTCGCAGTGCTGATTCTGGTCGCAGTGAGCCTGTTCTTGGCCACGTTGATCCGTAAAAGCCGAGCAGCCGACGCATCGGCGCCTCATTGAATGCCGATGAGCTTGGTCGAGATGGCCTGCTGAGCAATTGTTTTTCACGGCCAGATCCGTTACCGAATAATGTCTGGATGCGCAAGCCACCACATTCCCACCCAACCCAGGGCGTCGGCATGGCCCTGGGTGCTGCTCTTCTCTTTGGAGCCAGCACGCCGTTCGCCAAGTTGCTGCTGACCGATGCCAATCCCTGGATGCTGGCGGCGTTGCTGTATCTCGGCTCGGGCCTAGGCTTGGCCCTGTTGCGCGCACTGCAGCGCTGGCGTCGTGACGACATGTCGACGTCCAGGATGCCGCCTGGGGAATGGCCCTCGCTGCTGGGAGCGATCGCTGCGGGTGGAGTGGTGGCGCCGGTGTTGCTGATGTTCGGCTTGTCGCGCATGCCGGCGGCAGGGGCGTCGCTGCTGCTCAATGCCGAGAGCGTGTTCACGGCGTTGTTGGCCTGGTTTGCGTTTCGGGAGAACTTCGATCGCCGCATCGCCCTGGGCATGGCGGCGATTGTGGCGGGCAGCGTGGTGCTGACCTGGCCAGGCCAGGGCGCGTTGCTGGACTGGGCCAGCCTGTGGCCGGGTTTGGCGGTACTCGGCGCCTGCCTTGGCTGGGGCCTGGACAACAACCTGACACGCAAGGTGGCGCTGGCGGATGCCGGATTCATCGCCATGAGCAAGGGCTTGGTGGCCGGGTGCGTGAACCTGGCACTGGCGCTGTCTCTCGGCGCGCGGCTGCCGCCGCTGCCGATCCTGCTCTCGGCAGGGTTGCTGGGCTTCGCCTGCTATGGCGTGAGTCTGGTGCTGTTCGTGCTGGCGCTGCGTCATCTGGGCACGGCGCGTACCGGAGCGTATTTCGCGGTGGCGCCCTTTTTCGGCGCTCTGCTGGCCGTGGCTCTGCTGGGCGAAGACCTGAGCCTTGCGCTGCTGCTGGCCGCCGGGTTGATGGGGCTGGGTGTGTGGCTGCATGTGAGCGAGCGCCATGCCCATCTTCACACGCACGAGCCGCTGACGCATGCCCACAGCCATGTGCATGGCGGCCCGGGCGACGATGGGCATCACGACCATCTCCACGAACCGGCACTGCCGCCGGGCACGCGGCATCGTCACGCGCACGGTCATGCCGCCTTGAGCCACAGCCATGCCCACTACCCCGATGCGCATCACCGGCATCGGCATGATTGACAAGGCGTCGACACGGTCGGTGGTGGACGGTGGTGGGCGGTGGTGGGCGAATCCCGGCTCAAGCCCAGCTCAGACGCCACGCCAGCGCGGCCAGCGTCACCGCCAGCACCGGGGCGGTGAGCACCATGCCGATGCGGAAGTAGGTCCCCCAGGAGATTTTCATGCCCTTGCCCGCCAGCACGTGCAGCCACAGCAGCGTGGCCAGGCTGCCGATGGGGGTGAACTTCGGCCCCAGGTCGCAGCCGATGATGTTGGCGTAGACCATGGCCTCGCGCACGGGTTCGCTCAGTCCCTGAGCCTGGTGGACGCTCAGCGCGCCGATGAGCACCGTGGGCATGTTGTTCATCACCGCCGAGAGTCCCGCGCTGAGGAAGCCCGTGCCCAGCGCGGCGGCGAACACGCCGTGCCGGCCGATCGCTTCGAGCGCCTGCGCCAAATCGGCGGTGAGCCCCGCGTTGCGCAGGCCGTAGACCACCAGGTACATGCCGAGCGAGAACAGCACGATCTGCCAGGGCGCGTGCCGGATCACGCCACGCACGTCGATGCGCGCACCGCGCCCGCGCTGCCACCAGCGCCCGGCCAGCGCCAGCATCAGCCCCGCGGCAATCCCGGTGACGACCGACACCGGCACGCCGGCGGCGGCGGTGACGAAGTAGGCCACCAGCAGCGCCGCCAGCGTGGGAAAGGCCCAGCGGAACACCAGCGGGTCACGGATGGCGCTGGCCGGCGCATCGAGCCTGGCCAGGTCGTAGCGCAGCGGAATGTCGCGTCGGAAATAGACGTACAGCACCAGCAGCGTGGCGGCCAGCGCCGCCCCATCGACCGGCACCATGACGGCGGCGTAGCGGTCGAAGGGAATATGGAAATAGCCCGCGCTGACGATGTTCACCAGATTGGAGATCACCAGCGGCAGCGAGGTGGTGTCGGCGACGAAGCCCGTGGCCATGACGAAAGCCAGCGCGGCAATGGGCGAGAAGCCCAGCGCCAGCAGCATGGCCAGCACGATGGGGGTGAGGATGAGTGCCGCCCCGTCGTTGGCGAACAAGGCCGAGATCACCGCGCCCAGCAGCACGATGAGTGGAAACAGCAGCCGTCCGTGTCCACCGCCCCAGCGCGCCACGTGCAGCGCGGCCCAGTGGAAGAACCCGGCTTCGTCGAGCACGAGCGAGATGATGATGAGGCCGACGAAGGTGAAGGTGGCGTCCCAGACGATGTGCCACACCACCGGGATGTCGCCGAGCTGGATCACTCCCGTCAGCAGCGCCAGTGCCGCGCCGCCCAGCGCGCTCCAGCCGATGCCCAGGCCGCGTGGTTGCCAGATGACGAACACCAGGGTGAGGACGAAGATGGCGGCGGCAGGCAGCATGCGGGGCAGGGTGGTTGGTGGAGAAAGAACAAACGGCAGGCCCGAGCCTGCCGTGCGGAGCAGCGGACTTCAGTGGCCGCTCTGTTCGGCCGGCTCAGACGCACTCTCGGCGCGGATGGCGTCCACAGGGGTCTGGCCCAGGGTGACGATTGCGCGCTGGATGGCAGCAGCGTCGAGCTTGTCCAGCGGCAAGGCGACGAAGCTCTGCACCCGGTTGCGGATCTGGCGAAACACTTGCGCGAAGGCGTGGCGCTTATCGGCGTCGCGGCCTTGCACCGCGGCGGGGTCTTCGAAGCCCCAATGGGCGGTCATCGGATGTCCCGGCCAGATCGGGCACATCTCACCAGCGGCCTTGTCGCAGACGGTGAAGACGAAATCCATCTCCGGCGCGCCGGGCGTGGCGAATTCGTCCCAGCTCTTGCTGCGCAGGGTCTCGGTCGGGTAGCCGATGGCTTGCAGTTGCGCGATGGCGTAGGGGTTGACCACGCCACCGGGATGGCTGCCCGCGCTGAAGGCGCGGAAGCGCCCTTGGCCCAGGGTGTTGATCAGCGCCTCGCCCAGGATGGAACGAGCCGAGTTGCCGGTGCACAGCACCAGCACGTTGTAGACCTTGTCCATGTGCAGTGTTTCAGGGAGGGTGGGAATCGCCATCAGCAGCAACCGCTGGATGCCTTGCCGGTTGCTGCCTTGTCGCAGCAGACGTGCGCAGCGGGTGCCTTGGGTGTCATCGCTGCCACTGGGTCGCTCGGGGGGACACAGCAGGCGTGGTCATCGGCCGCGTCGTTGAACACGGGAAGGGCGTCGAGCGTGTGATAGGTCTCCCAGGCGATGCGACGGGGTCGTTCGTCCAGTCTTTGTCGGAGCGGGCGTAGCAGCAGGCGGTGCCGGGTTCGGCGACAGAGCCAGCGGCCATGCCGTCCAGGCGCTGCTGCATCTCGTGCAGCTCAGCGCCCGACTCCACCTGCACGCCCAGATGGTTCAGACCCGGCGCGGCGCCGCGTTGCGAGATGGCGAAATTCACCCGAGGGTCGTCCAGCATCCATGTGGCGTAGTCGGGCTTGTGCACCGTGGGCTCGGCGGCGAACAGACCGGAATCACCATGAAGAGCCTCATCCAGCGCGGGGACGCTGATGTGCACGTGAAAGTGTTTCATGAGGTGTGGTCCTTGATCTTGGTGATCGGGGCATGGGTCGCGCAGGGCGTCTCGCCGACGGAGCTGCAGGGGTTGCCGCCGCAACAGTTCTCGGTGAGAAAAGCCAGCAGGGCGTTCATGGTGCCGTACTGCGCCGTGTACATGACGAAGCGCCCGGCCTGCCGGGCCGACACCAGACCGGCATGGTGGAGTTCCTTGAGATGGAAGGACAGCGAAGATGGCGCGATGCCGGTGGCCTCGCCGATCTGTCCTGCGGACCGGCCAGCAGGCCCTGCCTGCACCAGCGTGCGAAACACGCGCAGGCGCGAGTCTTGGGCCAGCGCGGCCAGGGCACGGAGAGCCTGTGTCGTTTCCATATTTCAATGATTATTGAAATATGGCCGGAAGTCAAGCCGTTTGCCGCTTGCCGTTTGCCGGGTGAGGCGATCGGACCGATCCGGCTATGCGCTGCCGATCAGGACGCCGACCGTGAACACCAGCAGCCCGCCCACCACCACCTGCAGGATCGCCAGCGCGAAAGACGCCTCCATGTAGCGCTTGCGGATCCAGGCAATGACCACCAGCTCGGCAGCCACGACTGCGAACGCCAGCGCCGTGGCGGTGGCAAAGCGCGGAATCAGGTAAGGCAGGGTGTGGCCGAGGCCGCCCAGTGTGGTCATCAAGCCGGTGACGGCGCCGCGCAGCACCGGGCTGCCGCGGCCGGTGAGCGCGCCATCGTCCGACAAGGCCTCGGCGAATGCCATGCTGATGCCGGCGCCGATGGCGGCGGCCAGGCCGACGAGGAAGGTGCTCCAGGTGTTGTGCGTGGCGAAGGCCGCGGCGAACAGCGGCGCGAGGGTGGAGACCGAGCCGTCCATCAGCCCGGCAAGCCCCGGCTGAATGAACTGCAGGACGAAGATGCGGCGCTGGGTCTCGCGCTCGGTGTGCACGGTGTCGGGGGTGATGAAGCGGTCGCCCAGTGTTTCGGCCTTGGACTCATGCTTGCTTTCCTCGGCGGCCAGATCGCCGAGGAGCTGGCGGATGGCAGCGTCGCTGGTGCGTCGCGCGGCCTGGGCGTAGAAGCGCCGCGAATCGGCCTCCATCAACTCGGCCTGCGCGCGGATGGTGGCCAGATCGAGTGGCTGCATCAGCCACAAGGGCTTGCGCTCGATGAAGCCGCGCACGTCCTGCCGCCGGATCAGCAGAATGCGCTCGCCGAAGCGTTGGCGGTAGAGCTCGATCAGGCGGTGGCGATGCCCGTCCTCCTCGGCTGCCATGCCGCGGAACAGCTGCGCGGTGTCGGGGTAGTCGGCCGCCAGAATGTCGGCGTAGGTGTTGTAGATGCGCGCGTCGTCTTCCTCCAGCGCAATCGCCAGGCTCAGGATCTGCTGCTCGTCGAGCGCGGTGAAATTCAGCCCGGCCGCGGAGCGACCGGCGCGCACCGGAAAGTTGAACCAGGAAGCCAGACCCATGATCGGCACAAGAAGGGTGGAGTCAGGGTCATTGTGCTGCCAAAGCCGGCACGGGTGGATTGCACTTTTAGAATCCAGCGATTGAACAAACCATGACGGGGATCGACATGAGCGACAGCGCGGCGGTGGACAAGGTGGACATGGAGGTGGATGCGCGCGGCCTGAACTGCCCGTTGCCCATTCTCAAGGCGAAGAAGGCGCTGGCCGCAATGCAAAGCGGGCAGTTGCTGCGCGTGCTGGCCACCGACCCCGGTTCGGTGCGCGACTTCCAGGCCTTTGCCCGACAGACCGGCAACGAGCTGGTGGAACAAAAGCAGGAAACCAACTCCATTGCGCACGTGATGCGCCGGCGCTGATCGCTTCGCCGTCAGTCAACCCGGCTCAGAGCTTCAATCCGCTGAGGTATTCGGCAAACGCTGCCCCGGTTTCTGCATGCGCCAGGCCGAGTTGCACCGTGGCCTCCAGGTATCCCTGTTTGCTGCCGCAGTCGAAGCGGCGGCCCTGGTAGCGGTAGGCGTAGACCGCCTCCTCGGCCAGCAAGGCGGCGATGCCGTCGGTGAGCTGGATTTCGCCGCCGGCACCGGGTTTGCCGTTGCGCAGGTGATGGAACACCCGGGCACTGAGGATGTAGCGGCCGACCACCGCCTGGGTGCTCGGGGCCAGCTCGGGCGCCGGTTTTTCGACAATGCCGGTGAGTGAAGTCAGGCCCGGTGTGATCTCTTGTCCGCTGACGATGCCGTAGCGGCGCGTGTGCTCGCGCG
>JAJZDV010000032.1 GCA_021846025.1 Pseudomonadota bacterium
GGCCGACCTTCAGCTTGGACGGCCGCACCATGTACCACACCGATAGCGGACGGCGTGTGATTTATGCCTACACGCTCGATCCGCACGGGGCGGTCACGGATCGGCGGACATGGGTGCAATTCGGCACCGCAGACGGCTCGCCTGACGGCATGACGACCGATGCCCAGGGGCGCATCTGGGTCGCACAGTGGGGGGCTTCTGCCGTGACATGCCGGGATGGCGAAACCGCCCAGGTTCTGCAACGGATCGAGCTTCCCGTGTCCCAGGTGACGGATGTGTGTTTCGGCGGGCCCCAAGGCAAGGACCTGTACATCAGCAGTGCCTGCATCGGGCTCAGTGCAGACGCGCTGCGGGCCCAGCCGCTGTCGGGCGGCCTTTTCCGCCTGCGCGGCGCAGGAAGCGGCCTGGCCGGGAGGTCGTTCCATGGCTGAGGCGCCATCGGCCTCCTACGACGTCGTTGTCGTTGGAGGGGGGATCAACGGCTGCGGCATCGCCCGCGATCTCGCCGGCCGCGGTCTGAAGGTCTGCCTTTGCGAGCAGGACGATCTGGCGGGCCACACCTCGTCGGCCTCGACCAAGCTCATTCACGGCGGCTTGCGTTACCTCGAGTTTTACGAATTCTCCCTGGTGCGCAAAGCCCTGCAGGAACGGGAGCGGCTGCTTGCAAGCGCCCCGCACATCATGTGGCCGCTGCGTTTCGTGATGCCCCATGTGCCCGCCCTGCGTCCTCTGTGGATGGTCAGGACCGGACTGTGGCTCTACGACCATCTGGCGTCGCGGCGCTTGCTGCCGGCGTCCGAGGTGGTCGACCTGAAGCGGCATCCAGCCGGAATCGCGCTGCAGGAGCGCTATCGCAAGGGCTTCGTTTACTCGGATGGCTGGGTCGACGATGCGCGTCTGGTCGTGCTCAACGCGCTGGATGCAACTGAGCGCGGCGCCGTGATTCAGACGCGCACGGGTGTCGAGAAGGCCGCGAGGGCTGCAGGGGGCTGGACACTCCAGTTGCGGCACGCGACGGGGCAAAGTCAGAGGGTGGATGCCCGGGCGCTCGTCAATGCGGCCGGGCCCTGGGCGGAGAGTTTTTTGCGCGAAGCGCTCGGGATGGCCGGCATGCGCAAGCTTCGACTCATCAAGGGAAGCCACATCGTGGTGCCCCGCATGGTTGCACACGACAACGCCTACATCCTGCAGAACCAGGATCGCCGCATCGTGTTCGTCTTGCCCTATGGCTCGCGATTCACGTTGATCGGAACCACCGATGTCCCCTACGACGGCGAGCCTGGGCGGCCTTGCATCGATGCGCAGGAAATCGAGTACCTCTGCAGCAGCGTCAACCGTTATTTCCGCAGCCAGGTCTGTGCTGCGGACGTGGTCTGGAGCTACTCCGGTGTTCGCCCGCTGCTGGACGATGCATCGGCGGATCCATCGGCGGTGACGCGCGACTACCGGATCGAGCTGGACGCGGCGGCGCCCGCCCCGCTGCTCACGGTGTGGGGCGGCAAGATCACGACGTACCGCAAGCTGGCCGAGGAGGCGGCGGATCTTCTCGGCCCGCTGCTGGGGAACCGGTCGGGGCCCTGGACTGCCCGTGCAAGCCTGCCCGGAGGCGACCTGTCAAGCGTTCTTGGCACGGCCAGGCCGGCGGCGAGCGATTTTGAATCGTTCGTGAGCAGCATGCAACGCCGTTATGGCTGGATGCCGGCGTCCACCATTCGCCGTTTGGCCCGAACCTATGGGACGCGCATGACCGCCTGGTTGGGCGAGGCCTCGGGCGCTGCTGAGCTTGGTGGCGAAGTCGCCCCCGGCATTTATGCCGCCGAGCTGGACTACGCTGTCCGCGTCGAGTGGGTTCGAGCCGGGGACGATTTTCTTTGGCGACGCACCAAGCTGGGCCTCGAGCTCGATCCGAGCCAGTCCCGGGCCATTCACGACTGGTTCGACGAGCCACACACAAGCGAGCCCGCCGCGGCCGCATGCGCTTGGTGATGTGCGCCGGCTTGCTTCGCTTCGGCCGCGCTGGGGCCGCGCTTGGGCCGCGCTTGGGCCGTCCAACAGTGGCCTGCCGGGCCCTTCAGGGTCGAACGGCGGAGCCCGAAGCGGAGTTGGAGCTCTGCTCCGCGCCGGTTTCGCCGAGTCCGGACGGCAGCTTGCGCGCTGCCAGGATGAAGTCCTCGGCGCGAACGGCCAGCGCGGGCAAATCCAGGTGGGGTTGAAACAACTGGCTGCCGATGCCGAAGCCGGTGGCTCCGGCCGCATGCCACGCTTGAAGATCGTCCGGTCCGATGCCGCCAACCGGCCAGAGTTCGGTCTGCGCGGGCAGCACGCTGCAGATCGCCTTGAGCCCACGAACGCCAATCTGCTCGGCGGGAAACAGCTTGAGTGCATGCGCGCCGGCCCGAAGCGCCTGAAACGCTTCGGTGGGCGTCGCCACGCCGGGCGCGCAGAACATGCCCAGCGCTGCGGCGCGTGCGATCACTTCGGCGTCGCAATTCGGCGCGACCATCAAGCGGCCACCAGCGGAGAACACGTCCTCGACCTGCCTGGGCGTCAGGATCGTGCCACCCCCGATCAGCGCATCGCCAGGCGCCATGCTGCACAAGGCGGCGATGCAGTCGAGCGCCTGCGGCCGGTTCAGAGGGACCTCGATGCAACGAAAACCGGCCTCGAATAACAGTTGGCCAATGGCCTGCGCGCGCGCCAACTGCAACCCGCGCAGGATGGCGACGAGCTTTGGCCTGGGCAACGGCGCGGGCTTGGGTGCAGGGGACGACGAGGGCGGTGGGGGATCGATCATGGAGGCGTTTCATCCCTGGCTTGCGGTCGGGCAGGCCGCAGCCAGTTCGGCAAGGGCTGCGGTGTACACCGCATCGGGGTCGAGGCAAACCACCTCGATCTGCAACTGGGCACCGACATCGCGGTACCGCTGCGCAAGAGCGGGAGCGCCAAGGATGGTGATTCGACTTGGACGCGGATGGCTCAGGGACAGCGCTTCGTGCCACTCGGCACCAATCAGCAGTCCGCTGAGGTAATCCCTGGCGTCGCGTGCCGGCATGGTGCCGGTCACGACCCGTGCCCGGCAGCCGAACAGCGCGCTCGACAAACCGCGCTGCGCAGCAGCGTTGACCCCGTCCGCGAAGGCCTGCGGGCTCGTGCTGGTGTCCTCGGTCATGAGCGCCGCCAGCGTGCCGTGCTGCGACAGCGCTGCGAACAGCTCACCGGTCATGAACGTGGTGAAGCGCCGGATGACACCGTCTTGGACATAGACCCACTTGGAGTGGGTCCCGGGAAGCACGTACCAGCAGCCGTCATGGGTTGCTTCCAGGAGGCTGGCACCGAGCAACTGCATTTCTTCGCCACGCATCACATCAACGCCTTGGGCCGGCTCTGCCGAGGACGGGAATCCGGCATACCCCGGCACAATCCAGCAGGGCCGCCCGCTTGGTGCGGCCCGTACGGGCACGAGGCAACCTGCGAGCCCCCGCAAGGGTTGTTGAAGGTTGAGGTAGGCAACCTCTTGCCACCCCATGGAGCTGCCGATCATGCCGGAGAGAATCACCGGCCCGTCGAAGTCGGCGCCGCCGAGTTCGGTGATCACGCGCGCACAGACTTCAGCGAATCGGGGGCTCGATCGCAGGATGCCCTGATCGTTGCTGAGGCGTGCCTGAAGCCTGCCATGTCGATCGAGGCGGTAAGCTCGTAGACTCGATGTTCCCCAATCAACCCCTATCGCTCCATGACGGCGGCTCAATGGTGGAAGGGCTTTCATGGAAGACGACTTTGCTCTCGAATTTCGGTCCATTCATCATACAATAAGACGAAAGCCGTCCGCTCATGATCTCGTTGCCCAAGCGATCCCCCCCAGGCCACAGCAGTTCGGCTCTGCACAAGCAAATCGTTCAGGAACTCGGATCCAGAATTGTCGCGGGCCGCTATCCCGCGGGGGAAAGTTTGCCCAACGAAGAACTGCTCTGCGCCGAACTGCAGGTCAGCCGCACAGCACTGCGAGAAGCCGTCAAGGTCTTGGGCGCGAAAGGGCTTCTCGATTCACGCCCTCGCATCGGTACCCTGATCCGGCCGGTGAAGGCCTGGAACATGCTTGACGCCGACATTCTGGCGTGGCGCTGCAAGCACGACCAGGACCAGGGCGAAGAACTGCTGCGGCAACTCAGCGAGATCCGGGAAATCATTGAGCCCAACGCCTGTCTGCTGGCAGCGCGCAACCGCACACCGGCAGAGCTTGCCGACGTGGAGTCCGCGTACGCCGCCATGGCGGCATCCGAAAACATCCAGGACTGGGTCAAGGCCGATCTGAGTTTTCATGTCGCGGTGCTGGCGGCAAGCCGCAATCAGTTGCTGATTCCGTTGTCGACCGTGATCAGTTCCGCCCTCGAAATGCTCCTGTCGTTCTCGGCGCGGCGCGCAAGCAACTTCAAGAAGGCGCTGCCTGACCATGGCAAGGTCCTCGCAGCGATTCGCGCCCAGGACGAGCGCGGCGCCTTTGCCAGCATGCAAAAACTCCTCGCCGACACGCGCGCGCGGCTGGCGCAACGCTGATCATGCGCCTTCCACGCGAGCGCATCCAGATCGGCATGTTCGACAGGCCCGTCCACGCCCAACACCCATGGTCCACCGGTACACCCTTCGGAGATCCGCATGATTGAACGCCGACCACTGAGTCGCCTTGGCGGCGCCGACCACGGCTGGCTGAACGCCAAACATCACTTCTCCTTCGCCGGCTACCACGATCCCGCACGCATGGGCTGGGGCGCGTTGCGCGTCTGGAACGACGACACCATCGCCCCCTCCACCGGCTTTCCACCCCACGCCCATGCCGACATGGAAATCATCACCTATGTGCGCGAGGGCGCGATCACGCACCAGGACAGTCTGGGAAACCACGGCCGCACCGAGGCTGGCGACGTGCAAGTCATGAGTGCGGGCAGCGGCATACGCCATTCCGAATACAACCTGGAAGCCGGGCCAACCACGATCTTCCAAATCTGGATCATCCCCAACCAAGAGGGCGGTCCGCCGGCCTGGGATGCCAAGCCCTTTCCCAAAAACGATCGTTCCGGCCGCTTCGTCACCTTGGCCAGCGGCATGCCGGGTGATCATGACGCCTTGCCGATCCGCGCCGATGCGCGTGTTCTGGGCGCGACGCTCCAGGCCGGCGAGACCGTCGACTACAGCTTGGCTGCAGGCCGTCGTGGCTACTTGGTGAGTGCGAAGGGCAAGGTCGAGATCAACGGCACGACCCTGGATGCCCGCGATGGAGCCGCGCTGCGCGACGAATCCACCCTGCGCATCACGGCCCTCGAAGGTGCCGAAGTGATCCTGGTGGATGCGGCGTCTTGACTGCCCGGGCAGGCGCGCGTGAGGCGGCGGCATGTCCGCCCCCACAGCCACCAGTGGCAGGGCGGGCATGCCCATTGCAGAATCGTGTGTTGAGTCATTGAAAGGGAGGGGTGATGCTCAAACTCGTTGGATTGTCAGGAAGTCTGCGCCGCGCATCGTTCAACACCGCCTTGCTCAAGGCCGCCGCGGCGAGCGCGCCGGTGGGCGCCGAACTCCGTTGCCACACGCCGCATGGCATCCCCTTGTATGACGGCGATGCCGAGGCGGCTGACGGTATTCCGCAGGCTGTGGCCAGGCTCAAGGACGCCATCGCCGCATCGGATGGTCTGTTGCTCGTCACGCCGGAGTACAACAACTCCATGCCCGGGGTGCTGAAGAATGCGATCGACTGGCTATCGCGACCGGCGCAGGACGCCAGGCGGGTCTTCAGCGGCAAGCCCGTCGCCCTCATGGGAGCCTCGCCCGGCGGATTCGGCACGATTCTGAGCCAGGGCGCCTGGTTGCCCGTGCTGCGCACTCTGGGAGTCGAGTTCTGGAGCGAAGGTCGTCTGCTGGTGCCGCACGCATCCAGCGTGTTCGCACCCGACGGCACGCTGCCCGACGCCAACGTGCGCGAACAACTGCGGCTCTTCATGCAGGGTTTTGCCGCGTTTGCCCAGGCGCATCGCGACATGGCCCGCCCCCCGGCCTGACCCCCCTCGCGTCCCCCTCCGCCCCCTTCCGGCGTTTGCGACGGCTGCGGCCGCCGCCGCACCGCCGCACGGGGTGTGAGAAGCCCGCAGTGGCTGAATCGGCACACTGGCCGCCTTGATCGTCTCGGGCAGGCGGTTGCTGCGACGCTTCGTTTTCAGGATTGCCGGGCTTTCGGCCGGGCCTGTGTATGCTTGGACAACTGTGCTTTGCGCCAAGCCCACGCATTCATGCCTGCTCCAGCGGCCCTTCACCAACTGACGCCCTCGGGGGTGTGGCGCCTGCGCCTGTGGATGGTTGCATTCACCCTGCTGGTGTTGTTCTACACCACGTGGGCAACCCTCCAGATCGAGCGCCGCACACAGGCTGAAGTGAACGGGCAACTGCAAGCCAACGCTCTGCTGCTGGCGGAGTTGATGAAAAAGGATTTTTCCCGGGCGCAGCAATATGGCGAACTGCTGGCCAAGGGGCTGGGCGGACAGCCCGAGTTGCTCCAGCACAGTCCTTCCGCGCTCGACTTGTGGCTGGATGCCTACGACGACCTGAGCCCGCCACGCGTGTTGTTCACACGGATCCTGGATGCGCAGGGCCAGTTGCTGGCAAGCGACGAGCCGGGTCTTGCGCGGCATCGCGAGCCCGGCGTGGCCCGTGCCATGGCCGCGTTGCAGAACGGCTCGATGGAGGTGGGTGCGATGCACCATCCCGAGGGCAGCACGCTCTGGCATGTCCCCTTGCGCTTGCCGGTGCGCAATGCGCAGGGCAAGCTCATCGGCGCCGTCGAATTGATCATGGATTTTTCTCTCCAGGCCAGCACGGTGGAGAAGCTGAGCCAGGAGCAAGACAGGCAGTGGCCGGGCTTCGCCGCAGGTTGGATCCGCGATGATGGCGTGATGCTGCTGCGCTGGCCGCTGGTGCCCGAAGCACGGCAGCCCGACTACTACAGCGCGCCGCGTCAGGGCGTCCTGGCGCGAACGTTGCGGCAAGCGCCTGCTGCGCAACAGGGTTTCGTGCGTGGTTTCGTCTCGGCCGACACCATGCTGCGCAATCTGGCCTGGCACCGGGTTGGAGCCTTTGGCATCACGGCCTTCATCACCATTCCCCAGCGCGATTTATGGATCGCCTTGTGGCGCAATACCCGCTTGCAGTGGTTCGCTGCCCTGGTGATGCTGGTGTTCGCCTGGGGTGCTTACTTCCAGGCGGCCAGCATGATGCGGGCGTTGCGCGTGCGTTCTGCCTGGGACCGCACCTACAGCGGTGTGGTGCGTTCCGGCTTCAAGTCGGAAAGCCTGCAGGAGCTACCGCGTCTGCTTTGTGCAAGCCTGCTCGAACACGGGCTGTGCAGTTCGGCCTGGTTGTTGCGACTGGACGAAGTGGGCAACATGGCCGTGCTCGCCCATGCGGGGCCGCCTCGCCTGGCCGCGCTGCCTATGCCGTGCTTTCCCCTGGCTCTGCAGTCCTGGCAACAAGAAGTGCTGGCTCTCGGCGCCACACCCGAAGAGGGCCTGGCGCTGCCGCTGTGCATCCAGCAAGAACCCTGGGCCGTACTGGTGCTGCAGGGTGTTCCCAGGCTTGGCCGGAGCAGCGATCGCCAACGCGCGACCCAGCGGGGCGCTTGGCGTTTGCGTCAGCAGATCGAATTGGTGATCGACAATCTGCGCCTGCGCGAAACCCTGAAAAACGAGCGTGACAGCCAGCGACACCGGGCGCTGCACGACGTGCTGACAGGACTGCCCAATCGCGCCGCCCTGGCCGAATTTCTGTCGACCTGGGCGCTGCCCGGTACATCCGGGCGCTATGCCTTGGCGCTGGTCGACCTCGACGATTTCAAGCAGATCAACGACCGCTTCGGCCACAAGGCCGGCGATGTGTTTCTGCGCGAGGTGGCCTTGCGGATGCGCCATGCGCTGCGCCCGGAAGACTATCTGGTGCGCCTGGGGGGCGACGAATTCGTGATCGTCTTTGCCCCGGTGCGCGAATCTGCCGATATCGATCCCGTCTTGCGGCGCCTGATCGAACAGGTGCAGCATCCCCTGCAACTTGCCGAATCCGACGCCGCCACACCCGGACTCAGCCTGGGCGTCGTCTGGCTGGGTGCAACACCGCAGAGCATGGAAGCGCTGCTGATGCTGGCCGACCAGGCGCTGTACCGCAGCAAACGCAACAAGGCCACGCGCAAGTTCGCCTGGACCACGTTCGAGGCCGACATCCTGAGCCAGGTTCGCGACGACCCCCTCGACTTGCCGCTCACCCTGCAGACAACCGAGGCGCCGGCCTCGGTCGACGACGACGCCGTGCCCACGCGTCCGATGGATCAAGTCTGAGGCCGCGGCAAACAGGGGCTTCAGGGGTCAAGACACCGAACGGCGCACCGACTCCGCCTTCGGTGCCGCCAGCCCTGCAGTTCCTTCCCGCGTTCTTGACGATGTCGCGGCGAATGTGCCGGAATCTTCCGTGCCCCTACAGCACTCCGGCGACCACGTTGACCATCAGGGCGACGATGAACACATTGAAGAAAAACGCCACCACACTGTGGAGCAATGCCACGCGGCGCAGCGAGCGGTCGAGAATGTTGACGTCCGAGGTCTGGAACGCCATGCTCAGATTCATGGCGAAATAGAGGTAGTCCCAATAATCCGGCTCGGCATCTCCGGGGAACTGCAGGCAGGGTTTGCCTTGCAGGCGGCCGCGATGGTCGCCATGGGCGTAGTCCTGGGTGAACACCGCACTGAAAAACATCCACGACAGCACGATGCTGACACCGGCCAACAGCAGGTCCAGCGGCGAGTTGTGCTTGCTGGCCAGCAACTCGGTCCTGAGCGAGAGCAGCACCACGGCCGTGATCAGCAGGCTGAACACCAGTACCGTCCAGCGGCCTTCGGCCTGCAACTCGGCGCGCCGACGCATGGCCTCGGGGGATGTGCGCGACATCATCCGTGCAATCGCCCCGAGGTAGGCGGCGCAGGCCAGGTCGAATGCCAGCAACAGGGCGTGCCCCGTCGTCAACGAGGTGTCGAGTGCGACAAACAGCAACAACCCCAGGACCAGCGCGGCGCCGAGGCGCGGACGGCTGAGCAAGACCAGGGGCAGTCGAGTGAGGCGGGGCATGCATGCAGTGTAGGTGGACTGCCGGCGGGCAGCCCACGGGGCTGTGCGGGCCTGCTTCAGCGAGCACGCTCGAGGCGCGTGACGGTGTAGGCACCGTCGACGCGCTCGGCGCTGAAGCGAACGGCGTCACCATCCTTCAGGCCGTCGAGCATGGCCTTGTCCTTGACTGGATAGACCATGGTCATGGCACCCATGCCGAGATTGGGAATGGGGCCGTGGCGCAGGGTGATCTTGCCGGCGGCGACATCGATCTTGCGCACCACGCCATCGGTTTCCTGCTGTCCCGAGGCAGCGGCGGACGAGGCGGCTTGCATGCCGGGCATGCCCTGCATCATCTGCATGTGCTGCGCCATGCCTTCGGGAGTCGAGTGGTCGTGGTCGGCGTGGCTGCCAGCAGCCAGGGCCGGGGTAGCCAGGGCGGCTGCAACGACGAGGACAGCGAGGGTTTGAACGGGGGTCTTCATGGTGATCTCCAGTTGAGGTTTGAGCGAGGTGGAGGCTTCCCCACCCCAGCCCTCCCCGACGTCGGGGAGGGAGCGAAACACTTCCCCCGGCGCGGGGAAAGATGGGGAGTCAGTGTTGATGCTGCATGGGTTTGCGCACCTGCAAGGTGTCGGGTTTGGATGGCGATTCGCTCGGGTCGGTGGCGGTGGAAGGAATGCCGGCACGCACCGCATGCGCCTGCGTGCCTGGCGGCATCCGGTACCAGCCGGGGTCTTTGTAGCTGCCGGGCGCGAGGTCATCGCGCACCTTGAGCACGCTGAACATGCCGCCCATCTCGACCGAACCGTAAGGGCCGCGCCCCGTCATCATCGGCAGGGTGTTGTCCGGCAGGGGCATGTCCATCTCGGTCATTTCCGCCATGCCGTTCGAGCCCATCGGCATGTAGTCGGGCAGCAGTTTTTGCAGCTTGGGAGCAAGGTCGTCCTGCTGGATGCCGATCATGGTGGGCACGCTGTGGCCCATGGCGTTCATGGTGTGGTGCGACTTGTGGCAGTGGAAGGCCCAGTCGCCGGGGTTGTCGGCGGTGAATTCGATGGCGCGCATCTGGCCCACGGCGATGTCCACCGTCACCTCGGGCCAGCGCGCGCCCTTGGGCACCCAACCGCCGTCGGTGCCCGCCACCTCGAAGGCATGGCCGTGCAGGTGCATGGGGTGATTGGTCATGGTGAGGTTGCCCATGCGAATGCGCACGCGGTCGCCGGTACGCGCCACCAGCGGCGCGATGCCGGGGAAGGCGCGGCTGTTCCAGGTCCACAGGTTGAAGTCCAGCATGGTGTTGACCCTGGGCACGCTGCTGCCGGGGTCGATGTCGTAGGCATTGATGAGGAAGGCATAGTCGCGCTCGACCGCCATCTGCCGCGGGTTCTTGGGGTGGACGATGAACAGGCCCATGGCGCCCATCGCCATCTGCACCATCTCGTCGGCATGCGGGTGGTACATGAAGGTTCCGCTTTTGCGCAGCACGAATTCGTAGACGAAGGTCTGGCCCGGCTTGATCGGCGGCTGGGTGAGACCGCCGACGCCGTCCATGCCGTTGGGCAGGATGATGCCGTGCCAGTGCACCGTGGTGTGCTCGGGGAGCTTGTTGGTGACGAAGATGCGCACGCGGTCGCCTTCCACCGCTTCGATGGTCGGGCCGGGGCTGGAGCCGTTGTAGCCCCACAGCCTGGCTGTCATGCCCGGGGAGATTTCGCGCACCACGGGCTCGGCGACGAGGTGAAACTCCTTCACGCCGTTGTTCATGCGGAAGGGCAGGCTCCAGCCGTTGAGCGTGACGACCGGGTTGTAGGGGCGTCCGGCTTGCGGATGCAGCGGCGCTGCCGTGTCGGCGCCGGCTTGGCTGTGGGGCTCGGGCGCGGCGGCCAGGGCATGGCGGCTTGCAGCGCTCGCGGTGACGAGTGCTGCGGCGGCGCCGAGGAAGTTGCGTCGGGTGTTCATGGTCATTTCCTGGAGGAAGGGCGGCTCAATGGCCGGCGGAAGACGAAACGGAACCGGCTGAAGGGCTGTCGAGCGCGGTGGAAGTCCCCGGGTCGATGCCGAGCTGCGCCGCCTGCCAGCTGGCATCGGCCAGCCAGTAATCACGCTGCGCGGCGATGCCACCACGCACGGCCTGCGCCTGCGCTGCAGCGGCAGCGACGAGCTGGAACACGCCGATCAACATGCCGTTGTAGCGAAGCTGGTTTTCGTCCAGAACGGTCTGCGCCAGCGGCACGATCTGCTGCCGGCTGATGTCGTGCTGTTGCCAGGCCTGGCGCAGCGCTGCTTCGGCCTCGCGCAATTGCGAGGCCGCGTTTTGGGCCGTGGCGATGGTCCGGTTGCGCGCTGCCAGCACCCGGTCTGCGGCAGCGCTGCGGCGGGCATCGCCGAGGTCGAACAGCGGCAGCGGCAGGATGAGGTCGAAACCATTTTGGGGCGTGGCGTCGCTGTAGGTCTTGCGTAACCCGCCCAGTTCCACGTGGTCGATCAGGCTGGTGTTGCGCGCCAGGCCCGCCGCCAGCGCCGTGGCGGTGTAGTCGGCGCGGGCGAGTTGCACGTCCAGCCGGGTGTCGAGTGCGGTTTGCAGCGGCGTCGCGCCGGCTGCCGGAACCGGCTTCGGCACCGCCGGCAATTGCGCGGGCAAGGCCAGGTGCGCAGTTTGCTCCGGCGACAGGCCCAGCGCCCGCACCAGGGCTTCACGGGTTTGGGTCGCGGCCAGCTCGGCGCGGTGGCGTTGCTGGCGGCTGTCGGCAGCGAACAGTGCCTGCTGTGCTGCGTCGAGTTTCGTGAAGTTGCCCGCTTGCTGCATGCGGGAAGCCAGGGTGGCGGTGGCTTGCGCGGCGTCGTCCACATCGCGGTTGTAGGCGGCACTCTGCTGCGCGGCAACCGCGCGCACCCAGGCCATGCGCGCCTGCGCGGCGGTGCGCAGCACCTCGCCGGCCAGCGTGAGACGCAACTGCTCCTGCCGTGCCGTGTCGATGCGTGAACGGGTCGGGAAGGTGAGCAGGTCGAGCAGGCCAATGCTCAGGCTGCGGGTGATTTCCACCGCGCCACCGCCAAGCAGCAGGCGCTCGAAGCCGAACACCGGGTTGCTCAGCCGTGCGGACTGGGTGGATGCGGCAGAGTCGGCCTGAGTCTGGGCGATGAGCGCCTGCAACGCCGGACTGCCGAGCAGGGCGACGCGCACGGCGTCGTCGGCCGAGAGCGGTTTGCTCAGCAGCGCGTCGATCTGGCGCTGGGCCTCGGCCTGCGCGCCCGCCGTGGTTTGCAGCTCCACGGCCAGGCCGGTATGGGGTTGGGCGAGGGCATTGGCACCCCGCAACGTGTTCTGCGTTTGCAGCGGTGCGCACGCCGCAAGGGCCAAGACACCGAGGGGCAGCGTGGTTCGCGCCGTGCGCGACAGCACGGCGACCAAGGGAAAGCGAAAGACAGGGTATTGCATGAAAACCTCGCATTGCAGCGTGGCCGGCTGGGGCGCACGCGGCTGGGCCTGGAGAAGGTGCAGCGCCTGGAGGCGCCGGGCTTGCATGCGCTGCGCTCTCGGCTGAGGTGGCCCGGAGCACAAGGGCTCTCGGGCGTACCACGCCGCACGGCAGCGCGAGGTTTACAGGCGAGGTGGACGCCGCAGCGTCCGGGCTTCGGCGCTGTGCCAGCCGGTGGATGCGGCGATGGGGCCGTGCTGCTGCACCGGGCCGGGGTGGGACGTGAGGAGCGCCGGCAGGCTGGCAGCGGCCATGCCGCAGACCACGCAGAGTTGGTGCGCGTGGTCGCTGCAACCGCTGTGGGCATCGCTTGCGGGGGCTTGGGTGCCGCCGTGTTGCGCGGCTGCCATCGCGGCGTGATCGTGCCCACCCGTCGTCATGGCCATGTCGGTCATGCCCTGCGCCGGCGGCGACACCAGGGCCGGCGCAAGCGGCCCGCCGTCCGCAAGCATCACGACTTGCGCCCAGCCGCGCAGAGGCAGCAGGGCGAGCATGATGATGAGCAGAACGCGTGGCCATGTCTTCATGCAACAAAGTTTAACAATCATCCATCCAACCCTGAACCTGCGCGGGTCTTCCTAAAATGCGCTCGCCCGCTTTGCGCGTTGAAGGCGACACGGACACGCCGCCCCGAACGCACGCCCCAACCGACCCCCCCGCCATGACCGACCAACACCCGCATGCCACGCCCGAGTTGACGCATATCTCCCCGCGCGACAAGGCCGAAATCCTGGCCCAGGCGCTGCCCTACATTCGCAAATTCCACGGCAAGACCATCGTCATCAAATACGGTGGCAACGCCATGACCGATGCCGGGTTGCAGCAGGATTTCGCCGAGGACGTGGTGCTGCTCAAGCTGGTGGGCATGAACCCGGTGGTGGTGCACGGTGGTGGCCCGCAGATCGACGAGGCGCTGGCCAAGATCGGCAAGAAGGGCACCTTCATTCAAGGCATGCGCGTGACCGACGAGGAGACCATGGAAGTGGTCGAGTGGGTCCTGGCCGGCCAAGTGCAGCAGGACATCGTCGGCCTGATCAACGTTGCCGGCGGCAAGGCCGTGGGCCTCACGGGGCGCGACGGCGGCCTGATCCAGGCGCGCAAGCTGCGCATGCGCGATCGCGACAATCCCGAACTCGAGCACGATGTCGGCCAGGTCGGCGAGATCGAGTCCATCGATCCGGCGGTGGTCAAGGCGCTGCAGGACGATCAGTTCATTCCCGTGATCTCGCCGCTGGGCTTCGGCCGCAACAACGAGAACTACAACATCAACGCCGACGTCGTGGCCGGCAAGCTGGCCGAGGTGCTCAAGGCCGAGAAGCTGGTGCTGCTGACCAACACCCCCGGCGTACTCAACAAGCAGGGCGAACTGCTGACCGACCTGACGGCGCGCGAGATCGACGAGATGTTCGCCGACGGCACCATCTCCGGCGGCATGCTGCCCAAGATCGCGTCGGCGCTCGACGCGGCGCGCTCGGGCGTGAACTCGGTGCACATCATCGACGGTCGCATCCCCCACGCCATGCTGCTCGAAATTCTCACCGAGCAGGCCTTCGGCACCATGATCCGCTCGCATTGAACGTGGCACTCGCGCTGAGTTCCTGGAGCGGCGGCAAGGACTCGATGCTGGCCCTGCGCCAGGCGCGCGCCGCCGGGCTTGAGGTGCGCTGGCTCTTGGCCATGCTGGACGAGTCCGGCCTGCGCCTGCGCAGCCACGGCGTGCCACTGGGCCTGATGCAGGCGCAGGCCGCGGCCCTCGGCCTGGAGCTGGTGGCGCCCAGTGCGAGCTGGGACGACTACCAGACGGTTTTCACCGCGCAGTTGCACGAACTCGCCGGGCGCGGGGCGCAGGCTGCGGTGTTCGGCGACATCGACCTGCAGCCGCACCGCGATTGGGAGGAGCGGGTTTGCGCAGCTGCCGGGCTGCGTGCCGAGTTGCCGCTGTGGGGTCGTCAGCGGCCGGAGTTGGCGCGCGCGTTCATCGCCCTGGGTTACAGCGCCCGTGTGGTCTGTGTCGACAGCCGGCACGTGCCCGACAGCTTTTGTGGCCGCCTGTTCGACGCCGCCTTCATCGCCGACCTGCCACCGGGTGTGGATGCCTGTGGCGAGAATGGCGAGTTCCATACCTTCGTGTTCGACGGTCCCGAATTTGCCCACGCCGTGGTGCATGCGGTGACCGCGGTCGAGCCGCACCTCGCACCGGCCCGATTCGGTGGTGGCCGCTATGTTGTTGCCCGGCTGGAGCGCACCGATGCGGTGTGATGCCGGCCATGGTCCGGCATGGTTGTTCGACATGGACAACACCCTGCACGATGCCTCGTGGCAGATTTTCCCGCGGATGAACGCCGAGATGACCGCCTACATCCAGCGCCAGCTCGGCGTCGACCCGGCAGAGGCCAACCGCATGCGCTGGCATTTCTGGCGGCGCTATGGCGCCACGCTGCTCGGCTTGATGCGCGAGCATGGCGTGAAGGCCACGCACTTCCTGGCCGAGACCCATCGCTTCCCCGAACTGCCAAGCATGTTGCGCGCCGATCCCAGCCAGCGCGCTGCCATAGCCCGCCTTGCGGGGCGCAAATGGGTGCTGACCAATGCGCCACGCGACTATGCGCTGCGGGTGCTGCGCCAGCTCAAGCTGCTCAAGTTGTTCGAAGGCGTCATCAGCATCGAGGACATGCGTCAGTTCGGTCGCCTGCGTCCCAAGCCCGACGCCCGCATGCTGCGCCATGTGCTGCGTCGTCATCGCCTGCGTCCGGCGCAATGCGTGCTGGTGGAAGACACCTTGCAGCATCTCAAGTCCGCACGACGCCTGGGTCTGCACGGCGCCTGGTTCACGCGCTACGACCACCGCGGGTTGCGTCGCCAGCCCCATCGGGCGGCCGAGCCCAGGACATGCCGTGGCCGTCCAGCCTATGTGCGTGCGAAAATCAGTTCACTATGGCGTCTGCGTTCGTTGATCCCGCGTTGAATTCCACCCCTTTGCGGGTGGTTCCGGCATTGCCACGCAAGCGTCCAAAGCCCGGTGAGCGACGTGAGCAGATCCTCCAATGCCTGGCCGGCATGCTGGAGGAGCCGGGTGCGGAGCGCATCACGACCGCCGCGCTGGCGCAACGTCTTCAGGTTTCCGAAGCCGCGCTGTATCGCCATTTCGCCAGCAAGGCGCAGATGTTCGAGGCGCTGATCGAATTCATCGAACACAGTGTCTTCGGCCTGATCAACCAGATCACGCAGCAGCAGGAATCCGGCGTCCTGCAGGCGGCTTGCATCGTCCAGGCCTTGCTGGGCTTCGCTGAAAAAAATGCCGGACTCTGCCGCGTCATGGCGGGCGATGCGCTGGTTGGCGAACACGCCCGATTGCAGCTGCGCATGAACCAGTTCTTCTCGCGCGTCGAAGCCGCGTTGCGGCAGAGTCTGAAGCTGGCGGTGGAGCAGGGCGGCACGGCCACCGGCTTCGATCCTGCGCAGCGCGCCCAGCTGTTGGCCATCTACGTCTGCGGCTGTTTGCTGCAGTTCACACGCAGCGGCCCCGGTGGGCTGGCTGCCACCAGCGTCGAGCGCGCCATCGGCATTCTGCTGGCCTGAACGCTTGCGGCTTGCCGTTGCGTTCCGACAGCCGTCGGCAGTTGCAGGGGCATCAGTCGCCGGGCGTGCCGGGCTGCGCGTCGACGACGAAGGTTTGTGTTGACAAAACCGGCAGTTTCAGAAATAGTACGACCGTTCGATTTTTGAAAACAAGCTGCCATGCCTCGTAAATCCGCTCCTGCCGTCAGTTCCGCTCCCGGGCTTGCTGTCGCCACGCGGGTTGTCGCCCCCAACGCTGGCGAACCGGCCGAATTGCCGGGCAAGGGCCACCAGACCCGCCAAGCGATTCTTGATTGCGCCCTGCAAATGGCAGGGCGCATCGGCCTGGAGGGGCTGTCGATCGGCGTCCTCGCGGATCGCATGGACATGAGCAAGTCCGGCGTGTTCGCGCATTTCGGCTCGCGCGAAGAGTTGCAGATTTCCGTCATTCGCCGCTACCACAGCCTGTTCGAGGCCGATGTGTTTTATCCCGCGCTGGAGCAGCCGCGCGGTCTTCCGCGATTGCACATGCTGTTCGACCGCTGGGTGCAGCAAGTCAGCCGCGAGGTGGAAACCGGGTGCATCTACATCTCCGGCGCCGTCGAGTTCGACGACCGGCCAGGCCCGGTGCGCGACGCCCTGGTGCTCATGGTGCAGACCTGGCATGACGCCCTGTTGCGCGCGGTGCTGCAAGCCATCGAGATCGGGCATCTGCAGGCCAGCACCCCGGCGCAGTTGCTGATGTTCGAACTGCATGGCCAGATCCTTGCCCTGCACCACGATTCCCGATTGCTGCGCGTGCATGGTTGCGTCGAACTGGCGCAGCAAGGCTACCAGCGGCTCATCGGTCAATACGCCACCCCGATGGGGATGAGGCTGCTCCAGACGCTCTGCGGCGCAGGCAACTGAAGCGCCACCGCGCGGCCTTGCCCTGCCCCATCCCCTACCCATTCCAGGAGACCACCATGCCCCAATACAACCCGCCGCTGCGCGACATGCAATTCGTCATGCACGAAGTGCTCGATGTCGTGCCCGCACTGCGTGAACTGCCGCCTCATGCCGAGGTCGACGCCGATCTCATCAACCAAGTCTGCGAGGAGGCCGGCAAGTTCTGCGCCGAGGTGCTGTTCCCCATCAACCTGAGCGGCGACAGCGAGGGCTGCCATTACGACCCGGCCACCCATGCCGTCACCACGCCCAAGGGCTACAAGGAGGCGTGGGCCCAGTATGTGGAAGCCGGCTGGCCGCTGCTGACCGCGGCACCGGAGTACGGTGGTCAGGGCCTTCCCCACCTCGTGGGCAGCGCCGTGCACGAAATGGAGAACGCCGCCAACCAGGCCTGGACCATGTATCCCGGCCTGACGCAAGGGGTGGTGGAGTTGCTGTCCGCGCATGGCAGCGCGGAGCAGAAAGACCTCTACCTGCCCAAGCTCGCATCGGGCCAGTGGACCGGCACCATGTGCCTGACCGAGCCGCACTGCGGCACGGATCTTGGGCTCATTCGCACCAAGGCCGAGCCCCTGGATGGCGGCGCCTGCAAGCTCACGGGGCAGAAGATTTTCATCTCCAGCGGCGAGCACGATCTGGCCGAGAACATCATCCACATGGTGCTGGCCAAGCTGCCCGGCGCGCCCGAGGGCAGCAAAGGCATTTCGCTGTTCGTCGTGCCCAAATTCCTGCCGGCTTCCAGCGACGGCAAAGACCAGCGCAACGGCATTTTCTGCTCCGGCATCGAGCACAAGATGGGCATCCACGGCAACTCCACCTGCCAGATCACGCTGGACGGTGCCACCGGATGGCTGGTGGGCGAGCCCAACAAGGGCCTCGCCGCCATGTTTGTCATGATGAACGGCGCGCGTCTCGGTGTGGGCATGCAGTCGCTGGGCCTGACCGAGGTGGCGTACCAGAACGCCCTGGCCTACGCCAAGGACCGCCTGCAGATGCGCTCACTCACCGGCCCGAAGGCGCCGGAGCAGCCGGCCGACCCCATCATCGTCCACCCCGATGTGCGCCGTATGCTGCTCACGGCCCGGGCCTGGGCCGAAGGCGGGCGCTTCCTGGCCTACTGGGTCGCGCTGATGCTCGACCAGGCACACCTGCACCCCGACGACGACGTGCGCAAGGATGCTGATGACCTGGTCGCGCTGCTCACCCCCATCGTCAAGGCCTTCATCAGCGACAACGGCTTCGACGCCACCAACGCCTGCATGCAGGTGTTCGGCGGCCATGGCTACATCCACGAATGGGGAATGGAGCAATATGTGCGCGACGCCCGCATCAACATGATTTACGAAGGCACCAACACCATTCAGGCACTCGACCTGATCGGCCGCAAGGTGCTGATGGACAACGGCGCCAAGCTCAGGAAGTTCGGCAAGCTCGTCACCGATTTCGTCGAGGCCGAGGGCGTGAGCGATTCGATGCAGGAGTTCGTCAACCCCCTGGCCGACCTGGGCGACAAGGTGCAGAAACTCACCATGGAACTGGCCATGAAATCCATGCAAGACCGCGAGGAAATCGGCGCCGCCGCCGTGCCCTATCTGCGCGTGGTCGGGCATCTGGTGTTCGCCTACGGCTTTGCCCGCATGGCGAAAGTCGCGCAAGTCAAGCTGGCGCAGGGCGCAACCGATCAGACCTTCTACCAGGCCAAGCTGCAGACCGCGCGGTTCTACTTTGCCAGGCTTTACCCGGAGTCGGCCGGTGCCATCCGCATGGCGCGCAGCGGCGCCAAAGCCTTGATGCAGACCGAGGCGGTGTTCGCCTGAACCGCGGGTCTCGCATCGAGCGACTCCATGCACCCCAACCAAGGATCCGACATGACTTCCCGATTCCCGATTCGCCAGGTTGCCGTCCTGGGCGCTGGCGTCATGGGCGCGCAGATTGCCGCCCATTGCGTCAACGCCCGCGTGCCCGTCATCCTGTTCGATCTGCCCAGTCAGGGCGGCGCGAACAATGCCATCGCCGACAAGGCCGTCGCCAATCTGAAGAAGCTCAACCCGGCACCGTTCGGTCTGAATGACGACGCCGTGCAGATTCGCACCGCCAACTACACAACCGACCTGCCGCTGCTTGCAGCTTGTGATCTGGTGATTGAAGCCATCGCCGAGCGCATGGACTGGAAACACGACCTGTACCAAAAGGTCACGCCGCATCTGGCCCCTCACGCCCTGTTTGCCAGCAACACCTCTGGCCTGTCGATCACGGCCTTGAGCGAAGGCTTCGATGCTGCGCTGCGTGCGCGTTTTTGCGGCGTGCACTTCTTCAACCCGCCGCGCTACATGCCGCTGGTCGAACTCATCCCCACCGAGTCCACCGCGCCCGAAGCGCTGGATCAACTCGAGACCTTCCTCACCACCACCCTGGGCAAGAGCGTGGTGCGGGCGCTGGACACGCCGAACTTCGTGGCCAATCGCGTCGGGGTGTTTTCCATCCTTGCGGTGATGCACGAGGCCGAGCACTATGGCCTGAGTTTCGACGTGGTCGACGACCTCACCGGCAGCAAACTCGGCCGCGCCAAGAGTGCCACCTTCCGCACCGCCGACGTCGTCGGCCTGGACACCATGGGTCACGTGATCAAGACCATGGCCGACACCTTGCCTGCGGACCAGGATCCATTCGCCGCGCTGTACGCCACGCCGCCTGCGCTCAAGACCCTGGTGGGCAAGGGCGCGCTTGGGCAAAAGACTGGCGCCGGCTTCTACAAGAAAGTGGGCCGCGACATCCTGCGCTTCGACCCCAAGAGCGGCGACTATGTCGTGGGTGGCGGCAAGGCCGATGAGATCGTTGCGCGCATGTTGAAAAAACCAGCGCCCGAGCGATTCAAACTGCTGCGGGAATCGACCAACCCGCAGGCGCAGTTTCTGTGGGCCGTGTTCCGCGATGTGTGGCACTACATCGCCGTGCATCTGGGCGCAGTGGCGGACAACGCCCGCGACCTGGATTTCGCCATCCGCTGGGGCTTCGGCTGGAACGAAGGCCCGTTCGAGAGTTGGCAGGGTGCTGGCTGGAAGCAGATTGCCGACTGGATCGCCGAGGACATTGCCGCGGGGCGCGCGCTGTGCAACGCGCCGCTGCCGGCCTGGGTGGCGCAGATCGACGCCGTGCACAAGCCCGAGGGGTCGTGGTCGGCCGCCGAGGGCCGCTACAAGCCGCGCCGCGCATTGCCGGTGATGGCGCGGCAGATCTTCCCGCAAACCGTGCTGGGCGAGGCCGCGCGAGATCCTGCCAAGGCAGGTGTCACGGTCTTCGAGGACGCATCTCTTCGCCTGTGGACGGCCCCCGGTTTTGACGACGTGCTGGTGGCCAGCTTCAAGACCAAGATGCACACCATCGGTCCCGGCGTGGTCGCCGGTTTGCACAAAGCGGTGGAAGAGGCCGAGCGGCGCTTTGCCGGCCTGGTGGTTTGGCAGACCGCCGAGCCATTTTCGGCCGGTGCCGACCTTCAAGCCATGCTGCCTGCCTTCATGGCCGGCGGCTCCAAGGCCATCGAGCCCGAGGAAAAGAAGCTGCAGGACGTGATGCTTCGCCTGCGCTATGCCCAGGTTCCGGTGGTCGCGGCTGTGCGCGGCCTGGCGCTGGGCGGCGGCTGCGAACTGGCGGCCTATGCCGCGCGCCGGGTCGCGGCGCTGGAGAGTTATGTCGGCCTGGTGGAGGTGGGTGTAGGACTGATTCCGGGCGGTGGCGGCCTGACCTATCTCGCCCGCCGGGCGAGTGAGCTGGCGCAGGCCAACGGCGGCAGCGCCGATGTGCTGGCCTTCCTCAAGGCGCTGTACATGCAGCCGGCGATGGCGGCCGTGTCCAAGTCGGCCATCGAGGCGCGGCAGATGGGCTATCTGCTGCCCGAGGACGTGATCGTGCTGCACAAGGACGAATTGCTGCATGTGGCCTGCTCGCAAGTGCGTGCGTTGACCGATGCCGGTTATCGCCCGCCGCTGGCGGCGCGCATCACCGTGGCCGGGCGCAGTGGCACGGCCACCATCAAGAGCCAGTTGGTGAACATGCGCGACGGCGGCCAGATCAGCGCCCACGATTTTGCCCTGGGCGCAGCGGTGGCCGACGTCATGTGTGGCGGCGAAGTCGATGCCGGCAGCGTGGTCGACGAAGCCTGGTTGTTGCGTCTGGAGCGCCAGCATTTCTGCGCGCTGCTCGACAACGCCAAGACCCAGGAGCGCATCATGGGCATGCTGCAGACCGGCAAGCCGGTGCGCAACTGAATGCCGGGCGCAGCGCGATGAACCCCATGCTCGATGCTGGCCGCGCCGTGCTGGCGCAGCAACCCTTCAGCGCGCTGCTGGGCACGGAGCTGTCGGTGTTGGAAGCCGACCGCGCCGTGCTGGATCTGCCGTTGCGCCACGATCTGTTGCAGCAGAGCGGTTTTGCGCATGGCGGCGTGCTGTGTTCCCTCGCCGATCATGCGCTGACGTTTGCCGGTGGCAGTGCGCTGGGAACTGCCGTCATGATCCCGGAGCTCAAGATCGATGATGTGCGCCCGGCGCTCGGCAAGCGGCTGTGCGCCAAAGCCAGCGTGGTGCATGCCGGGCGCAGCCGGGCCGTCGTGCGTTACGAAATTGATGCCGTGCAGGGAGGCGAGCACAAGTTGTGCGCCGCCGCTCAAGGAACCATCACCCAATTGGCTGAGCCTCGCAAGCAGGGCTGAGCCATCCACTGAATCAGGAGTCCGTTATGACCCGACAAGTTCAAGATGCTTACATCGTCGCCGCCGCGCGCACGCCCATCGGCAAGTCGCATCGCGGCATGTTCCGCAACACCCGCCCGGAGGACTTGCTGATTGCCGCCATTCACGCCGCGCTCAGGCAGGCACCAGGGCTGGATCCGGCCGCGATCGAAGACGCCATCGTCGGCTGCGCCATGCCCGAGGGTGAGCAGGGGCTGAACATGGCGCGCATCACCGCGCTGCTGGCCGGATTGCCGAATTCGGTCGGCGGGGTCACGGTCAACCGCTTTTGCGCATCGGGTGTCACCGCCATTCAAATGGCGGCAGACCGTATTCGCGTCGGCGAGGCCGAGGTCATGCTCGCCGGCGGCGCCGAGAGCATGAGCATGGTGCCCATGAGCGGCAACAAGCCTTCGTTCAATCCAGGGGTGTTCGCCCGCGACGAAAACGTCGGCATCGCCTATGGCATGGGCCTGACCGCCGAGAAAGTCGCCCAGCAGTGGAAGGTCAGTCGCGAGCAGCAGGACGCGTTTGCGCTGCAATCGCACCAGCGCGCGCTGGCGGCGTTCGCCGCGGGCGAGTTCAGCGACGAGATCGTGCCGATCGACATCATCGACCGTGCTCCCGACCTGGCCAGCGGCAAAGTGGTCGAACGCCGCCGCACCGTCAACCTCGATGAGGGCCCGCGCGCCGACACCTCGCTTGAAGCTCTGGCCAAACTGCGCCCGGCCTTCGCTTCGCCCAAAGACCCGACGGGCAAGGCCACGGGCATGGGCAGCGTCACGGCGGGCAATAGCTCGCAAACGTCGGACGGTGCCGGCGCCCTGCTTCTGGCGTCCGAAGCGGCGCTCAAGCGTTACAACCTGCAGCCGCTGGCGCGCTTCGTCAGCTTCGCCAGTCGCGGCGTGCCACCCGAGATCATGGGCATCGGTCCGATCGAGGCCATTCCCGCGGCGCTCAAAGCCGGCGGCCTCAAGCTCGACGACATCGGCTGGATCGAACTGAACGAAGCCTTTGCCGCACAGTCCCTCGCCGTCATCAACACGTGCGGTTTGGATCCGGCCAAAGTCAACCCACTGGGCGGTGCCATCGCGCTCGGCCATCCGCTCGGCGCTACGGGCGCGATCCGCGCGGCGACCGCCATTTACGGCATGCGCCGACGCAAGCTGAAGTACGGCATGGTGACCATGTGCGTGGGCACAGGCCAGGGCGCAGCAGGCATTTTCGAGCTGATCTGAGCCTCGGCAGGCCGTGGCCGCAGCGCTGCAGGCGCTCACGGCCTTGAACCACCCCACCTGGAACAATCGCCATGTCCGAAATCCTCGCTCATCCTGAAGATGGCGTGCTCACCCTGACCTTCAACCGGGTCGAGAAAAAGAATGCACTCACCAGTGCGATGTACGCCACACTGGCCGACCACCTGGAGCAGGCGGCCGGCGACGCGCAGGCCCGAGTGCTGGTCATCCAGGGCCAGGAGAGCCTGTTCACTGCCGGCAACGATGTGAGCGAGTTCCTGCAGCGCCCGCCCGCCAGCATGGAGGCGCCGGTGTTCCGGTTTCTGCGTGCCATGGCCGACTTTCCCAAGCCGGCCATGGCCGCCGTCTGCGGCCCGGCAGTGGGCATCGGCACCACCTTGCTGCTGCATTGCGATCTGGTCTACGCAGGGGACAACGCACTGTTCTCGCTGCCCTTCGTTAACCTGGGTCTGTGCCCCGAGGCAGCGTCGAGCTTGCTGCTGCCGCTGCGCATCGGCCATGCGGCGGCAAACGAAAAGCTGCTGTTCGGTGAGCCGTTCACGGCCGATGAGGCGCACGCATTGGGGCTGGTCAATCGTGTGCTGCCACCGTCCGAGGTCAACGCCTTCGCCCTGCAGCAAGCGCGCAAACTCGCTGCCAAGCCGATGGCTGCGTTGATGGCCACCAAATCCCTGCTGCGCCAGCCGCAGCGCACGGCGGTGCATGCCACGATCGCTGAAGAGGCCGGCCACTTCGAGCGCTTGCTCAAGGGCCCGGCCGCGAGGGAAGCGTTCGGTGCTTTTTTGGCCAAGCGCAAGCCGGATTTCTCCGGGCTCTGAGCGTTCGCCGTTTGTACGGGGCTGCTGACCCTGGTCAGCAGCCGCCCGCGTAAGCGCATTGCCGCCAGGCTTCGAACACCGCGACCGCGACCGCGTTCGACAAATTCAGGCTGCGCTGCCCCGGGCGCATCGGCAGGCGCAGGCGCTGTGGCGGCGCGCAATCCTCCAGCACCTCGCTCGGCAGGCCGGTGGTCTCCGCGCCGAACACCAGCCAATCGCCCGACTGGAAGCGGGCCTGACCCAGCAGCGTCGCGGCGAACTTGGTGAAGGCGAACATGCGGGGCGCACCGACTTGGTTTTGCGCGCTCTGACGCAGTGCAGCCCAATCGCGATGCACGTGCAACTCGGCGTATTCGTGATAGTCCAATCCTGCACGCCGCAAGTGTTTATCCTCCAGTGAGAAACCGAGTGGTTCGACCAGATGCAACGCGCATCCGGTGTTCGCCGCCAGGCGGATGACGTTGCCGGTGTTGGGTGGAATTTCGGGATGGACCAGAACGATGTTGAACATAAGGTCACAAGACGATCGGTGGTTGCGGTCGGTAACCCTCAACCTGGTGGCGGCGTGCGCAAGGCCACGGCCACGCTGACCGTTGCTGCCCCTGCGCGGAGCAGCACCGATGCCGCTTCGCCCAGAGTGCTGCCGGTGGTCATCACGTCGTCGATCAGCACCACATCCTGAGCCTTGAATGGATACGGTGCGGCAAAGACGCCACGCACGTTCTGGGTCCTCAGCGCAAGCGGCAGGCTGCTTTGCGGCGGCATTTCACGCACGCGCATCAAGACATCGCTGCGCGCCGTGGTGCGAAGCTCGCGCGCAAAACTGCGCGCCATTTCCCATGCCTGGTTGTAGCCGCGCTGCTGCAGCCGCGCGGATGACAAGGGGATAGGCAGCACAAGACCGGGTCGTGGGTGGCCAGCGGCACGCCAGTGTGCGGCGAGCAATTTGCCCAACCAACGACCAATGGCCGGCTCGTTGCTGAATTTCAGGCGCTGAATCAAGCGATCGATCGGCACGCCGTAGTCGCCCAGGGTCAAGGTGCGGATGTAGGGAGGAGGCAATCGCAGGCAGATGCCACAGGTCAAACCATCCGCAGGCTGCGCAAGGCCGCAGTGGCCGCAGCGTGGCCCGATGCCGCCGAGATATTGGTCCTTGCAAGGTTCGCACAGCGTCTGGCGTGTGGGCATGGCGCAGAGCGCGCACAAACCCACCGGACGCAAGACGGCGCCCATGCGTTCCAGCAGCGAGGCGGGCATCGTTGGCATATGCGAACTATATTGCTCGCTCGCATCCCTCCAGGGCCTGCAGGGTCGTTTCCGCGTTTCCGCACCCCTCGCAGACGAGCCGCTTGTCGGCCACTGGGGCGCACATCCCATCATCCCATCCACACGTCAGCGAGCCCGATGTCCACCCGTCCCACTGCGCCGCTCCAGGGTCTGCTGCCCGGCATCGTTGCAGCGCGCGATCGGCTGGCCCGCAGGCCAGCGCCGTTCATCTGGCAGGAGGTTGCTCGCCGCATGGCGGAGCGCTTGCCGCTGCTCAAGTTGCAGCCCGGGTCGGTGTTCGACATGGGCTGCGCCTGGGGCGATGGACTTGCCTTGCTGCGCCATCAATACCCCCAGGCGCAGATTGTCGGCGTGGAGCCGTCGGCCTTGCTGGCCGATGTGGCGCGCAAGGCCCATGCGGGTCGAAGCTGGTTGCGCGGCCTGCGTGGCCAAGGACGAACCGAGGTGCTCACCGCGCCATTGTCGGGACCGATGGCCGCCCAGGCGGCGCCTTCTGCCGCGCAGATGCTGTGGTCCAACCTGGCCTTGCCGTGGGTTGCCGAACTGGGCGCCATGTTCGCCGTCTGGCACCGTGCATTGTTGCCAGACGGCGTGTTGATGTTCACCACGTTCGGGCCTGACACGCTGCACGAATTGCGCCAAGCGCAATACCGCGATATTGGTGTTGTCCCGCCCGCCTACCCCGACATGCATGACTTGGGCGACATGCTGGTTCAGCAAGGCTTCGCTGAACCCGTGATGGACATGGAGATGCTGCATTTGCACTATGCCCGCCCCGAAGATGCACTGGCCGAACTCGCCGAACTTGGAAGACCCGCGCATGCTGCCGCCGCGCACGGCTTGCGTACGCCCCGGCAATGGCGAGCCTTGCAGCATGCGCTGCTCAGCCAGGCAGAGGCGGCGGGGCTCACCGAAGTCGTGCTCAGTTTCGAGTTGGTCTACGGTCACGCGTTCAAGCCCGCGACGCATGCCGCTCGCGCAGGAGTGGCCAGTTTTCCCGTAGAACAGTTGAGGGCGACCGGACGCAAGCGCTAGCCCGCATCGCCGCTGGCCGTACGTCACGAGTCAATACGGGGAAATTCCTGAAGCCTGGCGGGTGCCTTGCTGGCATGATGCGGGATGGTTGTCACGGGCACGCGTTGCATCGAGACGCGGGGATTGTTGCCAGTGCGAAACGCGATGAGCGGCGCAAGGTGTTGATGGTGAGCAAAATCAGCGCAAATGACCCTACGCCGTCCGCCGTGGCGGCGGCCCATCTCTATAATTTGTCGCTGATACGGTTGTGCTGGATTGGCGTTGTGCAAGAGCCATTCCAAGGATCAGGTCGCATTTTTCGGGCTTCAGTGAGCGAATCGAGGTGATGCACATGGCCGAGCAGTCGATGACCGCTCTCGATTTCGGTCTGCTCGGTGCGCCATCGGAACAAGATGGCGCACTGGTCTGGTTGTTCAAGCGCAACTGCTCGATCAGTCCCAGGCAGTTGCTCGGCTTTTTTGTGTCCCTGGCGCTCGTCTCGTCATTGGTGGCGCTGATGTGCTGGGAGGGCGGTG
>JAJZDV010000174.1 GCA_021846025.1 Pseudomonadota bacterium
GCGACTACGGCCGGCTGTCCGTCATGCTGCAGTGGCGCTACGCCATGTGGGATGTCATGACGGTGGGGCCGGATGCGTTTTCGCCGCCACCCCGGGTGAATTCGGCCGTGGTGCGCATGCGCCCACGCGCGCAGGCTGAACTGTCGGGCCTCGACCCCGCCGTGCTGCAAGCCCTGACCGCCGCAGCATTCTCGCAACGCCGCAAGCTGCTGCGCCATGCGTTGGAGCCCTGGCTCGCCAGTCGGGGTTACGTCGGAGATTTCGACATCAAGCGCCGCGCCGAGGAAGTGAGCGTGAGCGAGTATGTGCGCCTGGCACGGGAATTGAACCCCGGCTGAAGCGAGGGGCTCAGGCAAGGGCCGAGGTCGCCTGTGGCAGCCTCAGGCCCCTTCGTTCCTGTCATGCAGCTTCGGCAACCCAGGCGCCATACCAGGGTGCGGGCGGCGCGTAGGCCAGCTTGCCGCTGAGTCGGGAGTCCGGTTCGTCTTCGCCCCGCAACGCCGTCCGGTCCGGCGTGCGGGTTACAGAAAAGAATAGAAAACCCGGAATTCCACGCCTTGCTCGAACCAGAAATCGGCCGCGTCGCGAAAGACGTCCAGCAGGGTTTCGCGCGCTTCCTTGTCGAAGCGCTGCGTCATGGGCAACTGCTCCAGCACGATGACAAAGCCCGGCTGCTTGCCCGAGCTTTGGATCATGTCGGTCAGGCAGTCGCGCAGCGCGTCGAAATTCTTGCCGAAATGTTTGGGAAAGGTGAAGGAGCGCGCCACGATTTCCAGCACCTCCTGCTTGGTCGTGGCCTCGGCCAGATTCGCGTAGAGAAAATGCTGGCCAGCGTCCTGCGCGGCAGTCATCAGCGCCGGCACGCGAAAGGCGCGAATCGACTGCACGATATTCGGGCGCAGGAGTTTGAGATTGACCCCGTCTTCGGCTTCAGTGAGCGATGGCTTGGAAACTTGCGTAGTGATCATGGGTGTAGTAGCAGAGATCGGGGGTGCGTGGAGGTCCCCCGCAGACAACGCGTTGTGCCCCCCCGGTTGCGGCTTCCCGGGGTTGGTACGGTGTATTCGCGGTAATAGCCGCGTCGCCGCTGCGGCAGGATGTGTTCATAATTTCCAAAAACAATGCCGTCCTTCGCGTAGGGGAAGGGCCCTCCCAGCCGAATCAACTGCAGTGTGTGCTGGGCTTCACGTGGAAGTTCCCCAGGACGTACGCTTGGCGTCGCCTGATCACGCCAGCTTTCGGCATGCCGTTCGCGCCCCTGGGCCAAACCCCAGCCCTGGACGCCGCCTGCAGACCAGGCGGCAAGTTGAAGACCGAACAGTGCGATGCACAAGGCCAAGGCCCGGGTGATGCGCTGGCCCGGTTGACCAGGTGATCGGATCGGGGCGGCGAACCTGTGCACGAACAATGAATGGGCCAGTTTGCGAAAACCCCGATGAAGAGCGCTCGCCGGGGATGTGAATGAAATGCGTGATTGGCCCGGGATTTCAGCTTGCAGTTGCCTGCCATCGCTTGCGATGCGACAGGTTTGCTGCAATGCCCACGAGCCCAACCGATGTTGCGTCGCGGCAAGTTCGATGCCGCGGGAGGCGCATCATGCGGCGCGTCAAACCCCAAGCGTATTGGAATCGGCCCCTGAAAGCAAGAATTGCGCCTATTTTTTGTGCAGCACGGCCTGCCTAAGTGAGCGTGCACTTCACTGAAGCACCTGCGAACGCAACAGGCGGGAGGAGGGCCTGGACCGGGCTTCAGCGTGTCGAGTTGGCGTCCATCACCGTGAGCGCGGTCATGTTGACGATCCGCCGCACGGTGCTCGATGCCGTGAGGATATTCACCGGCTTGGCCGCCCCGAGGAGCATGGGACCGATGGCGACGTTGTTGCTGGCGGTGGTTTTGAGCAGGTTGTAGGCAATGTTGGCGGCGTCCAGTCCTGGGAACACCAGCAGATTGGCTTCGCCGGTCAGGGTGGTCTGCGGCAGCAGGCTGGTGCGCAGCCCGGCGTCGAATGCGCAATCGCCGTGCATCTCGCCGTCGACTTCCAGCGCGGAGTCGCGCTGGTGCAGCAACTCGAGGGCATGGCGCATTTTGAGTGCGCTGGGCGCATTGCTCGAACCGAAATTGGAATGCGACAACAGGGCCACCTTGGGCGTGATGCCGAAGCGGCGCAGCTCCTCGGCGGCCATCAGCGTGATTTCGGCCAGATCCTCGGCGCTGGGGTCGAGATTGATGTGCGTGTCCACCAGCATGACCTGGCGGCCCGGCAGGATGAGGCCGTTCATCGCGGCGTAAACCTTGGCGCCGGGGCGCTTGCCGATGACCTGGTCGATGTAGTGCAGGTGCAGATGGGTGTTGCCCCAGGTGCCGCAGATCATGCCGTCGGCCTCGCCCTTGTGCAGCATCATCGCACTGATCAGCGTCAGCCGGCGGCGCATCTCGATCTTGGCGAACGGTGGAGTGATGCCCTTGCGCCCCGCGAGCTGCTGGTAACTCTGCCAGAAGTCGCGGTAGCGTTCGTCGTTGTCGGTGTTGACGACGTCAAAGTCACGCCCTTCCTGCAGGCGCAGGCCGAAGCGCTCGACCCGTTGCGCAATGACCGCCGGGCGGCCCACCAGGATCGGGCGCGCCAGCTGCTCGTCGATCACCACACGCACGGCACGCAGCACGCGCTCGTCTTCACCCTCGGCATAGACGATGCGCTTTTTCTGCGCGCGCTTGGCGATGGAAAAAATCGGCCGCATCATGGCGCCCGACTGATAGACGAACTGCTGCAGTTGCTCGCGGTAGGCGTCGAGGTCGGCAATCGGCCGTGTGGCCACGCCGCTGGCCGCAGCCGCCCGGGCCACGGCCGGGGCGATGTGCAGGATCAGGCGCGGGTCGAACGGCTTGGGGATCAGGTAGGTGGGGCCGAAGCCGGCTTCCTGCATGCCGTACGCGGTGGTCACCACGTCGCTTTGCTCCATCTGCGCCAGCGCCGCAATCGCGTGCACCGCGGCCACTTCCATCTCGGTGGTGATGGTGGTGGCGCCGCAGTCGAGCGCACCGCGGAAAATGTAGGGAAAGCACAGCACGTTGTTGACCTGGTTCGGGTAGTCCGAACGGCCGGTGGCGATCACCGCGTCGTCGCGCACCGCCTTGATCTCCTCGGGGAGGATTTCCGGCGTGGGATTGGCCAGCGCCAGGATCAGCGGCCTGGCGGCCATGCGCGCAACCATTTCGGGTTTGAGCACGCCACCGGCCGACAGTCCGAGGAAAATATCGGCGCCGGCGATGATGTCGCCCAGCTTGCGGGCTTCGGTGGCCTGGGCGTAACGCGCCTTGTCGGGGTCCATCAACTCGGTGCGTCCGGCCCAGACCACGCCGGCCAGATCGCTGACCCACACCTGTTCGCGCGCCAGGCCCAGATGCTCCAGCAAGTGCAGGCAGGCCAGCGCCGCGGCGCCGGCGCCCGAGCACACCAGCTTCACGTCTTCGATGCGCTTGCCCAGCACCTTCAGACCGTTGAGCACGGCGGCGCCGACGATGATGGCCGTGCCATGCTGGTCGTCGTGGAACACCGGAATGCGCATGCGTTGGCGCAAGCTGCGTTCCACCTGGAAGCACTCGGGCGCCTTGATGTCCTCCAGGTTGATGCCGCCGAAGGTCGGCTCCAGCGCCGCGATGATCTCGATGAGCTTGGCCGGGTCCTTCTCGCTGATCTCGATGTCAAACACGTCGATGTTGGCGAACTTCTTGAACAGCACCGCCTTGCCTTCCATCACCGGCTTGGCCGCCAGCGGCCCGATGTCGCCCAGGCCCAGCACCGCGGTGCCGTTGGTGATGACGCCCACGAGATTGCTGCGTGCTGTGTAGCGTGCGGCATCGCCCGGGTTCTGCACGATGTCTTCGCAGGCCGCCGCCACCCCGGGGGAATAAGCCAGTGCCAGATCACGCTGGTTGGAGAGTTGCTTGGTCGGGGTGACGCTGATCTTCCCCGGACGAGG
>JAJZDV010000033.1:0-5895 GCA_021846025.1 Pseudomonadota bacterium
GCCGCGCTGGCCGCCTTCGGTGCGGCGCACACCATCTTCCCCGACAAGAAAATCCACCTCCAGTACACCACCACCAGCCCCAAGCTGCATCAGGTCCTGGGCGTGGAGTCGCCGGTCTTCGATTGAGATGGGTGCCAACGGCGGATGCGCCAGCCCCGGGCCCTGGACAGATGCAGGGTGGCGGCCGGTTCGGCCGTCCCTGCGCGCACTTCGTCAAGGCTTGCGCAGGTACTCGACCAGGACGACGGCGTTGTTGTGGGCCTCGTCCTTCGCGGCGTACAGCAGCGTGGCCCGCTCGTGCTCCTGGAGCAGGCGGCGCAACAGGCTCACGGTTTCGGGCATGGCGTCCAGCTCGGCCGCGTAGCGGCGCCGGAATTCGCCCCACCGTGTCGCGTCATGGCCGAACCACTGCCGCAGCGCCGGGCTGGGCGCGATCTCGCGGACCCAGCGGTCCGCCGCAGCCTCGTCCTTGCCCAGACCTCGCGGCCATAGCCGGTCGACCAGAATGCGCAGGCCGTCGCCTGCGGCGGCGGGCTCGTAGACCCGCTTGATGTCGATGCACGTCATCGTCCTTCTCCCATGCACGGAGCGTTCGATGGCTGCATCCTAAGACGCCATCGGAGCGCCGTGTCGCGCGGGTGAGGCGATGGCCGTGCGTGCAGCAGGGTCGGTTTGCCGCGCGATCGTCCGGCGGCGTCGCAGCCTGCCGCGCCGTCGGACGATCGCGTCGATGCGGCTCAGCGCAGCAGGCGCGCGATCACCCAGGCAACGACAGACAGCAGCAGGGTGGAGCCGAGGGGGAACAGCCAGGTGCGGCCGAAGGCCTGAAAGCGCAGATCGAGCGGCAGGCGACCGAAGCCGAAGCGCTCCAGCTCCGGCAGCAGCGCCGAGACCACGATGGACGCGAGGATGAAGACGAACAGCCACATCAGCAGGGCTCCTCGGCGGCGTCGCCCAGGGTGAGCGCGGCGCGGCGGTCGCCCTGGGCAAAGCCCATGAGCGGCGCCTGCAATCCACGCCCGAGGGCGATGACCTTGAACAACTCGCCCATCTCGGCTTCCGACAGCAGTTTCTGCACCGCCGCGGTCTGGGCGAAACCAGCGCGGTTGCGCGGCGCACCGGTTTCGCCTTGCTGCCCGGCTGCGACGGCGGCGCCCAGCAAGTCCAGCAAGCCGCAGTTGAGCAGGAAGCGCGCCTGCGAGGTGTAGCCCAGCAGCTCCAGCCCCGCTTGGGCGGCGACTTGGGCGATGCCGCTGAAGTTCACATGCGCGGTGATGTCCGAGGTGCCCGGCTGCCACAACGGGTCATCGTGGGCGCGGTGGGCGCGGTGGCAGCGCAGGGTGCCGCCACTGCGCTGCGGATGGTCGTACTCGTGGGCGGGAAAGCCGTAGTCGATGAACAGCAGCAGGCCACGCCCGAGATGCCCGGCCAGCGTGCTGATGAACGCTTCGGCGATCTGATGGATTTCCGTCACGGCGCCCAGCGGCAGCGCCTCCATGCTGGGACGCGGCACGATGCTGCTTGCCCGCTCCGCCCATGCGAGGCGCTGCGACGCATCGTGGTTCTCAAGACAACCCTGACGCGCCGCGGCAGGTTCGGGGGCGCTCTCAAGAAAACGCTGGGCCGCTCCCGAGTGTTCTTGACCCCCTCGGGGGGCCTGACGCGTCGCGGCAGGTTCGGGGGCGCTCTCAAGAAAACGCTGGGCCGCTCCCGAGTGTTCTTGACCCCCTCGGGGGGCCTGACGCGTCGCGGCAGGTTCGGGGGCGCTTATCACCACAACGCCACGCTCGACCCAGCCCTGCTGCGTGCGCCGTGCGAGTTTCACCGGCATGGCGTCCAGCACCTCGTTGCCGAGGATCACGGCGTCGAAGCGCGCGGGCAGGGTGTCCCACCAGACGATGCGCTCGCGCAAGCGGGCAGGCAATGCGGCAACGGCTTGCCGCTGGCGCGCGCGCATGGCGGCAGAGACTTCGACGATGGCGTATTGCGCCGGCAGCCAGCCTGCCGCGTCGAGCGCGGCCAGCAGGTCGCAAGCCAGACGGCCGCTGCCGGCGCCGAATTCCACCACCGTGGCGAGTTCCTCGGCCCGCGCCACCGCCGCCACCTGTCGCGCCAGCGTCGCGGCGAACAGCGGCGTGAGTTCCGGGGCGGTGACGAAATCGCTGCTGCCGCCCCACGCTCCCAGCACTCCGGGCGCGGTGGCGTAATAGCCCAGGCCCGGGGCATACAGGGCCAGTTCCATGTAGCGGTCGAATGGCAGCCAGCCGCCGGCTTCGGCAATGGCTTGTTCCATGCAGGCGAGCAAGGCGGGCCGAGGGTTCCGGGTGGGCTCGGACCGGCCACCGCCGGCGGTTGGCAGCGCGGCTTCGGGCATGCCCCCGCTCTCGGGTGGTGGGGCGCCGGACGGTAGACTCTGCATGCGTTTCATCGCCCCGATTCTAGGTTTCATGTCCCCTGCCGACCTTCCCGCCCCCAGCAATCAGACCGCCGCTCGGCCCGTGGTGCTGGTCACGGGCGGCGCGCGGCGCGTGGGCCGTGTGATGGCGCTGGAACTGGCCGCTGCCGGCTGGAATGTGGCCGTGCACCACCGCGACTCAGCCGATGAGGCGCGACAGACCTGCGCCGACCTGGCTGCCGCCGGGGCCCGTGCACAAGCCTTCGCCATCGACCTTGCCGACGCTGCTGCGGTTCGTGTGCTCGTGCCGCAAGTGGTGGCGGCATTCGGCCGCTTGGACGCCCTGGTGAACAACGCCTCGCTGTTCGAGCATGATGACGTCACCAGCTTCAGCGCGGATGCGGCAGTGCGGCATTGCCAGGTCAACACCGTGGCGCCGGTGCTGCTGGCGCAGGCGCTGCACGCGCATGTGCAGGCGCGCGGCGCGCGGGGTTGTGTGGTGAATCTTCTCGACCAGAAGTTGTGGAATCCCAACCCCGACTACCTGTCCTACACCCTGAGCAAGGCGGCGCTGCGCGAGGCCACCACGCTGCTGGCGCAGGCACTGGCGCCCAGCGTGCGCGTGGTCGGCGTGGCGCCGGGCGTGACCCTGCCTTCAGGACCGATGAGCGCCGCCGAATTCGCCGCGGCCCACGGGCTCACGCCGCTGGGCCGTTCGTCCACGCCGCAAGACGTGGCCGAGGCGGTGCGCTACGTGCTTGCGGCCCAGGCCATCACCGGCACCACCTTGCTGGTGGACGGCGGCCAGCACCTCGCGGCGCAGGCGCGCGACGTCTTGTACCTGGCGCGTGCGCAAGCCGGCTGAGGCGCACGCCCACCCACCTTCCACGAAAGCGATCCATGACGAGTGCCCTGAATCTTCCCGCCCTCGGCGATTGCCGCCGGCTGTTCCTGAAGCAGTACGAGGTGTGGATCAACATCGGCGTGCACGACTTCGAGAAGCGCGGCGAGCAGCGCGTGATCATCAATGTGGACCTTTACATACCCTACGCCGACTCGACGCCGAGGCAGGACAAGCTCGACGAAGTGGTGGATTACGACTTCATCCGCCGCACCATCGCCCAGCGCCTGGCGCGCGGCCACATTCATCTGCAGGAAACCCTGTGTGACGACGTCGCCGCGCTCATGCTGCAGCACCCCAGCGTGCGCGCCGTGCTCGTGTCCACCGAAAAACCCGACGTCTATCCCGACTGCGAGGCGGTGGGCGTGGAGGTCTTCCGCATCAAGGAATCCGCGCCATGAACGCACCGTTGCCTCACGAGCCTGCCGCCGTTGACCGTCACGCCCAGGCCCTGCGCGCCGCGCGCGACATCAACAAGCTGTCCAAGCGCCTGCACCGGCTGGTGGGTCAGGCGGTCGCCGACTTCGGCATGATCGAGGCCGGCGACCGGGTGATGGTCTGCATGTCGGGCGGCAAGGACAGCTACGCCATGCTCGATATCCTGCTGGGCCTGCGTGAGCGCGCTCCGGTGGACTTCGACATCGTCGCCGTCAATCTCGACCAGAAACAGCCCGGCTTTCCCGAGCATGTGCTGCCGCAGTACCTGCAGCGCCAGGGCGTGGCCTTCCACATCGAGCAGCAGGACACCTACTCCATCGTCAAGCGCCTCATCCCCGAAGGCAAGACACTGTGCAGCCTGTGCTCGCGCCTGCGTCGCGGCATCCTCTACCGCGTGGCCGGCGAGCTCGGCGCCACCAAAATCGCCCTAGGCCACCATCGCGACGACATCTTGCAGACCTTTTTCCTCAACCTCTTCCACGCCGGCCAGCTCAAGGCCATGCCCCCGAAGCTGGTGAGCGATGATGGTCGCCACATCGTCATTCGCCCGCTGGCTTATGTGGAAGAGGCCGACCTCGTTCGCTGGGCCGCGCACCGTCGGTTCCCCATCATCCCCTGCAGCTTGTGCGGCAGCCAGGACAACCTGCAGCGCAAGCAGGTGGCTGCCATGCTGCGCGAGTGGGACAAGCGCTTTCCCGGCCGGCTCGAAACGCTGTTTTCCGCGCTCGGCAAGGTGGCTCCCTCGCATCTGCTGGACCGCAAGGCCTACCCTTTCGCCACCCTGCAGGCCAGCGGCCGGCCGGATGCGAACGGTGACATCGCCTTCGACGACGAACCTTGCGCCCCAGCCGCACAAGACCCTGTCGGGGAACGGGATGGCGCGGCTGTCATCCAATGGAGACACGAGCCTTCAGACCGCCGCCATGCGGCGGTCGCCCTCGGAGGGGCATGAGGACACTTCGGGGCTGGGCGTTTTCTCATGCGGCTTGGCCGGCTGGCGCTGGGTGTCGTCGCCTGCCGTCAGGGCCGGAACCATCGAGGTGATCATGCGTCCACATGCGAGTTCTTCACGGGCCGGGGCCGCCCTGGCTTCGGCGCAGTCTCCGGCCCGCCGGCACCACCGGCTGGGCCCTCGGCTGGCCGGGCTGGTTGCACTCTCGGCGGTTTTGCTTTTGGGTGGTTGCGCCACGCTCACCGCCGTGCGGGCGGATGTGACCACGCCCAAAGCTGCCCCGCACGCCCTGGTCGGCGCCAGGGTTCAATTGCAGGCGTCTCCTTCGACCGCCGCCGCGCCCGACGCCGATGTGTTCCAGTCCGCCGTGGTTCAGGCCATGACCCATGCCGGCATGGTGCCCTTGCTGGGCCAGCCCGCGCTGTACACCGCGCGTTACAGCTTTCACCGTTATGTGGACTTCGAGGCCAGTTTCCCCAGCGCATGGCCACCGCCGGGTGCGCCCATTCTGTTGCCCAATGGCGCCTGGATCTACAGCGGCTACCCCTTGTTGTGGAGCGGTTTTTCCTGGCCGCCACCGTGGTACGACCGCGTGTTCGATCTGGAAATCCGCGACACGGCGACCGGCGCCTTGGTCTACAGCACCAGCGCCGTCACCGGCTCCTACCAACAGCGTCTGGGGCCCGTTGCGCAAAAGCTGGCAGACTCCGCGCTGGCCGGTTTCCCGCTGCGAAGCGGCATGCACCGGGTGATGATCCCGAGCGGATGAGTTCCGCTCGCGCCGTCCACCGCCGCGTCTTGGCGTCGCGCGGTGGTGGACGGCGCGGTGTCTGCGGGTGCTGCTTTTATAATCGGCACCAATCTTGCTTTCACCCTCTCCACGCGGCACCGGCCTTGAAGACCGGCGCCGCGTCCTCATCTGCACCTTCTCCCATCGTTTTTCCCTGCGGAGTCAGCCATGCCGATTTACGCCTACAAATGCGCCTCGTGCGGACACAGCATGGACGCGCTGCAAAAATTATCCGACGCGCCACTTTCCGTCTGCCCGGCTTGTGGCCAGGCGGCATTGGGCAAACAGGTCACCGCCGCGGGATTTCAACTCAAGGGTTCGGGCTGGTACGCCACCGACTTCAAGGGTGGCGGGGCTGCCGCGGCCGCAGCCACGGCCAAGCCTGAATCCACGACCGAATCCAAGCCTGAATCCAAGCC
>JAJZDV010000033.1:5995-26733 GCA_021846025.1 Pseudomonadota bacterium
GAATCCAAGCCTGAATCCAAGCCCGAAGCAGCACCTGCGGCCGCTGCGTGTGGCAGCTCCTGTGCCTGCCACTGACCTGCGGATTGGCCGCACGATCCCGCCCGCGCTGCCATGGCCGGGCGGTTTTGCCGGTCCACGGTCGATCCCCGATCCGGCCTCTGCCGCAAACTCCGCGTTGCGTCGAATGGGTCTTGAACCCGACGTGGGGCGGGTCGACGGGCCGAGCCAGGGAACACTCTCGGGACGATGCAAGACCGTCTCCAGCAGTCTTGACTGCCGCGGGAGCGGGGCGGCAGGCCAGGCCAGCGGGCGCTCAAAAACAAACGGGATTCGCTCATGCGTCTGAAGAATTTCTTCATGGCCGGCCTGCTGGTCTGGTTGCCGCTCACCATCACCATCTGGGTGCTGTGGCAATTGCTGTCGGTATTCGACGGTATTTTTCGCGCCATGGTCGGTGCCCTGAGCGCCGTGGCCCCAGGCCTGGCGCCGGCGCTGGACAGGCTGGTGCACATCCCTGGCGTGGGTGTGGCGCTGGTGCTGGCGGCCATCCTGCTCACCGGGGTGCTGGTGGCCAATATCGTCGGCCAATGGTGGCTGGCGCGCTGGGATGGCCTGCTGGCGCGCATCCCCATCGTCAAGAGCATCTACAGCAGCGTCAAGCAGGTGTCGGACACGTTGTTCTCCAGCAGCGGCCAGGCCTTCCGCCAGGCGGTGATGGTGCAGTATCCGCGCGCCGGCTCCTGGACCATCGCCTTCGTCACCGGAACGCCCGCCGGCGAGGTGGCGGAACACTTGCCCGGCGAGCACATCAGCGTTTACGTCCCGACAACGCCCAACCCCACCTCGGGTTTTTTCCTGATGGTGCCGCGCGCCGAAGTGATGGAGTTGGCGATGAGTGTGGATGAGGCGCTCAAATATGTCATTTCCATGGGTGTGGTGGTGCCGCAAGCGCACGCGCCGGCGCACCCGCAAACCCACGATTTGCCCCACGCTGCCTCGCAGTCGACCAACGAGCATTGAGCCTCCACGGCCAAGCCGGGGCGCTGGTCCGAAGGCCAGCCATGTTCTGCACTCCGGCCTTTTCGATTCCCATCTCGCTTACAGCCATCACACCATGAGCCTTCGCAGCCATACCCTCGGCGCCGTCACCGAATCCCTGCTCGGACAAACCATCAGCCTGTGCGGCTGGGTGCAGCGTCGGCGTGACCACGGCGGCGTCATCTTCATCGACCTGCGTGACCGCGAGGGCCTGGTGCAGGTGGTGTGCGATCCCGATCGCGCCGCCATGTTCGCCACGGCCGAAACCCTGCGCAACGAGTTCTGTGTCCAGGTGCAGGGCGTGGTGCGCAGCCGCCCGGCCGGTACCGAAAACGCCAATCTCGCCTCGGGCAGGGTGGAGGTGCTGTGCCATGCCTTGCAGGTGCTGAATGCCTCGGCGGCACTGCCTTTCCAGCTCGACGACGACAACCTGTCGGAAACCACTCGCCTGACGCACCGCGTGCTCGACCTGCGCCGCCCGCAGATGCAGCACAACCTCAAGCTGCGCTACCGCGTCAGCATGGCGGTGCGCCAGTACCTGGACGCGCAGGGCTTCATCGACATCGAAACCCCCATGCTGACCAAGAGCACCCCCGAGGGTGCGCGCGACTACCTCGTGCCCAGCCGTGTCAACGCCGGCCAGTTCTTTGCCTTGCCGCAGTCGCCGCAGTTGTTCAAGCAGATGCTCATGGTGGCCGGTTTCGACCGCTATTACCAGATCACCAAATGCTTTCGTGACGAAGACCTGCGCGCGGACCGCCAGCCCGAGTTCACCCAGATCGACTGCGAGACGTCGTTCCTCGGCGAGGACGAAATCCGCCCGTTGTTCGAGGCCATGATTCGCACCGTGTTCAAGCAGGCACTGGGCGTGCAACTGGCCGATCCCTTCCCCGTCATGTCCTATGCCGAGGGCATGGCCCGCTTCGGCTCCGACAAGCCCGACCTGCGGGTGAAGCTGGAGTTCACCGAACTCACCGATGTGATGAAGGGCGTGGATTTCAAGGTGTTTTCCGGCGCAGCCGAATTGCCGGACGGCCGCGTCGTGGCACTGCGCGTGCCGGGTGGCGGCGACATCAGCCGCAGCGAGATCGACGCCTACACCGAATTCGTCAAGATCTACGGCGCCAAGGGACTGGCGTGGATCAAGGTCAACGACGTGGCCAGGGGCCGCGACGGCTTGCAGTCGCCCATCGTCAAGAATCTGCACGACATGGCCCTTGCCGCCATCCTGCAGCGCAGCGGCGCAGGCAACGGCGACATCCTGTTCTTCGGCGCCGACCGCGCCAAGGTGGCCAACGCCGCCATCGGCGCGCTGCGCCTGAAGATCGGTCATGGCGACTGGGCCCGAGCTCACGGCCTGTTCGAAGATGCCTGGAAACCGTTGTGGGTGGTGGACTTCCCGATGTTCGAGTTCGACGACGACGAACAGCGCTTCGTGGCCTGCCACCACCCGTTTACCGCGCCGAAGGACGAGCATGTCGATTACCTCGCCACCGACCCGGGCCGCTGCATCGCCAAGGCCTACGACATGGTGCTCAACGGCTGGGAAATCGGCGGCGGCTCGGTGCGCATCCACCGTGCCGACATGCAGAGCAAGGTGTTCGCCGCACTGGGCATCGGCCCGGACGAAGCCCGCGCCAAGTTCGGTTTCCTGCTCGACGCGCTGCAATACGGTGCCCCGCCCCACGGCGGCATTGCCTTCGGCCTGGACCGCATCGTGACGATGATGACCGGCGCCCAGAGCATCCGCGACGTCATCGCCTTCCCCAAGACCCAGCGCGCCCAATGCCTGCTGACCAGCGCTCCGAGTCCGGTCGACGAGAAGCAACTGAAGGAGTTGCACATTCGGTTGCGTCAGACGCAGCCGGGGGGGTGAGCGGGTCGGATCCGTCGCTTCATATCCAGCAAAAAGGGCGCGGTCGCGCCCTTTTTGACGCCGGCCGGCAGCGGCCATGCGCGTACAAACTGTTTCAATTTTGTTGACCAGGAACTGCTTCGCCTCGAGGCCCGCCTCTCGGCGGATGCCGTTCGAATGGATGCCCCTTGGGCACCCGCACGCGCAGCGCTGATTGCATACAATATGTCAGCATTATTGTGTGCAAAAATGCTTGACGTTGCGGAAGGGCACGCCTAGCCTGCAAAGCGTGGTTTGTCCCTTGACCTTCTGGAGGCCGCGATGCGCAACATCCGCTATCTGGGTTGGATTCCACCGATCGGTACGCTGCTCGGGCCGCTGGTGCACAACGACGTGCATCCCTTCATCCTCGGCATGCCCTTCATCCTGGGCTGGATCGTGGTTTGGCTCGTGCTCACCACGCCGATCATGGCGCTGGTGTACTGGCTCGACCCCGCCAACCGCGGCGGCAGCGACGCGGAGGGCCGGTCATGAATATCGCGCTCGTCCTGATTGGCTTGATGACGGCCTTCGCGCTGTGGCTGGGCATTCGCGCACGCAGCGGCCACACCATGCACCTGGAGCAGTGGACGGTGGCCGGGCGCGGCTTCGGCCCGGTGTTCGTGTTCCTGCTGCTGGCCGGTGAGATCTACACCACCTTCACCTTCCTCGGCGCCTCCGGTTTCGCCTACGGTCTCGGCGGCCCTGCGTTCTACATCATCGCCTACGGCGCGCTGGCGTACACGCTGTCGTACTACGTCATGCCGCCGGTGTGGCGCTACGCCAGTGAGCACAAGCTCATCAGCCAGCCCGACTATTTCCGCACCCGCTACGCCAGTCCGTCGCTCGGCGTGCTGGTGGCCGTGGTGGACATCGTCGCGCTCATCCCCTATCTGGTGCTGCAGTTCAAGGGGCTGGGCATCATCGTGCATGCGGCCAGTTATGGCGCCATCGACAACGCCGTGGCGATCTGGATCGGTGCCGTGGTCGTCACGATTTACGTGATGGTGTCCGGCGTGCGCGGCTCGGCCTGGACCTCGGTGGTGAAGGACGTCGGCATCCTGGCCGTGGTCATCTTTCTCGGGGTGTACCTGCCGACCCATTATTTCGGCGGCATCGAGGCCATGTTCCATGCCATCGACGTCGCCAAGCCCGGCTTCCTGGCGTTGCCAGCGCATGGGCAGAGCGTGTCGTGGTTCATCTCCACCGTGGGCCTGAGCGCCTTGGGGTTTTTCATGTGGCCGCACTCCTTTGCCGCCACCTACACCGCGCGCAGCGAGCGCACCCTGCGCAAGAACGCGGTGCTGTTGCCGCTCTACCAGTTGGTGCTGCTGTTCGTCTATTTCGTCGGCTTCGCCGCCTTGCTCAAGGTTCCCGGACTGAAGGGGCCGGACATCGATCTGGCGCTGTTCCACATCGCCACCGTCACGTTCTCGCCGGCGGTGGTGGGCCTCATCGGCGCCATCGGCGTGCTCACCGCGCTGGTGCCCGGCTCGCTCATCCTGATGAACGCTGCCACGCTTCTGGCGCACAACCTCTACCGCCTGATGCACAAAGGCTGCAACGACGCCCAGGTGACGCGCACGGCCAAGGGCCTGGTTCCGGTGGTGGCCCTCGTGGCGGTAGGGTTCACCCTGCATGGCGGCTCCACCATCGTCGCGCTGTTGCTGATGGGCTACAGCTTCGTCACGCAGCTCTTTCCCTCGCTGTTGCTGAGCTTGTCGAGCCGCAACCGCGTGACGGCGGCGGGCGCCTTCGCCGGCATCGCCGTGGGCGTGGCCACCGTGGCGTTGTTCAGTCTGGCGCACCTGTCGCTCGGCAAGCTGATGCCTGCGCTGCCGTCAGCCGTGGCCGACCTGAATGTGGGCATCGTGGCCCTGGTGCTGAACATCGTGGTCATGCTCGTGGTCAGCGCCTGGACGCGCACGCAACTGCCGGTGCAAGCCGGCGCGCAACTGGCAGGCTGAGGCATGCGCAGCCAGAGCGGTCGGGTTGTCGGTCGCCCTCGGTTGTCCGCGGTTGTCCCACCACCATGCTGGCCTTGCGGGTCGACCCGGGGTTGCGGCGAGATCGCGGCCTCGCCCGCAGCCCCTCAGCGCAAAGCCCCGAACCCGAGTCGGTAACCCGCCGATGCGTCCACGGGCGGTGTGGTCGGCGCCTAAGATGAACACCGCGCCGGGCACGGGGTTCGAGCGCGTCGCAGTCACAGCCGGCATGCCATCCCTCAGTCCCGCATTTCCTGTTCGATCCGTGGTCCACAAGTTGCCGATTTCGGTCCTGGTGGTGATTCACAGCCCGGAGCTGGATGTGCTGCTGATCGAGCGCGCCAAGCAGCCCGGCTTCTGGCAAAGCGTCACCGGCAGCCTGGACGCGATGGACGAACCGCCCGCCGCCACCGCCATGCGCGAGGTCGCCGAGGAAACCGGCATCCGCGTCGGTGCGGCAGAGCTGCCGGCCGTGGCGCTGCGCGACTGGCACTTGGCGAATGTGTACGACATCTACCCCGTTTGGCGCCATCGCTACGCCCCCGGCGTGTGGACCAACACCGAGCATGTCTTCAGCCTGGAAGTGCCGCGCAACACACCCGTGACCCTGGCGCCGCGCGAGCACCGCGCCCAGCAGTGGCTGCCCTGGTGCGAGGCGGCGGCGCGCTGCTTTTCAGCATCCAATGCCGAGGCTATCCGGCAACTGCCACGCCGGCTGGGCCGGCCGGCATGAACCTGCCGGACCGTCGGCAACAAAAGGCTTGGCGCCTGCGTGCAGTCCTGCGTACCGCTGGCGGGCTGGCAGCGGCCGTCACCAGCCGCGCCATCGCCATCGCGCGCAGCCCGGGCGACGCGGCTGATGCACGCGTGGCGTCATCGGCCGCGGTGGCAGCGTTCGGGTTTGCGGGCGCGCTGCGGGTGGCGTCCTACAACATCCACAAGGGCGTGGTGGGCCTGGGTCCGACCAAGCGCCTGAGCATTCACGAGTTGCAGGAAGGCTTGCGCAAACTCGATGCCGACCTCGTCTTCCTGCAAGAGGTGCAGTTCACCCACCCGCGCCACGCACGCCGCTTTTCCCACTGGCCCGAGCTGCCGCAGCACGAGGTGCTGGGGCAGGGCCTGGACATGCACACGGCGTATCACACCAATGCCACCACACGGCACGGCGAGCACGGCAATGCGCTGTTGACGCGCCTGCCCATTCTGAGCGTGGCCCACCACGATGTGTCGGACCACCGCTTCGAGCAGCGTGGCCTGCTGCATGTGCGTCTGCAATGTGCGGCTCCAGATCGGAGGCACGCAGGTGGCAGCGCAGTCGCCGGAGGCTGTGCCGTGCTGCATGCCATCGTCGTGCATTTCGGGTTGTTCAGCGCCGGGCGCAAGCGCCAGATCGCGCGGCTGGTGCATTACATCGCCACTCAGGTTCCGCCTGACGAGGCGGTGATCGTCGCCGGTGACTTCAACGACTGGCGCGGCCAGCTCGGCGCCGAGCTGGCCGCGGTGGGCCTGGTCGATGTCTCCGCGCGCCGATCGCCGCATGCCGAGGAGGGCAAGCTGCGCTGGCGCCACCGCGTGCGCACCTTCCCGGCGCGCCTGCCACTCATGCCGCTGGACCGCATCTACACACGGGGCTACGCCGCGCGCGCCCTGGGACTGGGCTGGGGTGCCGGTTGGGCGCGCCTGTCAGACCATGCTCCGCTGCTTGTGGACCTCGAGCCCGTGGCTGCTGCCGTGTCCGGCACGGCGCCCCTGACCCGATCCGGGCCTGGAGTCGGCGTGCGGAGCTGACGCGACGGCACAATGCGGCGAACGACCGCAAGCCAGCCCCGACACCAGCCGACCCATCACCCGCATGCCCGAACCCGCAACCTCCAGAAGCCGACGCCGATCCAGCTCCCGCCTGAGCAGGGCGCGCGTGTGGTTGCGTGCAGGCTGGCAGGCGGCGCGCTGGTCGCACACCGTGCCACGCGGCGCGGGTGAGCGCAGTGTTGCGGGCACGACCAGCGGCAACCCGCTGGACGCCGACGACGACACCTCGCCCGCTCCAGCCTGGTCGCGTGGCAATTGCGTCGAGCTGCTGCCCCTGGGCGAAGCGCTGTTTCCGGCGCTGGAACGGGCTTGGTCAGGGGCGCAAACCAGCATCTGGCTGGAAACCTACATCTTCCACGACGACCCCATCGGCCTGCACCTCGCCACGCTGCTGGCCGACGCGGCGCGGCGCGGCGTGCATGTGCGCGTGATGGTGGACGGTCTCGGCTCCGGCCGCAGCATTCCCAGGCTGGCGGCGCTGTTCGCCGGCAGCGGCGTGGAGTTCATGGTCTACCGCCCCTGGCGCCTGTGGCTCGACCTGGTCCAGCGCGGCCATTGGCGCCGGCTGCACCGCAAGCTGTGCGTGGTCGACGGCGCCACCGCATTCATCGGCGGGATCAACCTGATCGACGACCGGCTTGACATCCACCACGGCTGGAGCGCCCAGCCGCGGCTGGACTATGCCGTGCGGGTGCAGGGCCTGGTGGCGCAGCAGGTGATGTGGAGCATGCGGCGCCTGTGGCTGCGCACCGTGGCCACCGGCAGCTTGCAGCGACAGTTGCGCAGCATGCCAGGGCCCGAGGTGCTGAAGTCGCGCCAGGCGCGGCAACGCTACCTGGACGAATTGCGCACCTGGGGCGGCGAGCTGCCGCCACGCGAGAGCGTGCAGCAGGAAACCCGCGAGCGCCACAGCCGCCTGCTCGCCGAGGAGCGGCCGACGCATCCCGTCTGCCCCGACGGCCAGCCCGGTATGCGTGCCGCGCTGGTGGTGCGCGACAACCTGCTCCAGCGCCGTGCCATCGAGCACAGCTACATCCAGGCCATCGACCAGGCGCGCAGCCGGGTGCTGCTGGTGTCGCCTTACTTTTATCCGGGGCAGGCCTTTCGCACCAGTCTGAAACGCGCTGCCGCGCGGGGGGTGCGGGTCACCTTGCTGCTGCAGGGACGCATCGACTACCGCGCTGCCGCCTGGGCTGCACACGCCCTGTACCGTGAACTGCTGCAGGCCGGCGTGCATATTTGCGAATACCAGCGTGCCTATCTGCACGGCAAGGTGGCCGTGGTGGACGAGTCCTGGGCCACGGTGGGCAGCTCCAACATCGACCCGCTCTCGCTGCTGGTCAACCGTGAGGCCAACATCCTCGTGCGCGATGCGCGCTTCGCCCGCGATCTGGCCGCGCACATTCAAGCCGAGCTCGCCTTCGCGCTGCCCATCGACCACGCCCGGCTGCAAAAGCGCGTCTCCTGGTGGACCCGCCCGCTGGTGGCCTTGGCCGCGCGGCTGTTCATCGCCATGGCCGGCGGTGCGCGCAATTACTGAGCCGAGGCACTGACGGGCGCCGGACGCCTCCGGGGTGCACACCGGTCCTCGGACCCGGGGGGGACAAAACAAGTTGTGGAATTCGGGAATAAACCTCGTCACCTGGCGGTTCAGTGGGTGCGGGCAAAGACAACGCTCGCCCGTCGATCACGCACACGCACCCAACCCATGGAGATTCCCAACATGCAACAAGCTCAACACGAAACCGCGGCTGAAGACACGGCCGTCAACACACGCCGACACGCGCTCAAATGCATGGTGTGGGCGGGTAGCGCCGTGCTATGGACGGTGGCCGGTGGTGTGCCGCGTTCAAGCATCGTCGGCAGCGCGCAAGCCGCCGAAATCCCCAAAGGGGATTTCATGTTTGCGCAGGTCAGCGACAGCCATATCGGTTTCCACGCGCCGGCGAATCCCGACGTGGAGCAAACCTTCCAACACGCCGTGCGGCAGGTTGCCGCCCTCAAGGGGCGCGCGTCGATGCTGATCCACACCGGGGATGTCAGCCACCTGGGGAAGGATGCCGAGCTCAGTACGGCCCAGCACATCCTTCATGCCGCCGGCATGGACACGCATGTCATTCCGGGTGAGCACGACATGCTCCTGAACCATGGCCAGGGTTTCTATCGGCGCTTCAGCCCCAGGGACGCAGAGCCTCTGGGTGCCTACACCTTCGACGACCACGGCGTGCATTTCATCGCCCTCAACAATGTTTCGGACTTCCGGCCGGGTGGGCTGGGGCGTCTGGGCGCCGGCCAGATGGCGTGGCTCAAGGCCGACTTGCAGGGGCGGCCTTCCAGCCAACCCATCGTCGTGTTGGCGCACATGCCGTTATGGTCGGTTTATCCAAAATGGGGTTGGGGAACCGACGAGAGCGCCGAACTGCTCGCGGCGTTCAAACCCTTCGGCTCGGTCACCGTTCTCAACGGCCACATTCATCAGGTCCTGCAGAAAGTCGAAGGCCACGTGACCTTTCACACGGCCCTGTCCACGGCGTTTCCCTTGCCTTCGCCAGGGGATGGGCCCGGACCCATCCCGGTGAAACTGCCGTCGGCCGAACTGGCGCAAGCCCTGGGCACCGCGACCGTCCACGTCGCCGCCGGCGACGCCGGGCTGGCCGTGATCAATCAACCCCTGGGTGCCTGAGGAGAAGCGGCATGCGTCCATCCACAGCCATCGCACGCTGCGCCGTCTCCGGTCTGGTCCTGGCGGGGATTCTGGCGTGGCACTCATTCGCCGCTGCCCAGGCCCCGACTGTGCCGGCCCCGGCGGCTCAGGTTCGCGTACGGATTCACAACGATGCCTTCCATCCTGCCACGCTGCGCATCGCGCCCGGCACGACGGTCACCTGGGTCAACCAGGATGACGACGTGCACACCGTCATGAATGCCGACCATGGACATCTCTTCAGCTCGAAGCCACTGAACACCGGGCAGTCGTTTTCTCACACGTTCCGTGCCGCAGGGATTTATCCCTACTTCTGCAGTGTCCACCCGTTCATGACCGGAGCGATCGTCGTGCAGTCCGGCGCGTGACGCAAGTTCAGCTTCCGAGTCGACCCTGCTGCTCGGGGCATGCCCCCTGGGCAGGCCTAGAGCCGCAGGGAGTTGATCCATAATGTTCGGATGCGATTGGTCGTCCTCCTCACTCTGCCGCATCCCCAGCCCAGGCCGTGCTGCGTGCCGGATCGCGGCATTGGCGGGCACAGCGCATGGGCCAGGCCCGGTTTGGAGGCGACGCGGCGGTCGCGCGCCTGGAGGCGCATGTGATGGTGCAACCCCACAGCGAGGCGTTCTGGGAGCTGATCCAGGCGGATGTCGACGGCGAAGTCGAGCACATGCTCGACGCCGCCGAGTTGCGGATTTACCGCGAGCACGTGGCCGATTGCCCCCAATGCCAGCAAATCCAGGTGTCGCTGCGTGGTCTTCATCGGGGCCTTGAGGCCGCCAGTCCCCGGTCGGAATTGCGCGAAGGGTTTGAGGACCATCTGCGGGCCCGCCTGGCACACGCCGAGGCCTCGGTCCCGTCCAAGCCCAGGCCATACGCGCGCTTCGGCCGCTTGCTGCATGGCCTCACGGGATTCGCGCTGGGCGCCGCTGCGATGGCGCTGGTGGTCGCGGTCCTGCCCAAATCGGAACATGTTCCCAGCCAGCTGATGGCGGCACAATTGAGCGCGCATTTGGCTGGACGCCCGCTGGACGTGGTGGCCAGCCAGCCCGCCGTCGCCGCGCAGTGGCTGACCCGGCGCTTGCCGTTCAAGGTCCCCGCGGTCAACCTCGAGTCGACGGGTTTTCGGCTGTCCGGGGCGCGTCTCGAGGCGATCAACCACAAGCCTGTGGCGATCCTGGTCTACAGCCCGGCATCGGGTGCCGGGGGCGAGATCAGCATCGCCATCTGGGCAGAGCCCGAGGCCCGGGACTCTGCACCGCAAGTGTTGCGACGGGAACAAGACCACTTTGTCTACTGGCGGCAGGGCCAGCTTGAATTCTGGGTTTCCTCACGGCTCCCCACGGCCACCCTGACCGCATTTGCCAAGGCCTGGAAAGACGCTGCGGTCTGAAGCCGCAGGTTGCGCACCCGCACCGCCTGGGCCGCTCCCGGGTGGTCTTGACCGAGGCAGCCGGGGCGGCCCTCCTGGGGCGCGTTCAGGGGGCCTTGCGGCTTGTGCGCAAAATGGCCTGCGCCAGCAAACCCCGTGCGCGCGACAAACGTGACATGACGGTCCCGATGGGGATGCCGACCACCAGCGCGATGTCCTTGTACGACAAGTCTTCGAGTTCGCGCAGGACCAGCACCTCACGGAATTCGTCCGGCAAAGTGCGCAGAGCCTGATGAACCAGACCTTGCTGCTCCTGCCGGATCAGAGCCGATTCGGCCGAGATTTCCGAGGCCGCCGCCAGCAGCACGTCACTCCAGTCTGCTGCATTGAGTTCATCGTCATACGACAAGGTCGGCCCTTGCTGCCGACGTTGCCGCGCGACGCTGTAGAAGGTGTTGCGCACGATCGAGAGCAGCCAGGCCCGCTGGTTCTGCCCGTCGAAGCTGTCGAAGTATTTGTATGCCCGCAGATAAGCCTCCTGGACGATATCCTCGGCATCGTGCTCGTTGCGCGTCAACCACCGCGCCAAAGTCATCGCCGCAGCCAGGTGTGGCCAGGCTGCGCTCTGAAATGCTTTGGCCTTGGGGGAGTCTGCCATTCCTGCGGTCATGGGCAAAGAGACGGGACAGCCCAGTTTATCGCGTGCATCCCCAGATCAACCAGGCCGCCAGCGGACCGGACCGGCCTGAGCCTCGGCAGTTATAGCGTCTGGTTCTATGCGTATGCGAAAACAGTATTTCTCAGGCCGCTTGACCTTGTCGAGAATGCTCGCCATGAGCATCGAGCCACCCCAAGCGCATCCGTCGGCCAGCGCCACACCCGGCCCGTCATCTCCCGCAGCGCCCGGGCGACGGTCCCGCCAGGCTGTCCCGTGGCTTCGCTTCCGGCGTGGCTGCGCGTTGTTCTGGTTGCTTGCCGCCTGGTCTCTGAGCCAGAGTGCAAGTGCCGCTCCGAGCCCTCTGCTCACGCCGGCCGCACTGCTGGCGCAGTTGCCCCAGGTGAGGGTGATCGACATCCGCGAGGGCGATGCCTCCGTCTCGCCCTACGCTGCCGGTCATATTCCCGGCGCGGTGTCGGCACCGTATTCCAGCTGGCGCGGCGCTGCCGACAACCCCGGCCAGCTGCGTTCAGTCGCCGACTACACCGCGTTGGTGCGCAGCCTGGGACTGAACGCACAGACTCCCGTGGTGCTGGTGGCCGACGGATCCGATCCGAGCGATTTTGGCGCTCCGGCCCGCGTCTACTGGACGCTCAAGTGGCTCGGCCTGCAGCACCTGGCCATCCTCAACGGCGGCATGACGGCGTGGACTCGCGCCGGGCTTCCGGTGACGCGTCAAGCGGTGCGGGCACAGCCTTCCGACTTCACGCCGCGGCTTGACACCGCCATCCTGGCCAGCCGCACCCAGGTGGCCCAAGACCTGCGCGGGTCGCGCCCCGTTCTGCTGCTGGATGCCCGGCCTCGCCCGTTTTACCTCGGCCAGGTCAAGGCGCCGGCCGCGGCCCAGCCCGGCACCTTGCCGGGCGCGGTGGACTTCGACAACGCCCGCTGGTTCCCGGGCGGCTCCGGCGCGCTGCCCGGCCAGGCGGAGTTGGAGCGCATCGCCCAATCCATGCCGCATGCCGCCGGGACGGAGCCGACCGTTTCGTTCTGCAACACCGGCCACTGGGCCGCGACCAACTGGTTCGTCCTGTCCGAGTTGCTGCACCAACCCGATGTGAAGCTCTACCCCGGCTCGATGGTGGACTGGTCGCGCGCCGACGAACCCATGGCCAATGTCCCCTCCCGCGCCCAGCAGTTGTGGGCGCAGTTGCAGCAGACTTGGGCGGCGCATTGAACGACCCGGGAGCCATCGCCGGTGGCATGACGCCGGCAACGGCCCGTCGGTCGCCGCACCGGGCCGGCGCCGGCGCACGAACCCACCGCCCCGTCGTGCTGATGGGCGCGGCGCTGGCCGGCTTCCTGACCGTCACCTGGCTGGTGGGCTGGCGCCAGGGGCTGCTGTGGTGCATCGGCGTGGGCTATGGCGTGGCGCTGTCGGCGGCGGCCTTCGGCTTCACCACCGGCTGGCGGGTTTGGATCACCCAGCGCGACCCCAAGGGTCTGTGGGCGCAGTTCGTCGGCATCGCGGTCGCCATGCTCATCAGTGTGCCGTTGCTGGCCACCCACCCCGAACTGGAAGGTGCCGACGGTCCCTTGTCCATCAGCCTGCTGGTCGGCGCTTTCGTTTTTGGCGCTGCCATGCAGGTGGCGGACGGCTGCGGCTCAGGCACGCTGTACAAGGCCGGGCTGGGCCATCCGGTGAGCTTGGCGGTGCTGCCGGCGTTCGTCTTCGGCAGCTTTTTCGGCGCGGCACAACTGCCGGCGTGGCTGGCGCTCGGCGCGTTGCCGCCGGTGAATCTGGTGCAAGTGCTGGGCGCGCCCTGGACGTTGGGGCTGCAGCTCGGCGCTCTGGCGCTGCTGGCCGCCTTGCTCTGGCGCTTCAGTGCGATGCGCGCCGACCGCCGGCGTCGCGCAGTTTCCGGCGCAGCGGCGGCGATGTCGAGCCTCGATCAGCAGGATGCTGCCGCGCGGCTGCAGCGGCCACCGCAGTCCCCCTGGCAAGGCAACGCGGTGTGGATCGCCGCCATCGCCCTCGGGCTGTTGGCCGCCGCCAATCTCGTGGTGGCCGGTCAACCCTGGGGCATCGTCTACGGTCTGGGCTTGTGGGGCGCGAAGATCGTGCAGGCCTTGGGGTTCGATCTCAGCCGCAACGCGTTCTGGGGCCTGCCCGTGCAGCAGGCGCAATTGCATGCCAGCGTGCTGGCCGACAACACCAGCGTCACCGACATCGGGCTGTTGCTGGGCGCCCTCATCGCGGCCCGCTGGAAGGGCAGGGCTTGCCCAAGGGTGACGTTGCCGTGGCGCGCCTGGGTGGCCTCGGTGGTGGCCGGGCTGGTGCTGGGCTACAGCTCGCGCCTCGCTTTCGGTTGCAATGTGGGCGCCTATTTCTCCGGCATTGCCACCGGCAGCCTGCATGGCTGGATCTGGTTTGCCTGTGCTTTCCTGGGCAGCATGCTGGGCGTGCGCTTGCGCGGCCGCTTGGGCATCGCGGGTTGAGCGGGCGCGCCATGCCATTGCCTTGCAAGAAATCCTGGCCGGCCTGGTTGCTGTGGGCCGTGCTGCTGGCCCTGATCGTGCTCGACTGGCGCAACAGCACCCCGCACCAGCGCTTTGCCGAGCCGCCCCCGCTGGCCTTGGGCAGCGGCCCCGCCGCCGACGCTGGGCACTGCTCGCTCGCACCGCAGAACTAGCGCCCCGGCCGAGGCCGAGTCGCCGGCCGCGCCGCACGGGCCCGCCATTCCAGGCGCTACAGTTCGGCTTCCCGTTCCAGAAGCCCGCGATGCTCGCCTACCGCCATGCCTTTCACGTCGGCAATCCAGCCGACGTGCTCAAACATATCGTGCTGCTCGGTGTGCTCGAACGCATGGCCGCGAAGGACAAGGCGTATTGGTACATCGACACCCACGCCGGGGCCGGCAGCTACCAGTTGGCCGAGCGCATGGCCCAGCGTCTGGCCGAGTACCGGACCGGTATCGGCCTGCTCTGGGGGCGCAAGGACATGCCGGCGCCGGTGGCGGCCTATGTGAAACACATCCGCGCCTTCAATGCCGGCGGCGAGTTGCGTGCCTACCCCGGTTCACCTGCGCTGGCCGCTTCGATGCTGCGACCCCAGGACCACATGCGCCTGTTCGAGTTGCACACCACCGACTTTCGCCTGCTCGATGCCACCTGGGGCCAGCAGCCGCACGTGGACGTGCGCAACAGCGACGGCTTTGCCGGACTCAAGGCCCTGTTGCCGCCGCCCACGCGCCGTGGCGTGGTGCTGCTGGACCCGTCCTACGAGCTCGACAGCGATTACGGCCAGCTCGTCGCCTGCCTGCGCGACGCCCTCACCCGCTTCGCCACCGGCGTCTACTGCGTTTGGTATCCGCAGTTGCAGAGCCTTGAATCCCTCCGCCTGCCCAAGCGCCTCAAGGCGCTGTCTCCCGCCGGCTGGATGCATGCGCAACTCTCCACCAACGCGCCCCGACCCGATGGCTTCGGCCTCATGGGCAGCGGCATGTTCGTCATCAATCCGCCCTTCGGCCTGCAGGACCACCTCCATGCCACTTTGCCCTGGCTGGCCCGCACGCTGGGGCGGGACGGGGCGGGTCGGCATGTGCTGGAAGGGTACAGACCCTGAGGACGGCCGGATGTTGATGGAGCGTGGCCAGAGCCGTTTCCAGCCTGACCGCCGGCTGCAACGGCCGCAGGCGCAGACCATGCTGGGGACGCAAGCGTCGCGATACGCCCCGGCGTTGGCGCCGGCGCCGGATGGCAGCCCGGGCGCAGCGGGATAATGGCCGGCTGTTGCGCCGCCTTCGTCCTGCGACGTCCGCCCACCACCGGCATTTCCACGTCCGACCATGCGCTTGCCCTATCCCCGTTCGTTCTCCAGCCTGTTGCTGGTGGGCTTCGCGCTGGTGACACTGCCGCTGCTGGCCGGAATGGCCTACACCGCCGTGGTGCAGGAGCGGCTGGCGGTGCAGACCCGGCAGTCGATCACGCTCACCGTGAAGGTCACACGCACCACGCGGCAGCTGGCGGAAGACATCTCCAGCCTGCAGCGCGCCGCCGGGCAGTTCTATGTCCTGCAGGACCCGCAGTTGCGCTCGGGCATGCACGAGGCCCACGAATCGATTCGGCAGGCGCTGCAAAACCTGCGGGCCATGCCGTTCGGCCCGTCGAATACGGAACGCATCGGGCAAATCGGCCAGCGCGAAGCTGTGCTGTACGCCCAGTTGAACGACCCGGCCAATGTCGGGTTGCGGCGCTTCGACTCGTTCGCCACCGAGTTCAGCACCCTCGGCCGGTTGGCCGATCAGGTGGCGGTGGCGGGCAACGCCATGGTGGAGGGGCAGGCCGCATCGCTCATACACCGCGCCCATGCCCTGCGCATCGTGCTGCTGAGTCAGGCTGCGGCAGCCGTGTTGTTGTCGTTGCTCATCGCTGCTTTGTTCTCCTGGCTGCTGGGCCGACCGGTGCGCCAGATCGACCAAGCCATCCGCCGCCTCGGGGCGGGCGATCTGCAGCCCCAGCCACGGGTGCAGGGCCCCATCGACCTGGTGTTCCTCGGCCAACAACTTGACTGGCTGCGCCAGCGCCTGCGGGAGTTGGACGAGCAGAAGCTGCGCTTCCTGCGGCATGTCTCGCACGAGTTGAAAACCCCGCTGGCCTCGTTGCGCGAAGGCGTCGAATTGCTGGCTGACGGCGTCGGGGGCAAGCTCACGGCGCAGCAACGCGAGATCACCCAGATCATGCGCGGGAATGCCCGCGATCTGCAGGCACGCATCGAAAATCTCATCGGCTACAGCCGCGCCCAACGCCAGCTTGACCCGCTGGTCTCCAGCGGTGTGGATCTGGCCACCTTGCTCGACAAGGTGGTGCGGCGCAACGACCTGGCGCTGCGCGCCAAACATCTGCGGGTTGTACGCAGCGGACACGTGCCCCGGCTCAACGCCGATCGCGGCAAGCTCGATACCCTGTTCGAGAACTTGCTGATCAACGCCATGCGCTTCAGCCCTGAGGGCGGGAGCATCCAGATCGACCTGCGCAGTGCCGACGGCGTGGTGCAGGCCAGCGTGACCGACGAGGGCCCGGGCGTGGACGAGAACGACCGCGCCCATTTGTTCAAACCCTTCTTCCAAGGCAGCCGTCAGCCGCCGACGGCGGCCCCCGGCAGCGGGCTGGGACTGGCGATCGCGCAGGAGTATGCGCAACTGCATGGCGGCGAAATCCAGCTGTGCGACATTCCCGATCGCCCCGGAGCCAGCTTCTGCGTCCACCTGCCGCTGCAACCCGGGTTGCAGGCCGTGGGCGCAAACGCCGTGGCCACGGCCACGACCCCCGCCACGAGCGTCGCAGCCACCCCCGCCGCCACCTCGAGCCGCTGTGAATTGCCGGGCGCAGCACCGCAGCGCAACGAGCACGCCGACGCCGGCACGGACCCGGACGCGCAATGGCAACCGACCCAACCCTCCGACGAAGCATCTCCATGAACCGACCGTTTTTTTCGACACGCAGATCCAGGTGCTCCGGCACAGCGCTGGCTGTCCGATGCGCTGCTGCCGTCAGCTTTGGCACGCTGACCCTGCTGTCCGGCTGCGCGCCGCTGCCGCCGCACCCGGCGCCTGGGGCCGCGGCACATGCCGACGTGCAATCGGCCCAGCTTGCGCGGGGGCCGGCCGCACCCGCCAATCCAGCAGCGGCGCCCGCTGCGGCCATCGCCGCGTTGTTCAAGCCCGAGCCGTTGAGCATGGGCTGGATTGGCGACACTTTGCGCCAGATCGCCCTGGACACACAGGCGGCGGCCAACGCCGAGCAGCAGCGGCTGCAAGCCCTGGGGGCGCAGCGCACGCCGGCGGACAAGCTCAAGCTGGCGTATTTGCTGGTGGCGCGCGCCGCGCCGACGCCGGAGGAGGCGAATCAGGCACAGGACTTGCTCAGAGGTCTGGACAACCAGACGGACGATCCGGCGTCCAAGCAGTTCATCCGTGTCATGCAGCGCATGACACGCCAGACTCTGGATCTGGCGCAACTGCGCGCCGAGTTGGTCCGCAGCAACAAGCAAGTGGCGGATCTGCAGGACAAGATCGGCCAGATCAAGAACCTGGAGGTCGAATTGCAAGATCGTGCCCAAAGCCGGCCTGGAACGGCGAAATGAGCCTGATGGCACCCAACGTGCTGGTGGTCGACGATGATGCCGACCTGCGGCGTCTGCTCGGCATGCGCCTGCAGTCGGCCGGCTACAAACCGCTGGTGGCCAGCAGCGGCGAGGAGGCGCTGGCGCGGCTGGCGGTGTCGCGACCGCGCGCGGTCATTACCGATCTGCGCATGCCCGGCATGGACGGCATGGCACTGTTCGAGCGCATCCACGCCGTCGACCCCTCGCTACCGGTCATCATTCTCACCGCCCATGGCACCATTCCCGACGCGGTCTCGGCGGCGCAGAGCGGCGTCTTCGGCTACCTCACCAAACCGTTCGAAGCCCCGGAATTGCTGGCCCTGCTGGCGCGCGCCGTGGGCAGCGGCAGCCCGGAAAGCGGTCAGGCGGCGCGTCCTCGCTTTCCCGAAATCGTCACCGCCAGCCCCTTGATGAACGCCCTGCTCGACGAAGTGGCATTGGTGGCGACGAGTGAGGCCGGGGTGCTCATCCAGGGGGAATCCGGCACCGGCAAGGAGATGCTGGCGCGTGCCGTGCACCAGGCCAGCCCACGCAAGCGCGGGCCCTTCGTCGCCATCAACTGCGCCGCCATTCCCGAGGCACTGCTCGAGTCCGAGTTGTTCGGCCATGCCAAAGGCGCCTTCACCGGTGCCGACAGCGCCCGCAAGGGCCTGTTTCAGACGGCTCAGGGCGGTACGGTGTTCCTCGACGAGATTGGCGACATGCCCCTGGCGCTGCAAGCCAAGTTGCTGCGCGTGCTGCAGGAGCGCGAGGTTCGCCCGGTGGGTGCCGCTCAGTCGCTGCCGGTGGACGTGCGCATCGTTTCGGCGACTCACCGTGACCTGGAAGTGGCGATCACCGAACAGCAGTTCCGCGAAGACTTGTTCTACCGCCTCAATGTGGTGAACCTGCACATTCCGCCGCTGCGCGAACGCCGCGAGGACATCGTCCCGCTGGCCCAGCATTTCGTCGACAAACTGGCGAAAAAGCATGGGCGCCGCATCATCGGCTTTGCCGCAGACGCCCTGGATCTGCTGATGCGTGCCGAGTGGCCCGGCAATATCCGCCAACTCATGAACGTGGTCGAACAATGCTGCGCGCTGGGCACCAGCGTGCGGATTCCGGCAGCGCTGGTGACGCGTGCGCTGCGCAACAAACCGATGGACATTCTCAGCTACGCCGAGGCCAAGGATCGCTTCGAGCGCGACTACCTCGTGAACCTGATGAAACTCACCGGCGGCCAGGTGACCGAAGCCTCGCGCTTGGCGCAGCGCAACCGCACCGAGTTCTACCGCCTGCTGCAAAAGCACGCGCTGTCCCCCGCGCTGTTCAAGTCGACCGACTAGGGCCCGTTCACGCCAGGCCCCCATCCGCGGGTGCAGCCATCGTGTGAACAGCCCCGGGCCCTGGTCCACCTGTGGCCTGCGTTTTGTTGAAGTCGCTCTTAGGCGACAAAATAAAGACACAAAATCATGAGGTTGCCTTGTGTGTGCCGCACGCGTCGGGTGATGGCGACAGTTTGCGGTGTTCACAGGTGCGGTTTGTGAAACGGCACTTTGGAAGTCCAGTTCGGCACAGGCAAGTCATTGATTCAAAACATGAACATTGCCTGGCACGCAAACTGCAATACCGGGACATGGGTGTTTTGAAGCTTTCCTCAACGCACCGCCTTCCAACACGAATCAGGAGCGATCCGATGAACTCCGCGATGTTCAGCAAGCCCTGGGTTTCTGCGTTCGGTTTTGCTGCCGCCATTTTGCTGGCCGGGCTGATGTCCGGGCAAGCCCACGCTGCCGGCATGCCCGCCGAAACCGCAGTGCAGGCAGCGACCGTCCAGCCAACAACCTACAACGCCGCGAAGGGCAGCGCCTCTGCCCCCGACAAGGCCGGTGAAAAAGCCGACAAGATGAAAAAAGACGGTACCAAGAAAGAATGAATGCGTCAGGCTTTGCCTGAACCAGGTTGTTGTCTCCTCCCCCCTTGGCCAAGCGCATGCTTGGCATTTTTTTGCGCGGCGCGCGCAAACATGGCCCGAACCGGCTACGCCTTTGATGGCACGCGGCGCGATGGTGCAAGACTCAGGGCAGCGCCAGATCGTGGGAAGACCAGATCTCGACTCGGTTGCGCCCGCGCTGCTTGGCGTGGTAGAGCGCCCTGTCGGCGCGCGTGAGCAGATCGTCGATGCTGCGGTCGGAAGTATCCGGGTCAGCGGCATCGGCAATGCCGACGCTGACGGTGAGTTGCTGGCGCAGGGGGGCGTGCTCCATCCCCGCCGATTCCTGAATGGCCAGCCGCAGGCGCTGCGCGAAGTCGTAAGCCCGCAGTCCGTCGCAATGCGGCAGGACGATCGCGAATTCGTCACCACCGAGGCGCCCAAAAAGATCCGCGCTGCGAAGCTGTGCCTTGCAGACCGTGGAGAAACTGCGCAACGCACGATCGCCGGCGGGGTGGCCGTAAACATCGTTGAGTTGCTTGAAGTGGTCGATGTCGATGGCCAGCAGCGACAGATCGTGGCGCAGTCGCCGCGCATCTTGAAACGCGGCCGCTGCCTGGGTCAGGAAATGGCGGCGATTGGACACACCGGTGAGCGAGTCGGTGAAGGCCAATTCCTGCAGGCTCAGTTCACGCTGCTTGGTGGGGGTGATGTCCTTGAAAGCGAAGATCAGCGCTTCTTCATCCTGGTAATGCGTGTGGGTGATGGACAGCAGCAACCAGAGCAAGCTGCCATCGAAGCGACGGAATTTGACCTCCTGACCGCTCACGCTGCCCTCGCGCAGTACGCGCGCAACGATGGCTTCGCGTTGTCCAGGCTCAGCCCAGAGGCTGCGCATGGGTTTGCCGTGTTGTTCGGCAGAGCTGGAACGAAAGAGTTCGTCCGAGGCACGGTTGGAAAAAATCAATCCCGAGTCGCTGAGGCGGGTGATGACCAGCGGCACAGGTGATTCATCGACCAAAAAGCGAAAGCGTTGCTCGTCGCGCTGCAACCGATCCTGCAGTTGCTTGAGTTCGGAGATGTCTTGCAGGCTGGTGACGATGCCCAGCGGCTTGCCACTCGAGTCCGTGACCTGGGCCTTGTTCAGGATCCATACCGATTCTTCGCCGTCCGCCGGCAACTGGCGACATTCCTGAGACA